>NC_013223.1:658333-987500 GCF_000024325.1 Desulfohalobium retbaense DSM 5692 | reverse complement strand
GAGTGCAACACTGGCTCCTCCTTCCCTCTGGTTCTGGGTGGGGGAGACCAGCAATTCGAAGCGGCATGAGCAACTGCCGCTGGTTGGTCCTCACTTCTCACAACTCCAAGCACGAATGGACAGAACAATGCCACATCCTTTGCTTGCCGATGCCCCGGGAACAACGCACCTCTTGCTGGGTAACGAGGCCATAGCCCGCGGCGCCCTCGAGGCCGGTGTTGGTTGTGTGACCTGTTATCCCGGCACCCCATCCTCTGAAGTCCCGGACACTTTGTTCAGGGTCTCTCCAGAGGGGAACTTCCACTTTGAATATTCAGTCAACGAAAAAGTGGCCTTGGAAGTCGGCGGAGGGGCTGCCCTGGGAGGCGTCCCCACTCTGGTGACCATGAAACATGTCGGGGTCAATGTGGCCGCCGATCCCTTGATGACCCTGGCCTATATCGGCACACCGGGAGGTCTGGTCCTGTTGAGCGCCGACGACCCGGGCTGCCACTCCAGCCAGAATGAGCAGGATAATCGGGCCTACGCCCGGCTGGCCGGGATGCCGTGCTTTGAACCGTCAACGGCTCAGGAAGCCAAAGACATGACCCGTGACGCCCTCCTGCTCTCGGCCAAATGGCAGCAGCCTGTTATGCTTCGAACGACCACCCGGGTGAACCACCTCCGGGGCCCTGTGCGCTTCGACGCGTTGCCGCCCGCCAAACGGACCGGCCAATTTGAAAAAAATCCCATGCGCTTTGTGCCCATTCCAGCTGTGGCTCGGGACAGGCACCCGAAGCTATTGCACCAACTCGCCTCCATCGAAGAGGAAATCCAGAATCAAGAGTGGAATACGGTTTCCGGGCAAGGCCCTGTGGGCATCATCGCCAGCAGCATCTGCCGTGCCTATGTCCAGGACGCCTTGCTGGACATGCCTCAGGCCGACCAGTTCAGCCTGCTGGAACTCAAGGTCAGCTATCCTCTGCCCCAGCACCAGCTCCTGGAATTCATTCAGGGACGTGACAAGGTAGTTGTCGTCGAGGAACTGGAACCTTTTGTGGAAAGCGCCATTCGGGAAATGGCCCAACGCCATCAGCTGGATCTGGAAATCATCGGGAAAAGCGAGTTCCTGCCGCGTTGCGGGGAATTTTCCACCAGGACAGTCGCTCACGCCCTGGCCCAGGCAGTGGCAGGCACCCCGCCCTCTGCACCGGCCTGCCAAGGCCAGGAAGGACTTCCCAATCGACCGCCCAACCTGTGCGCCGGGTGTTCCCACCGGGCAACCTATTACGCCGTGCGCCAGGTTTTCGGTGACGAGGCTATTTATTCCTCAGATATCGGCTGCTACACCCTGGGCATCCTGCCCCCGCTCAAGGCTGCGGACTTTTTGTTCTGCATGGGATCTTCGGTTTCCGGAGGGTCCGGCATGGCCGCGGCCACGGGGCGGGACGTTGTCGCTTTCATCGGCGACTCCACGTTCTTCCACTCCGGCATTACCGGATTGGTCAATGCGGTCTATAACGACCACGACATCCTGGTTGTGGTCCTCGACAACCGTACCACAGCCATGACCGGCCACCAGCCCCACCCAGGGGTTGACCAGACCGCTCTTGGCGAAAATGCAAACAAAGTGGACATTGAGCAGATCGTCCGTGGTTGCGGTGTCAGTCAGATCAAGACTGTCAAACCGTTCAACCACAAGGCCACTCTTGAGGCATTGCAGGAACTCAAGGCCATGTCGGGTGTCCGAGTGCTCATCGCCAAGGATCCATGTGCGCTTTTTGCCAAACGAGTGCTGAAGAAAAAGGCCCCGCAAGTGGCGTATGTAGCCCAACAGGGTCAGGAAGTGCTCCAGTGCGCCGAACAAGTGGCCTGTCCCGCCTTCACCATCTCCGAAGGACAGGTGACCATCAGCGAAGACCAGTGCACGGGGTGCATGCTCTGCGTTCAGATTTGCCCTGATATCAAAGCTCGGAAAAGGAGCGATAATGGATAAGGCACGTATATTTCTGGCTGGAGTCGGCGGGCAGGGAACCTTGACGGCCACGACCCTTTTGGCCCGCACCGCCCTGGACGAGGGCGCCCCTGTCACTTCGGGAGAGATCCACGGCATGGCTCAGCGCGGGGGCGTAGTTGAATCCACCGTGCTTATCGGAGGCTATGCCAGTCCGCGTATCGATCACGGCGAAGCCGACATTTTGCTCGGTTTCGAACCCCTCGAGACCTTACGGGCCTTGCCGTATCTCCACGAGACAGGCACCATTTTCTCCAATCAAGACATCCTTCCGCCGCCCGGAGTGGCGCTGGGCCGGGAACAGTATCCGGAAACCGCGGATATGGAGACCAAAATCCGCGCTTGTGCAGACACGGTAACCTTTTTGCCCTGTTTTGCGCTGGCACGACAGGCTGGCAGTGTTTTGACGGCGAACATGGTCCTTCTTGGCGCCCTTTTTGGGGCCGGGGTGCTCCCCTTTGGTTTCGACGCCCTGGAACGGAGTATCCGGTCCTACCTCAAACCTGCCATTGTGGACATCAACATCGCTGCCGCGCACCTCGGGCGCCAAGCAGGGGCGGCCTGACCATGACCGAGTGCATGCCGTTTCTCAATACCCTCAAGCAGGTTTTGAGCGAACTCGATCCCCAAAGCCCGTTGCAAACCGGTTTGCAACGGCTTTTGGATATCATTGCCGCCAACCACGGGTACGAACGGCTCTCTCTGGCCATCTTCGACCCCCAGACCGCAACCCTGCAATTCCATCTCAACTACGGAGACGACGCAGCTGCGGACGTGCGCTACGCTCCGGGCCAGGGTATTTCCGGCCAGGTACTGGCCTCGGGGTCACCGTCTATTATTCCGCGCATGGCGGACAACCCCGAATTCCTGAACCGCGCCTTTGGCCGTCCTCCGGACGAACTGGCCGCGTGCGCCTTTATCTGTGTGCCCATTTTGTTGCCAAGCTCTGCCGAAGAGGGCAAAAGCCAGGAGACCATCGGTGTCTTGAGCGCTGACCTGGCCACCGCTCCCAAGGAAAAGCTCGAAGAGCACTGCCGGTTTCTGGAAACCTTGGCCGGGATTATCGCCCGGCAGGCCGCCCATCTCCAGGACGAACTCGCCCGGCGCGAACAATGGCAACGCCTCGGACTTTTGCACCAGGACGGCGATTTGCTCCAGGTCGACACCGAAGAGATCATCGCCTTCTCCAAGACCATGG
This sequence comes from Desulfohalobium retbaense DSM 5692, assembly GCF_000024325.1. NCBI lineage: Bacteria > Pseudomonadati > Thermodesulfobacteriota > Desulfovibrionia > Desulfovibrionales > Desulfohalobiaceae > Desulfohalobium > Desulfohalobium retbaense. The sequence goes on along the minus strand of NC_013223.1, from coordinate 984,309 downwards.
GCATGGTCCTGCAACAGATCTATCAGGTCGCACCGAGCCGGGCCACGGTCTTACTGCGCGGCGAATCCGGGACCGGGAAAGAACTCCTGGCTGAGGCCATCCACCGCGCCAGCCCCCGCCGTGACAAGCCCTGCATCAAGCTCAACTGCGCTGCGCTTCCTGCAGACCTGTTGGAAAGCGAATTGTTCGGTCACGAAAAAGGGGCCTTTACCGGGGCGGTCAGCGCCAAAAAAGGCCGCTTTGAAATGGCCCATGAAGGGACGCTTTTTCTGGATGAGATCGGCGAGCTCAGTGCCGAGGCCCAGGCCAAACTCCTGCGGGCCATCCAGGAGGGCGAAATCCAGCGCCTGGGCAGCGAACGCCCCATCAAGGTCGATGTCCGCCTCGTTTGCGCCACCCACCGTCCTCTGGAAATGCTCCTTGAAGATGGCAGCTTTCGCGAGGATCTGTATTACCGGATCAATGTTTTTCCGGTTTTCATCCCCTCCCTGCGCGAGCGCCGCGACGATATCATCCCTTTGACCGAACATTTCCTGTCCTATTTCGCCCGGGAGTACCAAAAAAGTATCAAGCGGGTCTCCTCACCGGCTATCGATCTCCTCGTCCAATACCATTGGCCGGGAAACGTCAGGGAATTGCGCAACTGCATTGAACGCGCTGTTTTGTTATGCAACGAAGATGTTATCCGGACCTACCATCTGCCGCCGTCATTGCAGACCGCTGAGAGTTCGGCCACGGACACCGATCTCTCCTTCGGCGAGGCTGTGGCCCGTTTCGAACAGGAACTCCTGGTCGAGGCGCTGAAAAAAACCAAAGGAAATATGCTCCAGGCGGCCCGCAATCTGCGCGCCAGCTACCGGATCATCAATTACAAGGTCAAAAAATACGGGATCGACGTCAAACGGATCTCAGGAAAAAAATAATCTCCACCTCACAGGCCCGGTGATACGCCGCAGACGCCAAAGAGCAAAGGCCCTGCCTGAACAATTCCAGACAGGGCCTTTGCTCTTTTGAACCATGGGGACACCGCTTGCACACCCATCGCCCGACGAGCATTCGTGATCCCTGGGCTAACTGCCTGTTGAGAAATCTCAAGGGCAAGCCAACAAAAATTCAAGATCGCAGCGCAGGTATTCGACCCCAAGAGTATGAACAGGTGGCAGCTTTGCTCCCATCGAGAGAGTATCAACGGCCTGCAAAGCCCCTGCTTCAAGCCGGAAATACTCGCGGCCCTTGGGGGGTGTCTTCAAGCCGGTACCCTTTGGCGACGATTTCCTGACGCAGGAGATCGGCCCGGGCAAAATCCCGATCGCGCCGGGCCTGTTCGCGCAATGCGATCCGATCCCGAACCCCCTCAGGCCACTGATCCTGACGTAAGGGCAGTGTATGCCAATCGACCACGCCGAGAATCGTGTCCAGATCCGTCACAAGTTTCCAGCCTCGAGCGGCCTCGACCGGAGCCAGTCGGCCCTGGGAGGCCTTTTTGAGGATCGTTCGGCATAAACTCCAGAGTACAGGCCAAAAATGCTGGAGATCCAAGTCGTCTTCCAATTGGTCCCAGAACATTGTCTTGACATCGTAGAGCGTCTGCTCAAAGCCCGGATCCACCTGTCCACCCTCGCCGCGGGCGACATGCAGCGTAGCCACGCTTTCCTGTAGCCTCTCCCAATTGCGGCGCCACATGGTCGCGTTGTCCTCAGAGGAGTGCAGGGGTTTGCGATACCCGCCAGAGAGCAACCACAAACGCAAAGCATGCATGCCGCCGAGCCGTTCGCTGGCCGTTTCGATATCAGGGACGATGGCCTCTCCTTCCACCGCCTGGGTCATGAGCCAGACCTGAGGCAGGGCATTGCGAACCGCCCAGAGAGCCCGGAGGTTTTCCATATGCGGAAAATGGTGGGCTCGCCCGGCCAAGACCACATCCATGGCGATACCCTCTGCCAAGGCCGCGGCGGCCATTTGCAGATACCAGCTCGGCCGGACATTGCCCCATTCTGTCTTCCAGAAATCCCCCCGCTTGAGATCGGCGAGGTTGGTCCGTTTCAACAATGTAAAATCCCGGGGATTATCTTTGGCATAGCGGTCGAGATCCACAGTTTTTCCCAGGGAGAGCTTCGCCAGATCGGTACGTCGTAAGACCCCGTAATCGGTGTCACGGCCGACGTCATAATAGACCGAGCGCAATTTTTCATACCCCAGCCCCTTACGGACCAGTTCACGGCACAGCGCCAATTGGGTCTCGCGGCACTGGCTTGCCGCCTGACAATGCCAGCCAGTTTCCAACCCGAGCCGGCGCAGCAAAGCCTCGGCCCGATCGAGCATGGCCCCTCGCATTTCCTGCAAATTGCAGCCTTGCTGTTCAGCCAGATGGGAAAGGTGTTCATCCCAGTCTGCAAGGCCGACCACCCCGTGCACCTCGAAATCCTTGTGCCGGAGATAGCGAACCAGGATGTCCGCCCAGACCAGACGGCGCCAGAGCTCCGGCTGCTCCAATTCCTCGGGGCCGGGCCCGGGCGTGAAGACTCCCAGGGCGTTTTTCTGGACAAATATATGCCGCTTCTCACCGCTTTGCAGGTCCAAAAGGCGCATGCCCTGCTTGGCCGGAGGATCAAAGACGGGAGTGCTCAGGTACCGCTCTCCACCATCCGGAAAGATGATAACAATTCGCCCTGAGGGGATCTCAGCGGCCAGGGTCAGTGCGCCTGCCAAGGCCGCACCGGAACTCAGGCCGGCAAAAATGCCTTCTTTTTGAGCCAATGCCCGGCACAAACCAAAAGCCTGTTCGTCATCGACCCGCACAATACGATCCAGTTGGTTCCGCTCATAAATTCCGGGCGGATAGGACTCCTGCATATTCTTCAGGCCCTGGATCTTGTGCCCCGCATAGGGTTCCACACCAACAACCTCCACGGCCGGGTTGTATTCCTTGAGCCGCTGGCTGAGCCCCATGGCTGTCCCGCTGGTTCCCAAAGCCACGACCACATGGGTTACCTCCCCTGCGGTCTGCTCCCAGATTTCCGGGGCCGTGGTCTCATAATGGGCGGCAATCGACGCTGGATTGTTGAACTGGTCCATCAGGACATAGAACTCGGGCTCTTCCCGGGCCATGCGATAGGCCTCTTCAATCGCGCCATCGGTACCGAGGTGACCGGGCGTCAATTGGATTTGCGCTCCATAGGCCCGCAGGATACGACGACGCTCTTCTGAAGCCGATTCGGGCATCAACAGCCGCAGGGTGTACCCTTTGACCGCACAGACCATGGCCAACCCTATTCCGGTATTGCCGGAGGTCGCTTCAATAAGGGTCTTGCCTGGCGTCAATTGCCCACTGCGTTCCGCTGCCTCGACCATGGCCAGCGCCACGCGGTCTTTGACCGAACCGCCAGGATTGAGCTTTTCCAGCTTGGCCTCAATACAGACACTGGGATAGGGATTCAGGCGATGGACAGGAACCAGAGGGGTCTTGCCGATCAAGGAAAGGACATTGGGTGGTGTTGGCGACAAAACTGGTCTTCCTTTAAGCTGCAACAGGTCGAAAACGCACAACTTCCAGACAAGGCTTTTTTAACAGGTGTGTCACAAAAAATCACCTGTTTCCCGGGCGTTACCCACGTCCAGGAGGACTGAAAGTAGGCCAAAAGGGGTTTGGCTGCAAGCTGCCAATTGGCTCAAGGCCCCTTTCAGGCCGCAGGGCCCACAGGGATCCGCCTTTCGACGAACCGGCTGTGGCACAAATTTCCCAATCCACGACCCGGCTCTCCGCTCCAGTGCAACGCCTCCGGGCCCCACCCATTTTCACCTTCACCGTACTGCTGACCATATCGTACAACCGATTGGGCGATGCCTGGAGAAATGCCACCGCTTTCAGTCCAGACGAGCACCTGGACCACCTCTACAGCCGCGCACGAAAGACGCTGACTTCCGAAAACGTTGAAGGGCCGCAATCCAGAAAACGATTGCGGCCCTTCAATCAGGTATCGATGTAGGCGGGAAGCAGAAAGACGGCTTCCCGGTTGGCTCCCGGAGCTAGGCCATGTATTTATTGATGTTACGATAGTCAAAGCGGTCGGTCTCGAGCACATTCTCCAAGAACCGGAGTAACCCCCGCCGGACCTCGGGCGGATGGTTCGGATACCATTCCGGGTTGGCAATGACCAAACCTCTGAAGACATAAAAAGGGCCGATCACGTCCAGGATCTCCTCGTCGCCGCTGGCTTCGAGATACTCTTCCCAAAACCGCATGTACAGCCGTTCAAAATCGCCTTCAAGCCGCTTGCCGTGGTACAAGCCGTAGAGCAGGTAATTGCAGCTCATAGTCGAGACGTCGTCGGCGGGCTCCCCCCATTCCCCTCGGCTCCGGTCCAAGACGGCAAAATCCCCATCGGGACGGACCAGGACATTCCAGGGATGAAAATCGCCGTGGGTGGCCGAGAGGCGGTGGGAATACTCCCTGAGTTTCCAGCGCCACTCGATCAACTTCTTTTCCAGGGCCTGAAACCGTTGCGGCGGAAATTCCGCATACGGATAGGGATAGGTGTCAATCAAGCCCCAGATGCATTCAGAATCGCCGATCAGTTGCCGGACGCGGCGCAGATAGAGATCGTGATCGTCCCGTTTTTCCCCATGCACCCGGGCCAACCAGCGAGCAAAGGAGGCGGCCATCTCTGCGTCCGCCTCGCGAAACTCGCCAGCGCGAATCCGCTCCAGGTCATGAAAATAATCTTCCCCAGGCACCTTTTCATTAAGGATAAAGAACTCCTGGGGTTCCTGAACCGGGACAAGCTGGCCCCGACCATCGATATATCCCAGCCCAAGTGGTTGGGCGTGTTTCTCCAAACGGCCGCCGGCGTCGTATTGGAACATGAGGATAGCCGCACGGTCCCAATAAAATTGGTGACCATAGCGATCTCCGCGCATGGCCGAGAGCACGGCCTGCTGCTCCTGGCCATCCTGGGTATACGTTACCAAAAGCGGTTTGCCGTACCCGAAATCCTTCATGCCCTGCTCGTCCAGCGAGCCGATTTCGCCGATGCCCTGGAGTTGGACGTCCGGGCCCAGGGTGGCTTTGAGGTATTTTTCCAAATTTTCAGGACGCACATCAATCATAGGTATTCCTTTGGTTCTTGCGAAGGGCCTGGGTTGCGGGTGGAATCCTCAATCCAGGCCAAAAACTCCGGATTGCCGCCCGCTATGGGCAAAGCGACAACACAGGGGCAGCTATAACTGTGGATATTCTGCACGGTTTCAGTCACTTCGGGGACTAACGTCTCACGCGTCTTGGCAAAACAAACGACTTCACCTTCATTTTGCACTTGGCCCTGCCAGGAAAAATACGAATCCACTTCCCCGAGGACGTTGACGCAGGCTACAAGACGTTCCTGCAGCAAAACTCGGGCAATGCGAGCCGCCTCTTCCCTGTCCCGGGTTGTGATATAAACGAAAGCCATGCTCATAGGGAAATCTCCTCACGCCGCAGGTCCCACAATCAGCAGGTCTCCACCACCGGCAAGAAGCAAGTGCAGGCCCTGTGTGACTAAAACGAATCGGAATTGGCCAAAAAGTCTAAAACGGCCTGTTTTTCAGGGGTGCTCAGTTCCGCTCCGTGGCTGATCATCCTGTTGACTGTCTGGCGCCATTGTTCAGGGGATTTGCTGCGCAGGCCACGCTCAATCCGCGCTTGGCTGTGGCACACCGTGCAGCGTGACTGGATCAGCTGCTTGCCGTCCGGCTCGGTGGCCCATCCATAGGCGCCCAAGACCGCCAACGAAACAAGAAAAGTGATTCCTATTGCCAGTTTCTGCATGCAACCTGCCTCATTCGCGCTTAAAGATGAAGATACAACCGGAGCCTGCGCAATGGTTGATTCCCAGCCCGGGGCGGGCTATAGCCATGACCCGCTGTCCCATCACGATCAACCGGAGTTGTCGCAATGCAACGAATGCACCGTGCCGGAATTGTTCTCGAACGTCTCGCGCAACGGTATCCCCGACCGGCCTCGGCCCTCCAATGGCAATCGCCGTGGGAATTGCTGGTGGCCACCGTCCTCTCGGCCCAGTGCACTGACCAGCGAGTCAATGCCGTCACCCCGGGCTTTTTCCACCGCTGGCCAGATCCTGAAAGCCTGGCGCAGGCCGAACAAGAGGAGGTGGAACAGGCGATTCGCAGTACCGGTTTTTTCCGCAATAAATCGAAAAACCTTCTTGCAACAGCGCAGAGGATTGTCAAGGAGCACGAGGGGCAGGTTCCGGACACGATGTCCCAATTGTTGGCCCTGCCGGGAGTCGCGAGGAAAACCGCCAATATCGTTCTCTCCAATGCCTTTGGGCACAATGAGGGCATTGCTGTCGACACCCATGTCAAACGGTTGGCCAACCGTCTCGGCTTGACGGACGCGAAAGACCCCAACCACATCGAACAGGATTTGATGCCGCTTTTCCCCCAAAACCAATGGGGAGCGCTCAATCACTATCTCGTTCTTTTCGGCCGGGAGGTGTGCAAAGCACGTTCCCCCTTGTGCAGCCAGTGCCCCCTGTACGACATCTGCCCCCGTTACGGCGTGCCATCCTGAAGCTCTGAGGCCCGCTTTCCAGGCACCGCGCTACCGCAAAGAACCGCTTGCCTTTGAAGAGGCCCCCAGGACCGCCCGGCCAACACAAAGCAGCGATATATCATCGCGTGGAACGCGCCGCCGTCCGAATTCGTCAAGAGAGCGCCGTACTGTTTCAATACACTCATCTACGGAGTCCCTGCCGTGGGTTTCCAGCATTTGCTTCAAACGTTGCAAGCCGTATTCTTCCCCGTTTTCATTAACCATTTCTGTCACGCCGTCGGAATAGAAAACCACCTTGTCCCCGGGCTGGAGGCATACAGTGCGCGACTCAAAGGGAATCGCCCCGCCCAGGCCGACAAAAGATCCCCCGGTATCCAAGACCTCGGTATATCCGTCCCGATGGACGAGAAAAGGAGGAGGATGTCCGGCCACACTGTACTGAAGACATCCGCTATTTGTATTGAGCACCCCATAAACAATAGTCAAAAATTTATCGAAACGCTCCAGGGGGAATTCTCTATCCAACAACTCCATGACTTGTTGTGGAGTATGAAGTATGGAATTACAGCTTCCTGATGAACTTTCTGGAGATGTGGCATGCAATTGCAGCGTCTGTACTGCAGATACGGCCAGCAAAGCCGCAGGGACACCATGGCCGCTGACGTCGAGCACATACAATCCGAGGTGCTCCGCATCGATTTTGAATACCCCTAATGCGTCCCCAGCTAATTGCTCACAAGGTTGGAAATACCAATTAGTTTTTATTCCAGGTATCTCCGGAAGACTATAGGGCAATAAACGTTGTTGAACTTCAGCAGCAGCCTCGAGATCTCGCTGCATACGTTGATTCATTTTCTGGATCGTCCGCAAAAGTTGCTCTTTTTTGGCGATGACCTCCAAGGTATCAAGATTTTGGAGCAATCGTGCGTAAAGTTCTTCACGCTGAAAAGGTTTGGTCAAAAAATCATTGGCGCCCTTTTTCAAAAAACGCGCCGAAAGGGACCCTTCCTGGGCCGCGGAGACCCCTATGATCGCAAGCTCGTTGCGTGCCTTACGCTTCCGCAATCTGGAGCACAGGGCCATTCCATCCATATCCGGCAAATCAGCCTCGACAATCACTACCTTGACGTCTGTGCGGGCATCGAAAAGTTGTAACGCCTGCGTCCCGGTCGTGGCCCCCTGAACTGCGAACAAGTACCGCTGCAGACAAAGGGTAATGCTGGCCAGGGATTCCGGGTTGGCGTCCACAACCAGAATGGCGGTCTCCCTGTTTTTATCAGTGCGCTCAATGGCCTGAATGACGTCGCTGATGACCTGAGGTTCGTCTTTGAAAATGTAGTCGACAATCCCTTTGTCCAGCAATTCCTGACGGCCCTCGCTGGAAAGATCAGAGGTCAGCACGATGATCGGAACGCCTGTCTGTAAAAGAGCATCGATGCACTCACCATGGGGCGCGTCTGGAAGTCGGAGATCGGTCAAGACCAGAGAATACGAACACCACTGCAAGGCGGTCCTGGCTGTTTGCAATGACTCTGCCACATGGACCTCGCCCCCGAAATGGTCCTGCAGCGCCTCTTGCAAAGTCGTCGCCAGGCCGTTCTCTGCGATAACAAGCAAAATATGTTTCATGGGCTCTTTCCTCTTTGTCTCCTTCGAGACACTTCGCTACCGACCAAAGTCCTCTCCTGCTTTTGGCCACCGCCCTTGTGATACGGGCGTATATCCTCACCACCATACCTCGCGGCCCGCTCAGAAAACACAGAAAGCGTCATAAAAAAATACCTTCCTGCGCCGCCCTTTTTTCGAAAGATCACCTGATCTCAGGAGCTGGATCCGCTTGTCGGACCAAAAGAATCGGGTTGGGCAGACGGGAAACCAGGCCCTCCAATTGAGGGCCAAGCCAGTATTCATCACACGGCAACACCAAGGGCCCTCGTCCTTCTTCCTGCAAAAGATGGACAAAGGCTTCGATACTGCGCACGGGAAACGATTGCAGCTGGATCCGGTCCGTTACATCCGCCATAAGGCCGTGGATTTCCTGGCGGCGAGGCTCCATTGTCGCATTTTGCTCTGCAGGAACGAGCACTTTCAGGCGCCGTTTTTGATCATGCATCAGCCAGCGCGCCATATGCAGAGCCTGTTTGGACAGCGGAGATCCCGTATAGATCACCAGAACCGGATCCAATGGTTTGCCGACATACTCGAGTATCAGCGTGGCGCAGGTCCCCTGAGCTATGACCTTTCGCACAGTTGAGCCAAGACGCCCCTGTGGGGACATTACAGTGCGCCCTTTGCCCAGGACCGTCAAATCGGCACGCAAACTGGCTCCGAGCACCTCCTGCGCCACACTCCCCCGGACCACCTCAAAATGCCAGGGAACGTTCGCCTCCTGCGCCATTTGGCCCATGATCCGGCGCAAATATCCCGCCTGGGCCCGCAACTGTCGCTCCAATGACGTTCGCTCAACGGTACGCACAGAAAGAGAATAGGCGTCAACCTCTGCGGCACAGGGCAATTCGGCCCAAAGCAGCAAATCCATATCTTCCACAAAGAGACCGAACACCTCCGCACCCGTTTGCTGGGCCAGGAGTATGGCTGTTTTGAGAGCATGGCGGCTAAGAGGGGATGTATCCAGGGGCACGAGAATGCGTCGAATTGAGGCCGTCTTATTCGCCATGGCCATCCCCCCTGTCGTCCGGTGCTGAAGCAACGAACGCCTGTCGGCGGGCGGCGAGCGTTTTCAAACGATCCATGACCAGGGCGTTGAAACTGCCCGAAGGGCTGTTTCCCTGGGAATCCAGACTTCCGGCCTCCATGCCGGTCAAAAGTTCTATGCCCTCATCAACGGTCCGGATCGGGTAGATGGAAAAGCCTCCCTGGCGTACCGCCTCAACGACATCGCCGCGTAAAACCAAGTGCTTGCGGTTGGAGGCGGGAATCAAAACTCCTTGCTGGCCTGTTAATCCGCGTTGTTGGCAAATATCATAAAATCCTTCGATTTTCTCGTTGACTCCGCCGATCGCCTGAATCTGGCCGTGCTGATCGACCGCCCCGGTCACAGCGAGGTCCTGTCGCAAGGGGACACCGGCAATTGCCGACAGCAGGGCATAGAGTTCAGCCGACGAGGCGGAATCGCCATCCACACCGCCGTAGGATTGTTCAAAGACGAGACTCGCGCTCAAGGAGAGAGGCTGATGAACACCGAAGCGGCCGCTCAAAAAACCGGTCAGGATGAGGACTCCTTTGGAATGCAGGGGCCCACTGAGTTTCGATTCGCGCTCGATATCGACCACCTCCCCGCGCCCCAACCGGATACGGGCCGTAATGCGGCTAGGACGGCCAAAGGACAATCCCCCGACCTGGTAGACAGACAACCCGTTAATCTGACCGGCCTGGGATCCTTGTGTGGCAATGAGCAAAGTCTCGCGAAAGATTTCCTCTTGCAGGCGCTCCCGGATACGGTCGGAGCGGAATTGGCGTTCATCAATGGCCCGCTGGACTTCCTCGGACCGGACCAATGCCTCTCCCTTTTGGCCAGCAAAATAATCGGCCTCCACGGCCATATCCTCGAGTTGCCGGACATTGGCAGACAGTTTTTCACGGTCCCCGGCAAGCCGCAGACTGTATTCAAACAGGCGGGCCACGCCGCTGGCCGTGAAATGGTGGAGACTGTGTTTATGCACAAAGCCAGACACCAGGCGGGCAAATCCTTCTTGATTCGCGGTGCGGTCCATATCCGGGGCAAAATCAGCAGCGACCTTGAAAAGCGTATCAAATTCAGGATCATAGTACTGCAAGAGCGCGTGAACAAACGGACTGCCGACCAGCACAACTTTGACATCCAGTGGAACAGGCTGTGGCTCGAGTGAAACCGTGCTGATGAGGCTGTACATCTGGGCCAGGCTTTCCAATTTGATTTCTGAGGATTGCAAGGCCCGTTTCAACGCTTCCCAGGCACCCGGATGGGTCAGAAGCTTCTCAGCGTCCAGAATGAGGTACCCCCCGTTGGCCCGGTGCAGGGCGCCGGCCCTGATAAGATTGAAATCCGTCACCAGGGTGCCCATCTGCGATTGGTGCTCCACGCGCCCTAAAAGGTTACTCAAGGAGGGATTGTCCTCATAGACGACCGGGGCGTTGGCATGGTCGCTACGATCGACCAGAACATTAATGCGGTAGCGCCGGACTGCCGGTGAGGTCATGGACTCCTGGCGCTCGCTCCAAAACTGGTCGCCCTGCTGGTCATCGCCCTCGGGATTGAGGATGCGCGGGACACTATCGACAATATCCTTTTGCACCGCATTGATATGCTCAAGTACATCGTCGAGATGACCATACTTCTCGCGCATTTCCTCCAACAATGTCCCGATGGCGTAATCTGCCATTTCACGGCTTAACGATCGCATTTTTTCCCGGACTCGACGCTCATATCCCGGCAATTTCTGGAATTGCCGATGGGATTCTTGCTGCAATTCCTGGATATCCTGCTCGATCTTTTTCCGTTCTTCTTCTGAAAGCTTCTGGAACTCCTCCCGGGGCAGGACTTCCCCATCGCGGACAGCAGCAAAAGCCAAACCCGAGGGAGTTCGGATGAGACGCAACCCTTTTTCCTGGGCCTTTTCCTGCAATTCCTGGATAATGGTGTTCTGCTTGTCTTTGAGCTCCTGCTCCAGGGACTGCATCCGATTTTGGTATTCTTCACTTTCAAAAGCGGACTTGAGGGCATTGCGTACTTCGTCAATGAGACGATCCATATCCTCCGCCAGAGAACGGCCAAGGCCCGGTGGCAGACACAGGGCTGCCGGGCTGGTCTGGTCGTCGAAATTATTGACGTAACACCAGTCGTGCCCCACTTCCTCGGTGGCCGCCTGCTGTCTGAGCATCTGCCGGACCAGACTATGCCGGCCGCTTCCAGGGGCGCCATGGGCAAAAATATTGTACCCGTGGCGCCGGATGTGAGTCCCGAACTCCAAAGCAGCCTGGGCCCTCGGCTGTCCCAGGGCATGCCCCTTTTCATTCAGGGGCAGAACCTCTTCGGTGCTGGCGAACGCAAAATGGGCTTTTGTACATGGACAGGACACTTCATCTGCCTGCAGGGGTTTGATTTGCATACCTCCAACCTCCAATGGTGCTGCATCGTGGAATTCTCCACAGACTCTGAAACCACTGTGCCAAACGAACGCGTTGCAAGGCAAGACGAACCTGAAGAGGAACGGAGGCAAAGGTGTCCAGCCCCAAAAACTGGGGCCATGTGTGAATGGGGGCACGATACGGCAGGTTGGGGCGTTTGGATTTTCAGAAGGGGCGGATAGAAAGAAAGGCAAAAGGCGTGGTCAAGACATGCGACAGGATCAGACGGGCAGTCCCCAGAATCCACGAGCCGTGGCCAGGGAAAAGAGTTCTTCGCGGCTCGTACATCCCAGTTTTCGCAGACAATTCCGCCAGTGCTTTTCCACGGTCCGCGAACTCAATCCCATGTTGGCCCCGATTTGACGGGAACTGTACCGGCGTAAAATATACACTAAAACCTCCCGTTCACGCTTGGTCAATTCCATAAGTTCCTGGCTGACCTGCTTGAGCGGGGCGTATTTCTCCTTATAGACCTGGATGAAACATTCCAGAATCCCGGGGGAAAAGACAGGGAAACCCCGCGCAGCGAGCTTGATCTGCCAGCGCAGGGCATGGTGGTCAATTTCTTTGGACAAAAACCCGCAGGCACCGAAATCCAGCGCCACCCAGACCTGTCCCAAGTCCTCATCGCCAGTGAGGATGATAATCCGCGACTGGGCATCAAGGGATTTGATCTGTTTAATGGCCTCCAGACCATCAATCTCCGGCATGGCCAGATCAAGCAGAGCGATATCCGGCCGAAAGGCTTCATACAAGGCAACGGCCTCTTCACCGTTATTGGCCTCGCAAACAATACGCAGTTGCGGATCCTGTTCCAAGAGAACCCGAAATCCCTCCCGTGAGACCACATGATCTTCTGCGAGGAGAATACGGATCGGTTCTTGCGTACTCATATGCAAATCCTCTTTGCTAGCATGCAGCGAGTGTGCCCATTGAGACCGGCTACAATTGAGGCGCCAGGTATTGTCCTTCACGGCTCAGAGGAGTATAGCGGATCCAAGATTTTGGATCCAGTCTCGGCTAGCGTGCTGTAAAGCTCAAAATGCCTGTATCCAGGCCCACTTTGCAGTGAAGATGAAGGACACTTTGCATCCTAGCTCTGATCTTCCCTTTCAATTCTCCCCGTGCGTACGCGCTTTATAGCCGGTTGCCAAGCCGTTTTCTTGTCTTCTTTGCTTCCATCCAGAACCATTTTCTACAGCCCCCCGCTACGGACACCCCGCCTTGGCCTCAGCGTAGCAACAGCAAAGTGCTGACCTGCATCGCTCGCACGCTAATTCGCCTTTGAGTTTGCATTCAAAGGTCCGCTGGTCACCGGCATCATCGTCTGGTCCGAGATTTCCCTTCGTCCTGCCGCCGCACACTAGCGCCAAAAACCACGGAAAATCGGTACACCATCCGATTTCACGTCGTGGTCCCTGAAGGGCACACCGGGATCCACAACAGGGCGCCTGGCCTTGAACTCCGCCGGACGCCTGCTCACACGCTTTTTCCTGGCTGAAAACCCACTGAGTCCAGCGTCTGCAGACGATGATATGCGCCTGTTTTTCCTTTTTATATGTCAATCAGGCATATAAAAATCGTATTTTGGCACAAAACAAATACCCAGTTCCATACCCACTGGGTACGAAACTAGGTATCTAACTCATTTTCCTGAAAATATTGCCACAACCCTGTAAGGGTGGTAGGGGGAAGTTCAACGTTTTGCAGCATTCCATCGCTTTATCCAGGCAAGGAGTCATGTCATGCAGCTTCAGAAAAACGACCATGTCCGCCACACCAAGGTTCCAGGTTGGGGGCTGGGGAAAGTTTTACAGACTTCGCCCAACGGGTATGTCGACATCCAGTTCTCCCAAGCTGGCCATAAACGGCTGAAAATGGAATCCGCTCCGTTGCAAAAAGTCAGCACCGAGCAGGCTGAAGAGCATATTACCAGCTTTCTGCTTGAATCCAACCAGAAGCCGCCGACGATTCCTCCCCGATTGCAAATGTGCCTGCAAACGTTTCGGCGAATTTTTCCCAAAGGGTTTCGCGACCAGCGCTATCAGGAAACGCAGCGCAATCCCCGTCTTCAGGACCAGCACCGCTTTTTGGGTGTCCTGTCCAAACCCCAACTCATGCGCCTGCTCCATGATGAAGCCGTAGGCGAACTGCGCACCCGGTTCGATACCTTTCTCGCCCAAACTCCGCTGTTGTTTCCTAAGGAAAAAGCCAGTGCCAGACAGGCCATCCAATCCCAGGAAGGATGTTTGCGATTCGCCTGCGGTGTGTTCGACGTCGCCTTCAGTGACCGAGATGAGAACACGGCTTTCAGCGATTTCTGCACCACACTCGAAAGCCTTGAGGCCGACAAATGGGCGGTGGCAACGATTTTTCCTTTTCTTGCCGACCCCAGGACGAATATTCTGATTCGGCCCGCTGCCTGCCAGAAAACAGCAATCTGCAGCCAGACCCGATTGCGCTACCATGTTGAACTCAACAACCAGACCTACACGGATGCCCAGGCGATGGCCCGGACCCTGTTCCGCCAACTGATCGATCTCCAGCCCAGAGATCTTTTGGATATCCAGGCATTTATCAGTATGGTCCCCCATCTTTTGCGCAGGGCCACGACATGACGCAGATCCGCTGCGGGAGATATCCCTGAGCACTTTACTTTTCAATGTGGCCCCAGGTGTGGGCAGAATCCGCCCATTCCAGCCGACACCATTGGTCTCAAAACTGCACGCCGCCTTGGAATAGCAGCACTATCCTGAAAAGCCCGACACGCCAGTTTCTGGCTTGCTTCGGGCTTTTTTTATCCTGCCTGACCGCTTTCGCTTCAAAGCGGTAAATTGAATTTTCCTAAAAAGCCTTATATACAAGCCGGTACGGCGAGGCCCTGATCAACTCCTGCGCCCCTTTTGCCCGCAGGGACTCCGCCAGAACCCCATAAACGGTCAGGGACAGGAAACCGTTTTCTTTTCCCGGCCCCCAGTAACAGGACCCGATATGCTGGCTTTTGTCATTATTCGCGATATCCTTATCGCTGTGATCGGCATTTGGTATTTCGAGTTTCATCTCGATTTCACTTTGCCCAAAGAGAACAATCTCCTGCTTTTTTTTGTCGCCATCCCGGTGGTCTGGGCAACTTTGACCCAGATCTGGCTCAGTGTCAGCTACAAAGAACAACGCAACACGGTCATGCTCTTTTTCTCTCACGTCCTGGGAGTCCTCATCCTCGCCAGCACCGTCTTTCTCATCTCAGCCATCCTCAATACTATCGCCCAAACCATGTCCCCAACGGGCTCGATCCTTTTCCACGGCGTAGGCTGGACGACGCTGTTCGGCATCATCTTCTACGACGTCGTCGACCTCTTGCGCAGTTCCCCCGCAAAAAAAGGGGGCACGGACACCGAGGACCACTAGCCGCAAGGCTGGGGAAGACGACCAGCCCCTGGTCGTGCCCATAGAAAGCCGGCCCTTCTCTATGCCCCCTCGGGTCTCAACAACGTGAGGCAGTCAGCCCCCACTCCTCTCCAAAGCGTCGAACCAGGACCTGGTTTGTGCCCAGACCTGTTGCTGCTGCGCGTGCAATTGGTGATCGCCGTGATCCACCCAATACGCCGCCTTGGGTGAGCCGGCGGCAGCATAGAGAAGTCGCCCGTCCGCAACCGGGACAGTCGTATCCGCCTTGCCATGGACGCACCAGTAGGGACGCGGAGCCAAACGAGCCACCTCCTGCAAGGGGTCTATCCGCTCAAAATCCGAAAAGAATTGGTGCGCAACTTCGATGGCCCCCGCCTCGCTCTGTAAACGGATGCGATCCCCGTGCACCGAGACCCGGAACCGGTCGAACAGCAGGTGCAGCCGGGCAGGGGCCGCCCAGGTGCAGACAGCTTGAACGCGCTGGTCGCGCGCCGCCTGACAGATTGCGGTTGTCCCGCCAAAGCTGCGCCCCAAACATACCAGGCGACGCGGCGAGAACAGCTGCACCCAATCCACGACCGCTGTCAGATCGCTTATCTGGGTCGATAGAGAACTGAAGGCAAAATCCCCTTCACTTTGCCCGTTGCCTGCGAAATCGAACAGGACTGTTTGCCAGCCGTTTTGGGCCAAAAACTCGGCAAATCGAAGATGGCGGCCATCCCCTTCTTTGCTTCCAGTGAAACCATGACAGACAATGACCACCGGGGCCGAACTCTCGCCGAGATGGTAATGCAAAACCGCTAGGGCGTTGCCGGACTCCTGGTTGTCCACAAATAACGAACGCCATTTTCCCATACCGGTTCTTCCTTGGTGCCGCAGTTCTCCAGACCTTCCGGGGCCTATCCCCGAATTCCTCCTGGAAACCACTGGATTTTCCAGCCTGTTCAAGAAACACCCATACCTGCGCCCAAAAAACACAAGATCGCAACACAGCGGCAGAGAGAACGGCTTGCATTTTCGAGCCGGGCCCTGTCATCGGGAAAGTACCGACGGATTCTTCAGCAGCTGCGTTTTTCCCCGGAATACAAAGTAAAAAGGGCTCTTCGTCACAGAGCATGGAATTTCAGACGCAAAAGTTTGCCGTCTCTTCTGTGTGCTTCGAGCGGAAGGCCCGCACATTTTCTTGGTCCCGCCAAAAGGGGGAAACCGGACCGCGAACTGAATGCTCCCAGGCGGATTCCGATGCAACAAGGGCCATCTTCGACACCTGGAGTTCTGTTCCACTTGAGAGTCCGGAGGGGGCAAGGATCCCCCTTTGGCGGGATTGAGAAAATACCGGGCCGAAAGTGGGCACACAGAAGAGGCGGCAAACTCCAAAAATCCACAGGATCCGCCAAAGAACCGTAAAAAGGCCGCTATTGTCAGACAACAGCGGCCAGAAATAGCTACCCATCCCTGGTTCAAACCTGGTGATGCTCGTCTTGCGCTCGGATCTCAGCCCGCTTGATCTTGCCGCTTATGGTTTTGGGCAAGTCATCGACGTAGGAAATGATACGGGGATATTTATAGGGCGCGGTGACCTGTTTGACATGGTCCTGCAACTCCTTGGTCAACGCCTCTGATGGCGTATACCCCTTGGCCAGGACCACCGTGGCCTTGACCGCCTGGCCGCGAATCTCATCCGGCACTGCGGTTACGGCGGCCTCCACGACACCAGGGTGGGTGATCAGGGCGCTTTCGACCTCAAAAGGGCCGATGCGGTATCCTGAACTTTTGATCAGATCATCCACACGGCCAAGAAACCAGAAATACCCGTCTTCATCCATCCAGGCCTTGTCTCCGGTATGGTAGTAGCCATTCGTTTTCACGGCCCGGGTTTTTTCCGGTTCATCCAGATAGCCGGTGAACAATCCCTCCGGTTCTGCATCAGCGATACGAATACAGATCTCGCCTTCAACGCCCGGGGGGCACGGTTGACCGCTTTCATCAAGCAGGACGACATCCCATTGCGGGGTGGCCTTGCCGATGGAGCCCGGCTTGGGGTCCATAAAGGGAAAAGTGGCGATTTGCAGCGACGTCTCAGTTTGACCGTAGCCTTCGTAGATCGGAAGTCCGGTCTTCTCCCGCCATTTCAGAAAAACCCCTTCATTCAGCAATTCCCCAGCCGTTGTGCAATGGCGCAATGCCGACAGGTCATAGGGCCCGAGGTCTTGCCGGACGAGAAATCGGTAAACAGTCGGGGGAGCGCAAAAGGACGTCACTTTGTGCTCCGCCAACACGGACAACAAATTGTGGGGATCAAATTTTCCCCGGAAATCGTAGACGAAAATCGCTGCGCCAGCCATCCACTGGCCGTAAAATTTCCCCCAGACTGCTTTCCCCCACCCTGTATCGGCCAGGGTCAGATGGAGATCTCCGGGCTCAAGATCATGCCAATACATCCCGGTCACAATATGCCCCAGGGGATAACGGTGGGTGTGTTCGACCATTTTCGGCGGCCCCGTCGTTCCCGAAGAAAAAAAGATCAGCAGGGGATCGTTGTCAGCGGCCGCATCCTTTGGACGTTCGAACTTGGTCGCTTCCTCGGCCACAAGGGTCTCATAGGCAAGCCAGCCCTGAGCCTGGACCTCGGTCCCGGTGTGGATACAGACTTTCAGCCCCGGGCATTTCGGGCGCACCGTTTCAAAATTGTCGATCAGAGCGTCTTCAGCAAAAACGCCTTTGATACCGGCAAAATTGACCCTGAACTCGATATCCTTACTTGTCAGCATGGACGGCGACGGCACAGCCACAGCTCCAATGCGGTGCAAAGCAAGCATACCGAGCCAGAACTCAATGCGGCGGTTGAGCATGAGCATAACCCGGTCCCCTTGACCGAGTCCCTGTTTGACCAGAGCGTGAGCCAGCCGGCTGGATGCTTCGGCAAAAAATTCAAACGTATAGTCTCGTCTGACGTGGGCATCATCGACATGGACCATCGCGATCTTCTCCGGGGAAGTTTGGGCCATATGGTCCACCACGTCGTAAGCGAAATTAAATCCTGTCCATTGGGGCACACGCCAATTATCGGTAAAGTCGTCCAAACTCGAAAAACAGTCTTTATGCAACATAGTCAGTCCTTGTCGTTTCACACGTCAAAAAGCGGTCGAGCCACAGCGGAGCTCTCAAAACTGAGCAGGCCGAGCGCACTCTGGCCTCCTATCGAGACAGGGCATTCAGCGCTAAATAATGACATCCAGAAATTGGGCCGGTTGCTCGGACAATGACCGGAGGGCGTGCGGTGTGCGCGACGAAAAATACAGGGAATCTCCGGGGTCCAGGATTTCCGTATTCGTGCCTAGACGGATTTCGAGGCGCCCCTCGAGCATGTAGATGAATTCCTGCCCCGCGTGCTCATGAAAGGTCAATGCATCGTCGCTCTTGGGTGGCACACTGACCAGAAAGGGTTCCATACGACGCCCAGTGAAACGATAAGCCAGACTTTTGTAGTCGTAGTCCTTGCGGCGCTCGACGCTCATTCCACGCCCTTTGCGCACCACCGAATAATTATGGAGATGGGCCTCATCTCCAGAAATAAGCACTGTCAGATCAATGTCATATTGCTGGGCCACTTGAAAAAGATAGCTGACCGGAATTTCGCCCGCACCAGACTCGTAATTCCGAACGGTGTCGGCGTCGACACCGAGATCAGCGGCCATTTCCTCGGTTTCCAATTCCAGAGCTTCACGAAGCCCCCTGAGGCGGGGCGCTATTTCCTGATAGGCTTGACTCGACATACCTCACTCCTTTTTTCATGGACTCAGACGACAATGCCCCTTCAACGCGAAACCTGGAGCCGTTCCGCCTTCAGGGCGCAAAGAACACAATTGGGAATTGTGTATTCCCGGCATCAAGCAGGGAGATGGCGGTGGGTTGGAACAAGACGAGCCGCCATGTCCACCGCCAGGGCGAGACTTTCTGCCGAAGCCGTGCCTGTCCCAACTTTATCGTATCCCGTGCCGTGATCCACCGAAGTACGGACCACGGGGAGACCGAGGGTCACATTGACGGCTTGGCCAAAATGGACGGTTTTCAAAGGACCGAGCCCCTGGTCATGGTACATGGCCAAAACGGCACTGAACTCCCCCTGCAGGGCGCGATGAAAGACGGTATCCGCCGGGATCGGTCCGATGACCCCGACACCATCGGCAGCAGCAGCTTGGATTCCCGGTACAATCGCCGTTTCCTCCTCGGTGCCAATGGCCCCCCCCTCGCCGGCGTGAGGATTCAGCCCACACACGGCCAATGGCGCCGGGGTATCATCCAGGGCGCAAACAAGGGCCCAGGTCTGACGCAAACACCGCTCCACCCGCACTGCGGTCACCAACTCGGGAACTTGGCGCAGGGGCGGGTGGGTGGTTACCAGAGAAACCCGTAACCGAGGGCCGGCCAGGTGCATACAGACATCATCAGACTGAAGGCCCAAAAAACGGGCCAGAAATTCAGTGTGGCCCGGAAAATCGTACCCCGCCGCCTGCAGCATCGCCTTATTCAAGGGACATGTCACCAAAGCCGCGGCCTGGCCGTCTCGCACCGCTTCACACGCAACCGCCAACGACTGGCCCGCAGCAGCGCCTCCTTCCGGCGTCGCCACTCCGGGACGGCTTCGAAAACGGGTCAGTGCCCTCGGAGTCAGACAGTACGTGCCCGGCGCCAAAGGTTTTTCCGGCCACTGATCCAGATGGTGCCAAAATCTTTTTATTCCGAGCATTTGCGCCCGCTCAGCCAGGGCTGACTCCGGACCAATGCAGACCATAGGGCGTGTCGGAGGAGTAGATCCCCACAGGGTGCATACCAGATCAGGACCAAGGCCATTGGGATCCCCGAGGCTCACGGCAAACGCCGCTGTTGCAACCGCTCCAGCCATCAGAGATCGAGCACCGAATTTTCGGATCCGAAAGGAGTCGCCACCAACTCATCCGCTTCAGCCTCATTGATCCAGATATGGCCGTCGAGTACATATCTGAATTCGTAGCGCTGGCCTGGAACGAGGTCGATACAGGCCGAAAAACCGCCTTTTTTCAAGGCATACATCGGATGTTGTTTTGGATCCCAATTGTTAAAATCGCCGACCACCGAAACCTCGCTGGCTCCCTGGCTGAGGGATTTCGGCACCGCGAAACGGACGCGGCATACCGGTTTGCTCTTTAAATACTGCTTTGTCACTGCCATAATCCCCCTCCTATCTCCAAGGAAAGATGGTACAATCCCCGTATTGCCAGCGAGAAGAACATTCCAACCCCGGACGCAACCACCGCTTCCCGCCTCCACAACCGGTTCTGCAATTGGGAACGTGGTCTGGACACTGCCTTGAGCGCCCGAGGAGCCGGCACACAAAGTTTTCCCCACATCAGCCGTCTACACTGCTTGGCACTGCAAATCCGCCACCGCTATTTGTCCAGACCGCGGGCATAATTGCAGAATCGGGACCAGACACCGCTTCCCGCCTCCACAACCGGTTCTGCAATTGGGAACGTGGTCTGGACACTGCCTTGAGCGCCCGAGGAGCCGGCACACAAAGTTTTCCCCACGTCAGCCGTCTACACTGCTTGGCATTGCAAATCCGCCCCCGCTATTTGTCCAGACCGCGGGCATAATTGCAGAACCGGGCCAGATACCGCTTCCTGCCTCCACAACCGGTATACGGTTTCACATCTGGATCACAGAAATGGCTCAGGTACAGCGCAATTGGGCTCCAAGGCTCTCGTACACGGCCAAGTAATCCTGTGCCGAACGGTGCCAGGAAAAATCCTTACGCATGCCCCTGATCTGCATTGCCCGCCACGCCTCGCGATCTTCCCACAAATCGACGGCCTGGGCGACAGCCTGATACAAGGCTTCGGCAGTCGCCTCCTCAAACACGAACCCCGTGGCGTCGACCTGAGGGTAGCTGACAATCGTGTCTCGCAACCCCCCAACGGCAGTGGCGACCGGCGGCGTCCCGTACCGCAGACTGTACATCTGGGTCAGCCCGCAGGGCTCGTATCGCGAAGGCATGACAAAAATATCGGTGCCAGCCTGAATCTGATGGGAAAGGGGTTCGGTGTATCCGATGCAAGCGGCGATAAAGCCGCCATAGCTCTCGACAAGTTCATTGAGTTGGGCTTCGAAATTGAGCCCTCCCTCACCAAGCACCACCAGCCCCACGTTGAGTTCCATGAGTTGCGGAACGATCTCCAAAAGCAGGTCAATCCCCTTTTGCTCCCGCAACCGCCCCACAAACCCCAGAACAGGTCGCTCGGCCAAAAAGGGGGCCAACCCCATCTTTTCCAGCAGGGCCCGTTTGCACGCCTGCTTTCCCTCCAGATCGTGGACATCGTACTGGGCGGCCAAGAACGGATCCCGGCCCGGATTCCAGACCCCATAATCCGCTCCGTTGAGGATGCCTTCAAGGTCATGGTTCCGCTTGGCCAATAGCCCTTCCAGGCCGCAACCAAAATCAGGGGTGACGATTTCCCGGGCATAAGTCGGGCTGACCGTGGTGATCTTGTCCGCATAAGCCACGCCCGCCTTGAGCATATTGAAACTGCCGAAATATTCGGCTCCGTCCATATGCCAGGCTTCCGCCGGGAGCCCTGAATTCCAGAACAACCGGGAGGAATACTGGCCCTGAAAGGCCAGATTGTGGATCGTCATCACTGAAGCCGTTTCGGCCCAATGGGGATCGGCTCGGCGCCAGAAATGATGAAAGGCCGGCACCAGCGCTGCATGCCAATCGTTGGCGTGGATGATTTGCGGCGGGGTCTCCAGTTTGCGGGCGAATTGCAAGGCGGCGCGGGCAAAGAAAATAAACCGTTCGCAATTATCAAAAAACTCGCCCTTATACGTACAATAATACTGCTTGCGGTCGAAATACTCTCCGCGGTCGATGAAAAAGACTTGCACCCCGTGGTAGTCCGCAAGATAAATGTCGGCGCTGACCCCTGGCCAGGGATAATCCACAGGGCAATTGTCCAATATCAAACGGATCTGGTAGTCACCCGAAGCCATGCGCCCATACAGGGGGGTAACAACCCCCACTTGGTACCCCATGCGTTGCAGGGTCAACGGCAAAATTCCCAAAACATCAGCCAACCCGCCAGTTTTGGAAAAAGGATATACTTCAGAGGTAACAAAAAGGATTTGCGGTGCGAGGGACATGTCCACCCCTTCCACGGATTTGTTTGAAAATGCCTTCCGGCACAACGCAGATAAACGCCATTATCAGGAGACTGACGCGCTCCACAGCGGTCAGCCGTTGTCCAACCAAGCCTTGGCCATACCCCACAACCCGCTCATGTCCGGATCAGGGCTGGCAGCGATGGTCGCAGGAAGCCACCATTGCCGGTTGGTGAACCGGTGGCGCAATGTACGCCAGACATACGGTTCACAGGCCTGAAAAAAAGTACTCAAGCCTCCACTGAGACCAATGGCTTCGGCCCCGAAAACCACCTGCAGGGTGCTGATGGCCAGGCCGATCCGGTGCCCGTAGCGCCGGACACAAGCCGTGGCAGCAGGGTTTCCCTGCTCCCAAAGCTGGGCCACGTGGCGCGGCTGCGTCTGGCTCAGACCGCACCGGGAAGCCAAGCGCTCGAAGGCCCATTTGTTGAGCCAGGTTTCTATGCACCCGACCTGTCCACAACCACAGGCCCGGGATCTGCCTGGACCAAGGAAGACATGACCGAGTTCGGGCCCGGTAAAATGACCGCCGCGCCATAAGCGGCCCTCAAGTATGACCCCGGACCCGACACCCGTCCCCAGGGTCAAAACCACCGCATTTGTCGCCCCGGCTATGCCACCCTTCCAGACCTCTCCCAAGGCGGCCGCCTGAGCATCATTTTCCATCAAGAAAGGCAGCCCGATTTCCCGGCGCACAAAATCCCCAATAGCGAACCCATTGAGTTCCGGCATATTCGAGGTCTGCAAATACTTCTGGGCCCTGTGGTCCAGGGGACCGGCCGTGGCCAGTCCGACACCGCGAACCGGGCGCGGAGCCGTCTCTCGCAAGCGGTCGACAAGATCCTTGAAATGCGCCTTGGTTCCCTCAAGCGTCCGGGGACGGGAAGCGTGCTGGATCGTGCCGTGGGCTCCATCATGGTCCATCCAGGTCCCGCGGATATTGGTTCCACCCAGATCGATTACAAGATACATACGGATCGTCCCTTGCTGACTCCACGTTGGGTCAAGTCACCGCACTGCAGAACCCAGCGGTGATAATCGGCCACAATACCGGCGTGGTCAAAGGCCAATTCGGGGAGGGCGTCGAGGGCGAACCGGCTTACAGAGGAGGCATCGTCCCCGGCCTGCAATGTTTCCGGGCTCAAAGGACGCGCCGCAAAGGTGACACTCAAGGTATGCTGCCTCAGATCCCGTTTTGGAGAGGAATACACTCCCACCAGACCGAGCAATTGCACCTGGAGGCCGGTTTCTTCTGCTGCCTCACGCGTCGCGGCCTGCTCGAGGCTTTCCCCATAATCCACAAATCCACCAGGCAGGGCCCACCCATACGGGGGGTTCTTGCGCTTGATCAAAACAATTGTGCGGTCCGGAAATTGGACCACCACGTCTACAGTCGGCACGGGATTGCGGTACACCTGGATCGCAGCCCCGCATTGAGGGCAATGCTGAGCACTTGACACAACGCCTCCAATCTCTCAGATCACTACCTGCTTCCAGTCGGCAACACATCAGCTACCGGGCCCCATAGGTATACCTGACCACCCCGACACAGGGCAACACGATCCTGGACGGGAATCCACACCGTGGGCCTTTTTTCCTCCTCTGCAACCGGGCACGCAGAGGTGCCCGGCGGCTCCAAAAAAACGCGAACCCATCCGGTGCGGAGCATGCCCTCTTTCGATAGAATCCTGGTTGTCCACAACGGCGCCCTCGGGGATTTCATCCAGGTCTGGCCCTCTCTCCTGGCGTTGAGCCGCTTCTGGGCCCCGACCCCAATTTTCTGGGCCGGCCGACCGGCTTACCAGCATTGGGCCGAAAAGCTCATGCCCCAGGCCTCTGCTGAAGACCAAGCCGCCGTGCGCACTTTATACAGCGCCACCCAATGGCCCGACCAATTGCAGAACACCCTGGTCGTCTGGTTCGGCTTGCTGCATATCCCGGTTTCTTGTGTCCATCCACAACTCTGGCCCATCACCGGTTTGTCCGAAAATGACCTGACACCACCGCGCCAAAGATACGCTCAGGCTCTGGAACAGCGCGGCATTCCCCAAGCGCAGGACTGGCAGTCCGTTTGGTGCTCTCAGCCCCCCTCTCCCTGCCCCCAAACAGATCGTCGGGTCCTTATCGCGCCTGGGGCCGGCAATGACCGCAAATGCTGGCCGCTGCCGCGATTCATGGCTGTGGCCCGCTGGCTGGCCAGAAATGGGAAAAAGCCGGTCTTTCTCCTCGGCCCTGCCGAACTTGAGCGGGGGGTTGATGTACAAAACTTTGAACTCACCGCTCCCAGCCACCTGTCCGAACTGCAGCAGCACCTCGCGCACGCTGAATTGGTGCTGAGCAATGACGCCGGACCTATGCACCTTGCAGCTGCCTGGCAGACACCAACGCTGAGCATTTTCGGTCCGAGTTCGGCCCGCCAATGGGCGCCGCCAGAGACGGTCACCATCGCCTCCGCCCGGCCTTGCCGTCCGTGTACCCGAGACGGACGTATCGCTTGCTCTGACCTGTCCTGTCTTTACGACATTCCCGTCAGCCGGGTGGTCAACCGCCTCAAAACCATGCTGACTCCATCCCTTTGACACGACGTCGGAACCTTCGGTCTCGGTTTTCTCGCCTTGAGGCCCTGACTCCGTAACATTCGCTTGCAAAAGCCGCTTCAGAGAATGTGTCCATGAGCTGCGCCCCCTCTCAGGGACCGAAGCCAGCACCGCCTTGAGACCGGTACAAACTTGAGCGGTCAGTGCTGCGCCGAAAAGGCAGGCCCGCATGTTTCCAGGCGATAGACACATCCCCGAAAGTCGCATCCCAAGCCCGATAGAGGCTCAGGGCACAAAAAAAGCCGGCTTTTTCGGGACCACCCCGAAAAAGCCGGCTTCTGCAAAAGGAGGAAAGGTATACTCTATGTAGCAAAAAGCGGGCCATAATAGAAAACTTCTCCACTCCGCCCGCCAAGCCCTGTCCTTGAAAGATGCGGTGTCGTTTTTCTGCATCCGTGGCTCAGGCAACAGGTTCAAGAATTTGCACGATCCGGTGTCGACAGCCCATGTCCCGCATTCGGGATATACAATATTTTTAACCAGCCCGGCTCGGCTCACTCTCTCACGACCCAGCCCGCTCCCTCCAGGGCCCGGGAGTCCACCGCTCCCTGGCGCAGGACCTCTAACACACCTCCTGACAGGATTCGAACCAGCGTCGAGGGCAGTCCTCCGTCAGGCGAGGAATGTCCGAGCCACACCCCGTTCACGCTGCGGATCATCTCCGGGTCCAGCTGCTCTGCAACCGCCGCAGGCGGTGCACCGCTACGATTGGCGCTTGTGGCGATCAAGGGTTGGCCGCACTGTCTGGAAAGCCAAGAAGCGTCCCGATGGGAGGTCCAGCGGACGCAGGTCCACCCGGCGTGGTCCTGGATAGCGGCGGGCAGGCCGGGACGCGCCGGCACCAGAAGAGAAAGCGGTCCGGGCCAGAACGCATTGGTAAGCCGCTGCAGGTCCCGACTCTGCCACGCGGTCACCATGGCCAGCATCTCCGGTGCTCCCAGCAAAACCGGCAACGGCTTGCCCTCGGGTCTGGCTTTGATGGCCTGAACCTGCTCCCCCACGGCTGGATTCAAAGCATCTCCGCCCACAGCGAACAAGGTTTCCGTGGGATAGATCAGCACGCCTCCCTGGCGCACAGCAGTCACCGCCGTCTCCCCGCTGATCTGTGCCGAAGCCAAAGAAGGGGTCTGCAACCTCTGCCCGAAAGTCGTCATTCTTTTTGCTCTCCGCGTGGTTGCGTCTTCCATCGATTGTGCATCCAGAACCATTGTTCTGGATGGGTCATAATCCGGCGTTCCATGGCCGCGGTATACAGTTCAGCCACTTGCCGGCAACGGTCCTCACGGTCCCCTTCCAAGGTTGCCGTGTCCAGAGGCGGGTCTGCATCAAAAATATATCCTCTGCCCTGGCGATGGAGATAGACCGGCCAGACCAGCGCCTTGGCGCGCAGCGCCAACAGGGCCGGCCCCATATTGACTGCGGCCATCCTTCCCAAAAAAGGGAGAAAAGCGGCGTCCTTCTGGGTCGTATTATGATCGGTGAGAAAGGCGGTCACCCCGCCGCGATGCAGATGACGCACCACCGCCGGTGCCGCTTTCCGATGACCGAGAACCTCAATGCCGGTGCGGTGTCGCAGACGTTGCAAAAGCCGGAACATGGCCTCGTCACGTCCATGGCGGATAACGACCTGTTTCGAGCGCTCCGGAAAGAGCATCCCCATTACTGGTGCCAGCAATTCCCAGGCCCCGAAATGCCCTGTGGTGGCCACCACAGGGCGTCGGCTGGCTTGCATCCGGGCCACCATCTCCGGCTGTGCCACGTGGACGTGTTCCGCAAACCAACGCCAATCGGCCCGGCGACCGGTAAAAATTTCCGCAAAAGACCGCCCGTTGTGGCTGAAACTCTGGCGCCCCAGCATGGTGGCTGTCTGAAACGAAGTCCCAAGAACACGGATCATATTGGCCCGGGCCAGACTCCGACGGCCCGGGAGACCATACCACATGGCCGTGCCAAGGACCCGACCCGCCACGTCCAACCACGGCAGTGGGGCCGCTTTCCCAGCCCAGGCCATGAACTCATAGACGAATTTATACATGTTCGCTGCCTGCGAGTGTTTCCAGTGCGTTTTGTAACGTTTCCCGGGCCTTTTCCATCCCGGTCGAAGAGTGCAGCACCCCTGGGTCTACGCCATAAGGTGTTCCATACCGCACCAGACACTTACTCCCTGGCAATGGGAGTTGGAATTTGTCCCAGGCCTTCTCGAATCGCTTGACCCGGGACATGGCCACCCGGGTCGGGACAAGCAGGGCCCCGGTTCGAGCCGCCAGATAAATCGCTCCCGGCTTGGCGACATGGCGGGGCCCCCGGGGACCGTCAACGGTCAAAACCGCATCCCGGCCTTTTTTCTGGATTTCGCGACACGCCCCAACCAGGGCCCTGAGACCGCCGCGACTGGTCGATCCCCTCGCCAGCCCATACCCGAAGGCTTGCAGCACCTTGGCCAAAATTTCGCCGTCACGGCTCTGACTGACGACCGCCACGACCCCTTCTCCGCGATGCAAGGTGCACAACGGAAACAATTCATCGTGCCAAATCGCGAAAACCACCGGCTGGGATGTTGCCCGCACCGCAGCGACCGGCTCATAATTGGAGCGGGAATAGCGCAAAGCTTTGCACCACAGGGGCACTACCCCGCGCAACACCCAGATAGAGCCCTGAAGGGCCCAGGTTTTTGCCATATGCGCACCCTATCTCAAATACTAAAACGTATAGATTGAGCCTATTTGACCACTGCAGCCAAAAAGGTGTTCTCTCTTGTGACCCCCCGAATGGGAAAAGATAGCCTCCCAGGCGCAACCGGAATCGCGGGTGCGCCCCGCCACGAAAATCAGAACCCCGAAAAGGAGTCGCTCATGGCCGAAATCGAGTTGGACTGTCAGGGACTTCCCTGCCCTCAGCCGGTCCTTCAATCAAAAAAGACGATCGAATCCCAGCAGCCTGAGACGCTGCTGGTCACCGTGGACAATGAACCAGCACAGCATAATGTGACCCGCTTTTTGGAAAGCCAAGGCTATCAGATCGAAGCCGTGGAGCAGAACGGAGCGGCGCGGTGCATCAAAGCTCTTCGACAGGGATTTCAACAGACACCGCAGGAAACGTGTCCCGTCTGCGCCCCCATGACCGAGGCGGAAATCAAGCACGTGGCGGAAAACGAACAACAGCTCGTTTTGATCACTTCGTCATGTATCGGCCAGGGCGATGACGAATTGGGCGGCGGGTTGATGAAAAACTTTCTGGCGACCTTGCCGGAAATGGGCAGGGATCTCTGGCGGCTCATTCTGCTCAATGCCGGCGTCAAACTCGCCGTGCAAGACAGTCCAGTCCTGGAAGAACTTCTGGCCTTACAATCCCAGGGGATCTCCATCCTCGTCTGCGGAACCTGCCTGGAACACTTCGGTCTGCTGGACCACAAACAGGTCGGGGAGACAACGAACATGCTCGATGTTGTGACCAGTCTCCAAACGGCGTCGAAAGTCATCAAAGTGTAGTTGGCTGGTCCACAACACCCTGCGTGGCAGCCCGTTCATCTCTTCCCAGGCAGCGTCAGAACGTCCAGGGTCACGGCACCATTGCAGTCCCAAAGCCTTCGAACTTCGCGACTGGTCGCAAGACACTCGACCCCAAAGTGGGGCGCGGGCAGTGGGGCTGGAGAGCCCGAAGACAGAGGCAACCAATCTTCTTAAACGCCTTGGCCCAGCAACGAGGACAAGAGCAGAGGCTGATACAGAGAATCGAGATCGTTGTCCTGGACCGGTGAGCAGATACCGAGCTTCTTTCCGGCTGTGCCCTGGCCTGGAGGGGGATGGCGGGGTGTTGGCGGGCCTGCTTTACAGCTTCGCCCGGCCCGGGCACACTAAGGCCATGTCAACACCTACTTCTTCCCACGCCCCCGAAAGTTGCCGACTGAACAAATTTCTCGCCCAGGCCGGTGTCTGCTCAAGGCGCAAGGCGGACACCTATATCGCCGCGGGCCGGGTCCAGGTGAATGGCTCCCTCGTCACCCAACTCGGCGTCCAGGTCCATCCCGGCCAGGATGAGGTCCGCGTCGACGGCCGTGTGGTCGAGCTTCCTGAAGCTCAATCGGCCGGGCACGACTATATCCTGCTGCACAAGCCGGTGCAGGTCGTGACCACGGCCAAGGATCCCCAGGGACGCCGAACCGTTTTGGATCTCTTGCCGTCCCAGACTTTCACCAGACGCATTTTCCCTGTTGGGCGACTGGATTTCATGTCCGAAGGGCTCTTGTTGTTGACCTCGGATGGAGAGTTGGCCAATCGCCTGACCCATCCGCGGTGGCATGTAGAAAAGGTCTACGAAGTCACGCTTCGCGAGGCGGTCACCGAGGAGCACATGAGGCAGATGTCCTCAGGCATGCGCCTGAGCGAAGGAGAACAATTGGCCCCGGTAGATGTCCAAAGGCGGAAAACCGCCGCTGACACCAGCAGCCTTGAATTAACCCTGCACCAGGGGGTGAACCGCCAAATCCGCCGCATGTGCCGCGACTTGGGGCTGACCATCCTGCGGCTCAAAAGGATCCGCCAAGGACCGGTACGATTGGGCAAGCTGCCCCAAGGGCATTGGCGCCATCTCACGGCCACTGAAATCACTACCCTCAAAAAGCGGCTCGGACTCTAAACGCCGCCAAGCGGCAAGGAATTCGTATTGCCAGAACGGCTGGCAGCACCCACCTCGACTTGAAGACCCCCAGGCTATCTCTTTGCAATGCCAGTGCTGGCACCGGAAAACCCGGCGCTCTGGCCCGCTGGGGCCGCACCAAGGGGCTATGAGCCGATATCCACGCCTCCCTGTCCCGGTGTGGTATTCCTCAGGACCTCGACCCCGTCAGGGGGCTCAAACTCGAACCACCCCGGCGCAAACTCCGGATCAAGCTTGATGTCCTTAAATGTCAACTTGTTGCCGTTGCCGAAAAAATCGACCAGGAGCACTTGGCGCAGCAAGGCGCTTTCGGGCTCGACCCAGATATAGGCCAGGACCAGATTGGGTTCCGGCTGTTTCGGGATCAGTTTGAGCTTGCTCCAATTGGTGTCGCTCTTTTGGCGTTCGATGCGAAAATCTTCAGTAATATTGGCTTCTCCGGAGATAAAGCGCAACATGGTCTTGGACTGGAAAACCTGCTGAGGCGCATAGGTGTAAGCCACCTCTTCAGCCGGAAAATAGTCCCAGACCGCCTCAGGGCCGACAATCAACAATTCCTGTTCAGGAGAAGTCGTTTCCCAACGGATGGAGCGCGGTTGTTCAAACGCGATCGTCCCGCGCCGGGTCTCCTGCTCACCGCTTGAGGCATTGGTCAGCACTTGGACAAAATCTGTTTCAAACCCCTGCAACTGCTCATATTGTTGCTGAATACGCCCAGGCAGGTCCTCTTCGCCCTGCGCGGCGGCCTGACTTCCCAAGCCCCCGCAGACCAGGCCCAGGACGAGCATTGCGGCCACTATCAGACGCATCAACTGTTTCCTGCACTCCATGTCCTCTCCTTATCTCCCAAAAAATTCCGGTTCCGTTTCAATGTCCGGCACTCCGGGTTCACTCCGGCGCCGCGTGATCCCGATGATATTGGGCACCGGCCGCGAAGCGACCGGGGCAGGTAGCAGGCGGCTGTCATACCGGCCGTTCCAGAAGGCCTCAAGCTCAGGACAGCGCACGGCCAGCGACGCCTCAACCCCTCCCTCGACAAACATAGCCGTGCTCAGGTCGAGGGACAAATTTTCCAAGCGGCTGCCAAGCGCATGCACGGACACCGGTTCATGTTGAAGGATAAAAAGGATATGTCCCTGTGAATCCTCAGCCACTGCGGCCGAACTGTGTTCCTGCCGGCTTGCCTGCCAGACGTTCTCCCCCTTTGCGTCCAGCAGCCGGTAATTCTGTATGATTGTTGCGTATTGCGCGACACGCTTTCGCCACTGCTGCTCCAACGAGCGATCGAGGATATCCACAGGGGGCAGTTGGGCCCGGCGGGGATTGGCCACGAAAAAGGCCCCGAACTCGGGATGGACCCTGCCGTTGTTGACGTGCCCGAAATTGGTCATCAACCCGGTGCTCGTCTCCCTGTCTTCCCAATACATACTGGCGTTGATCGCCGCTACAAGGTTCTTGTCCTCAACCCATTGGCGCACAGTCCGATCCGCACCGCGCTCAGCAGAAGCTGAATACAAGACGAACCGGAAAAATTCTGGATCGATCCGCAGGACAGTCAACTCCGGATGATGCGCCCCGTCAGGCCAGTGGCGCAATGCCAAGCCACTTTCGAGCTGGGTCCATTCGCTCGAAGCCCAGCCAGTGTCGACAAAGCCCCCCGCACTGATAAGGCTCCACAACACGAAAAAGACCGCGCACACATTCAGTCTGAAACGCTCCTGTCTTCTTCGATCCAAGGCAGCGACCAAAAAGAGGCCTCCTGGATTACAGATCAGGCTCACCACAGGCTCCAATCACGGCCCTGAAAAGGCCGTTTATTCCGAAAGGACCATCTCTGCCATGGAGTATATCTTCCCCGGCTCCTGCTGCCCGATCCACTTCGCGGCACGCAGCGCTCCCTGGGCAAAGGTCTCCCTGGAGTGGGCCCGGTGGGTCACCTCAATGCGTTCCCCCGGTCCGAAAAAATACACCGTGTGGTCTCCGACAACATCACCGCCGCGCAGGGTCTGGACCCCAATCTCCTCTTCCGGGCGCTCGCCGATAATGCCCTCCCGGCAATATTGAGCCACTTGCTTGAGGTCCCATCCCTTGGCCTCAGCCAGCACCTGAGCCAGTTTCAATGCCGTCCCGCTCGGAGCATCTTTTTTGAATTTATGATGAATTTCGGAGAGTTCCACGTCATACAGCGAACCGAGCATGCGAACCAATTGCGGCAACATCTCCAGGAGAACGTTGACCCCAACACTCATATTCGGCGCCCAAAAAACCGGCGTCTGTGCCGCTGCCGCAGCAATTTCCTGCTGCTGATCCTCAGAAAGCCCAGTGGTTCCGATCACCAGAGGATTGCCGGTTTCGGCGGCGGTCCTGGCCAAGTTGACTGTCACCGTCGGTGCTGTAAAATCAATCACCGTGGCCCCTTGAGCCTGGGTGAGAATTGTCGAGGCATCCTCACTGACCGGACATCCGAGGTGTTCCAGGCCGCTCTGGTTTGCTGCCTGTTCAACAACGCCCGCCAATTCCAGTTCCGGATCATTTTGGGTCAAGCGAGCCAAGGTGGCGCCCATGCGTCCTTGGGCTCCCATAATGATAATCGGTGTTCGTGCCATACATTCTCCTTTGCGCTACAGCGCTGTTATGCAATTCGGACCGCGCCGGCTCGGGCCTCCCTGAAATCCAGGGGGCCGGGCAGGCCCGGAGTGCTCTCTTCTAACGATCTCTTCAACCAAGGACACCCCATGTGGACGTCTGTTCCATTCACCACATACGAAAAGAGCATCACCGAGGCCCTGGAAAGGTTACACGCCCCTGAGCTTTTGCAGCAGCAGGAAAACATCCTCATCAAGCCCAATCTGGTCAACGCTTCGCCGCCGCCCGTGACCACACCGGTGGAATGTTGCGCAGCCCTCGTCGCCCTCCTGCAAAACTGCACCTCGGCCTCAATCACTATAGCCGAAGGCTCCGGCGCGGCCAACCTTGAAACCGGGGAGATTTTCGAGGCCCTGGGGTATACAAAGCTGGCCCGCGAGACAGGGATCTCCCTGCTCGATCTGAACCACACCGAGGTCGTGGAATGCCAGGATGCTCAGTGCAGTGCTTTTCCGCGCATGTACCTGCCCCAGGTGGCCTTTGAGAGTTTCATCATCTCCGTGCCTGTCCTCAAAGCCCATTCCCTGGCCGAGATGACCGGTAGCCTGAAAAATATGATGGGCTTTGCCCCGCCACACCACTATGGCCACTCCGGGGGGTGGAAAAAGGCTGCCTTCCACGCCCGGATGCACACGGCCATAGCCGAGCTGAACAGATACCGGGCTGCAGATCTCACGATCATGGACGCCAGCCGCGGGCTGGCGCAATTTCACCTTGGCGGACCGGAATGCGACCCGCCCCTCGAGACCATCCTGGCAGGCTGGGATCCGCTAGAGGTGGACCGTCAGGGCGCAGCCCTGTTGGGGCTGGATTGGCGGAATATTCCCCACTTGGAAGCCCCGATCAGTTTGGGGCGGCAAGCCACAGCCTGAAGTCACCCCACGTGGTTGTCCCCTCTGCGGCGGGACGCAGCGCTCTTTGCCCCGGGCTCATGTGCTGCCGCCGTTTGGGAAAGCGGCTCGGGCTGCTGGCAAGGGGGTATCAAGGATCAGCTACCCAGCCAAAAGGTCGTGAAGCCCCGTCTCGTCGAGAACGGCGATATCCAGTTCCCGGGCCTTATCCAGCTTGCTGCCCGGATTCTCCCCAGCGACCACGTAATCCACCTTACTGGAAACAGCGCTGACCACCTTGCCCCCACGGGACTCGATAGCATCCTTGGCCGCACTCCGGCTCATGTCCGACAACGCCCCGGTCAGAACAAAACGCAGTCCTTCCAGAGGGGCAGACTGGTCCGCATCAGATCCGTTGCCAGTCTCGCGCCGTGGCCACACGCCAAGTTGGTGCAGATCCCGAATGAGCGCCTGGTTGGCCGGGGTGGTAAAAAAACGGCGCAGTGAGGCGGCCACTTCCGGTCCGATATCCGGGATGTGCTGCAGAGTTTCAGAATCGGCCTCCGCCAGGGCCTCAAGGTCCTCAAACGAGGTAGCCAGGATTTCGGCGGTCCGCCGCCCTACCAGCCGGATGCCCAGGGCACTGATAAGTTGGTCCAGCCGGGCCGAGGATTTGGCGCTTGCAATGGCCTGGATCATGTTCCGGGCCGATTTATCGCCCATGCGCTCCAGCGGCACCAGGTCTCTTTCCTTCAGCCGAAAGAGGTCAGCCGGGGAGCGGACCAGCCCCTGGTCCACGAAAATCTGAACCCAGCGCTCCCCCAGACCTTCAATATCCAGCCCGGCCTTGGAGACAAAATGGATGAGTTGCTGAACGACCTGGGCCGGACAGGCGGCGTTCACGCACCGCCTGGCCACTTCATCGCCGAGCCGAGAAACCGGGCTGCCGCACGCCGGGCAGGTCTGGGGGAAAACAAATGTTTTCTCCTCTCCGGTACGTTTGTCAGTCAAAGGACGCACCACTTCCGGAATGACGTCTCCGGCGCGCTGGACAAGCACCGGATCGCCCACTCGAAGGCCCTTGGCCCGGATCTCATCTTCATTGTGCAGCGTGGCCCGGGAGACCGTGACGCCCCCAACCTCCACCGGCCGCAGCACGGCCACGGGAGTCAAGACCCCGGTGCGCCCCACTTGGACCTGGATATCTTCCAATACCGTCTCCGCCTGGTGGGCGGGAAATTTCAAGGCCAAAGCCCAGCGGGGCGCCCGGGAAGTGCTGCCCAGACGGTGCTGTTGCTCGAGCCGGTCCACCTTGGCCACCACCCCATCGATTTCAAAGCCCAGCGAGTGGCGGTTGGCGCCAAGGTCCTGGTAATAGGTCTGCACCGCTGCAGCACTCTCGGCCCAGCGGGCTTTGGGGGCAACCGGCAGTCCCAGTTCGCGCAACCCCTGCATGACCTCGGACTGCCGCGACCAGACCGTTTTTGCTCCGGACCAGCGCACCACTCCGACGCCATACGCGAAAAAACGTAACGGGCGTTTGGCCGTCACTTCCGGGTCCAATTGGCGCACCGAACCAGCCGCGGCATTGCGCGGGTTGGCAAATGGGCGGGCTCCGTTCTCGGTTTGCCGTTTGTTGAGCAGGGCAAAATCGTCTTCATGCATGACCACCTCCCCGCGGACCTCGATGTAGTCGGGCACCTCGACCCCTTCTTCGCGCAATTGCAAAGGGACAGTGCGCACCGTACGCATCTGGGCGGTGACGTCCTCGCCCACCCGGCCATCGCCCCGGGTGCAAGCCGCGACATACCGGCCGGCCTCAAAAATCACCTCGACCGCCAGTCCGTCCATCTTGGGATCAACCCAGAAGGTGATCTCTTCACCGGGAAGGAGTCGCTCCAGACGCTGGACATAGGTCTGGAATTCCTCCAGGGAAAAAACATTGTCCAGACTGGCCATGGGGAGACTGTGTTCGCGGTGGGCAAAGGCAGCCAAAGGTTTCTGCCCCACCCGCTTGGTGGGTGAGGCGGGGTCATCCAACTCGGGGTACCGGTGTTCCAGCGCCTGGAGTTCCTTAAACAGGGCGTCATACTCGTTATCGCTTATCTGGGGAGCATCCAGGACATAATAGAGATAATCGTGGTGCCGAATGGTTTCGCGCAAGGAGGCCACCCGGCTTTGAACAGACTGCTCGGCCATTATCGTCCCTCGTGGCTGCATCTCGAGAACGCCTGTTTTTCAGGCAGACTCCGGTTGTGTGATGCTGTCAGATTGTTGAAAAAAACGTCATGAGCACCCCGTGTTTACAATCCCCATGAGGCCGACACAGCCGGAAAACAAAAGCGCAGCCCACATATCGCACCCTCTGAACGTCCAGCGGTCTTGCGGGGAATTCTCACCAGGGGGTGCTACGAGGCGTCCAGGGTATGCGAGGCTGTGGTGATCTCTTCCAAGGCGTCCAGATCATTTCGGTTTCCGACAACGACAAGGGTGTCGCGCACTTCAATGACAGTATCGGATTGGGGGTTGAATATCATGGAGCCGTCCGGTTTCTGGATGGCGATCACGATCAGGTTAAACCGGGGGCGAATCTCGGAATGGAGCATGTCCTTGCCCACCAGCCAGGACCCGGGGCTGATTTCCAGCTCCTCCATCTGCAAATCGATATGCTTTCCCTGCATGGCCAAATCGAGGAAATCGGTCACAGTAGGGCGCAGGACAAGCTGGGCCATGCGCATGCCTCCCAGCACGTGAGGAGTCAAGACCCTGTCTGCTCCGGCATACTCCAACTTCTGAATAGACTGCTCGTTAGCCGCCCGAGCAATAACCAGCAACTTGGGAACCATTTGTTTGGAAGTCAGCGTCACATAGACATTTTCAGCATCCGCATCCAAAGCGGCAATGATCGCCCTGGCCCGTTTGAGCCCCGCGCGAAGCAGAATCTGATCCGAAGTCGCGTCTCCGGCTATAAACAACAGATCGGATTGCTCTAATTCGTCGAGAACCTCAGGGGCGTTATCGATGACCACGACTCCGTACCCTTCACGATGGAGTTCCTTGGCCACCACCGAACCGATGCGGCCGTAACCGCAGACAATGAAATGGTCTTCCAAGGCGTCGATGAATCGTTGCATGCGCCGTTTCTCCCACAAGCTCCGTAATTGTCCTTCAACGAGAATCTGAGTGAACGAACCCACGATATAAGCAAAGCTCCCGACGCCGGCCAAAATGAGCATGGATGTATGAAATTTGGCCTGAGGGGAGAGATCATAGACCTCTTCAAAGCCGACCGTCGAAAGGGTGATCACTGTCTGGTAAAAGCTGTCCAGGGCCCCCCATCCTTCAAGCCCCATATAGATGAACATGCCGTAGGCAAAAACCAGGATAAGAGCTCCCCCGCCCACACAAAACGGCCAAGCGACAGCATTTTGGAACCTCCAGCGCAGAAAACGCCGCCACCACCCGTGTCTGACCCTTGAATAGTCACCCCGCTTTTTTGGCTTGAACACGCCTCACCCCATTTCCACCAGAGTTTGCCGCAACCGTTGGGCCTCGTCGCGCAAGGAAGCCGCCCGCTCAAAGGCGAGATCCTTGGCCGCCTGTCGCATCTCCCGCTCCAGCCGGGCGATGGCCTTTTCCAACTTCTGGGGGTCACTGCCGTAAGAACTCGTGGTCTCGGCGGCCTTGGCCATCTCGCTTTGCTCCTTGCCTGCATGGGCCAGGGCATGGCCGGAGCGCTTGCGGATACTCTCGGGAGTAATCCCGTGCTCAAGATTGAAGGCTTCCTGCAGGGAGCGGCGGCGGTGGCTTTCATCCATAGCTTCGCGCATGGCCGGGGTCTTTTTATCGGCATACAGCAGCACACACCCATTGCGATTGCGAGCGGCCCGTCCAAAGGTCTGGATCAAGGAGCGCGCCGAGCGCAAAAACCCCTCCTTATCCGCGTCGAGAACAGCCACCAGCGACACTTCCGGCAGATCGAGCCCTTCGCGCAAAAGATTGATGCCGACCAAGGCGTGAAAATCTCCACGGCGCAGTGACTGGATGATCTCCACGCGCTCCAGAGTGTCGATATCCGAGTGCATGTAACGTGACGGAACGCCACGGGAATGGAGAAATTCGGTCAAATCCTCAGCCAACCGTTTGGTCAAGGTCGTGATCAAAACCCGTTCGTCCTTGTCCATGCGCTGGCGGCATTCAGCAAGCAGGTCATCCATCTGGCCCCCGGTGGGTCGCACTTCAACCTGGGGATCCAACAGGCCAGTGGGGCGAATAACCTGTTCAATAATCTCGCCACTGGCGCGGTCGCGCTCCCAATTGCCGGGCGTGGCGGAAACATACACCGTCTGATTGAGCCGCTTCAGAAACTCGTCAAACGAGAGTGGTCGGTTGTCCAAAGCCGAGGGCAGACGGAATCCGAAATCAACCAGGGTTTGTTTGCGGGACCGGTCCCCGTTGAACATGCCACCGATCTGGGGCACTGACACATGCGATTCGTCCAGAAAGAGCAAAAAATCGGAGGGGAAATAATCCAGCAGACACGAAGGCGGCGACTCGGGTGCGCGGCCGTCAAGATGGCGCGAGTAATTTTCAATGCCGTTGCAATATCCCAATTCCTCGATCATCTCCAGATCAAGCTGAGTGCGCTGCTCCAGACGCTGAGCCTCGACCAGTCGATTCTCCTCGCGATACCAGGTGAGCCGGGCACGGAGTTCATCGCGGATATCGTCAATGGCCCGCTTGAGATTCTCCTGGTCCGAAACATAGTGGCTGCCGGGAAAAATAAGGGCCTTTTCCTGAGGGCCCAAAACTTCCCCTGTCAAGGGGTCCGTCTCATACAGAGCGTCGATTTCGTCGCCGAAAAACTCGATTCTGAGGGCACGCTCATGCCGATAGGCGGGGATCAACTCCAGGACATCGCCCCGTACCCGAAATGTGCCCCGATGAAAATCATAGTCGTTTCGTTCATATTGGATTTCAACAAGCCGAGACATGAGTTGGTCCATGGCCAGATTTTGCCCCACATGAACAGGCACGACCATTTTTTCGTAATATTCCGGTGAGCCGAGCCCATATATACAGGATACCGAAGCGACAATGAGAACATCCCGTCTGGTCAACAAGGCATGGGTGGCGGCATGGCGCAGCTTGTCGATATCTTCATTAATTGAGGAGTCCTTTTCAATGTAGGTATCGGAATGGGGCAGATAGGCTTCAGGCTGGTAATAATCGTAATAGCTGACGAAGTACTCAACAGCGTTGTTAGGAAAAAGTTCTTTGAATTCACTGTACAATTGGGCGGCAAGCGTTTTGTTGGGAGCCATGACCAGCGTCGGGCGGTTCAAACGGGCCACGACATTGGCGACGGTAAATGTCTTGCCCGAACCGGTGACGCCCAACAGGACCTGATCGCTGACGCCGGCCTCCAGATTGGCGCACAACTTTTCAATAGCTTTGGGCTGGTCCCCCTTAGGCACCATATCGGTCACGAGTTGAAAATTCTCTTTCATATAAACGTCGTTTCTCCTTGGCGACATAGTAGGAAATCTTTAACCAAACAGCAATCAGGCCGGGAGGATATTGACAACCCTGCCGATAGTGGGCATACTCCTTTTATGGTTATAGCACACACGCATCGTTCCTGGTTGGATTGGTGGTGGCTCTGTTAGACAGAGCCGCGGACCCGTGTGCAGAAATACAGATCCCAAAATCACCCGCGGCAGTTTGACGCTGTTCGCGGTTTTCTTTTTTTGGAGGGCCGCGGACACTCCTGCTGCCCCAAAGGAGGACTCCCATGACCGCCACCCTCTCCGCTGACGGCTTCTTCGGCCCCTACGGAGGCCAATTTGTCCCCGAACAACTGCGCTCGGTGCTCAGCGAGCTAGACCAGGCCTTCCAAAGCGCCAAGCAGGATCCGGAATTCCTTCGGGACTATTCGTACTATCTCAACACCTATGTCGGACGCCCTTCTCCAATATACCACTGCGCGAACCTTTCCCGCCGTCTTGGCGGAGCCCAGATCTATCTCAAACGGGAGGATCTGAACCACCTCGGTGCCCACAAGGTCAACAATACTATTGGGCAGATCCTTTTGGCCCGCCGCATGGGCAAGAAAAAGATCATTGCTGAAACCGGTGCCGGGCAACACGGTGTGGCCACTGCGGCTACGGCGGCGCTGATGGATATGGAATGCACCATTTACATGGGCGAAGAAGATATCCGCCGCCAGGAACTCAACGTCTTTCGCATGCAGATGATGGGCGCCACCGTGGTCCCAGCCACTTCTGGACAGCGCACGCTCAAAGAGGCGGTGGACGAAGCCATCAACGCCTGGGTCCTCGATGCGGACAACACCTTCTACCTTCTCGGCTCGGCAGTCGGTCCCCACCCTTACCCCAGCATGGTTCGCCACTTCCAGGAAATCATCGGCAGTGAGGCCAGGGCACAGATCCAGGAAGAGGCCAAACGGCTTCCCGACCACGTTATCGCCTGTGTCGGGGGAGGCTCAAACGCCATCGGCATATTTTCCGCGTTTCTCAACGACAGCGAGGTGGTCCTCGAGGGAGTCGAGCCTTCCGGTCGGGGCCTCGAATGCGGGGAACACGCCGCGACATTGACCCTGGGCCAGCCCGGAACCATGCACGGTTTCCACTCCTATATGCTCCAGGACGATGCCGGGGAACCGGCGCCGGTCTATTCCATCTCCGCCGGGCTGGATTACCCCAGCGTCGGCCCCGAGCACAGCTTCCTCAAGGACGCCGGCCGCGTCTCCTATGTCATGGCTAGCGACAAGCAAGCTTTGGACGCGTTTTTCATGCTCTCCAAAACCGAGGGCATCATCCCGGCCCTGGAATCCTCCCATGCCTTAGCACGCGCCATTGAACTGGCCCCCAGCCAGTCTCCTGAGGCGCTTATCCTGGTCAATCTTTCAGGCCGTGGCGACAAGGATGTGGCTGAAGTCAAACATATTGTCGAGCAGGGCGGTTGCGCCGGATAACCCCATTTGCTACCTCAGGCAAATACAAAATGATTCCGGGAACAGTCGTCCCCGGGCCATCCGGCTGGTTCTTTGCCCGTGCCATTGCCCCGAACAGTCCGGGAGGAGTCCGGGTGTATATGCCACCCCAAAGCCCATTGCCTGTTCCAAGGCTCCAGTGAGAACCGGTTCTCTTTGCTCGAGCCCAATCTACCCGGGGCATTGGCAACAGCCCCTGTAACCACCCCATCGTATCAAAAGGCGACGTCATGGAGATCAACGTTCAGACCACTCCCGAATATCTTCCCGTTGACCGGGCCCATGTCCTGCGAGCGACCATTTCCCTTTTCAAAGGGTGCCGTGATGTTGAAGTCCACCTTTTCCGTGCCAAATGGTCTCCCCAGGAAGTGCAAGCCTACAATTGGGACAGACTTGTCACCCCTCCCGCTGAGGCCGATGACAAACGAGCCGTTCACAACACGCGCACCTTTGTCTTGGAGGCCTTCACCGAAAAAGAGCGCGACCAACTCGTGAGCTATTTCCAGGACCACTACGAAGACCGTATCTCCCGGCTCGAGGGGCACACCCTCGAATTTCCTCTGCCGGCCGGCATCACGCCGCTGTCCTCGGTCGAGGCGACGGGTGAGATGGGACTCATCCTTTTTGAAAAGATCCCTCATTATTCGCTCCCTTTCACCGTCCATGGATTTTATGATCTCAGCCGGCATACGCCCGCGGGATGAACTCATCCCGGGGCCCTGCTCGTGTCCAGCCCAGTTGACTCTCCCAAAGGCCGCCTCTCTGGCGGCCTTTTTGTCTTGGCCGAACGGACACGCTGGGGTCCGGCTGGAAACCGCAAAATGGCGGACGCTCGTAGGGGGCGGAGGTATTGATTGACCGATAAAACAACACCTTTTTCCAAAAAAGGCTGGAAATTTTCACCCGTCTCAGGTAAACGTCCTGCATTTGCGAATTAGCTGAGTACATTCACGCACTTCACGACTGCTTGTCCAACCAACTATGAGGATTGTGGCATGGCTATTGTTCCCGAACAACGCAAACCAGGGGTCGTCCCGGTGGCCGACCGTACAAAAGGAACCTTCACCGGGCGCCCTCGTGGGCGAGCCCCGTTTCTTTTTACGAGCGCCATTTTATTCGTCATCTGGATCATTTTGTCCGGACGATTTGACTGGCTCCATCTGACGTACGGACTCTTGTCCAGCCTCCTGGTGGCCTACTTCTCCAGTGACTTGTTGTTCATCTCCGCCGACCTCAGTCGAATCCCAGGCCAATGGCTCCGGTTTGTGCTTTATCTGCCCTATTTATTTAAAGAAATTTTCATGGCCAATTTGCACATGCTCTATCTGGTCTTTCATCCCCGGATGATGGACCTGATCGATCCGCAAATCATCAAATTTCAGGGCAATCTCCAGTCAGATATGTCCGTGGTTACCCTGGCCAACTCGATCACGCTGACCCCCGGGACAATCACCATGAATGTCTCTCCCGTCGGCGTGTTCACCGTCCACGGCATTGACCGCAAATCCGCCTCGGCCCTGCCCGGTGACATGCGCGACAAAGTCGCCCAAACCTTCGGTGAGTCCGAACCCCTCGAGGAATGACATGCAGACTGTATTTCTCATCAGCGCCGTGATTTTGGTGTTGCTCATGATCCTTTCGCTGTATCGGGCGGTTTTCGGGCCAGTGG
The DNA here is from genome assembly GCF_000024325.1 of Desulfohalobium retbaense DSM 5692. Taxonomy (NCBI): domain Bacteria; kingdom Pseudomonadati; phylum Thermodesulfobacteriota; class Desulfovibrionia; order Desulfovibrionales; family Desulfohalobiaceae; genus Desulfohalobium; species Desulfohalobium retbaense. The sequence continues at coordinate 942,614 of NC_013223.1, read as the reverse complement.
CTTTGGACCGCCTGGTAGGGGTGAACGCCATCGGCAGCAAAACCACTGTCCTGCTTCTCTTCATTGGCCTGCTCTATGAACGTATGGACATGTTTGTCGATATCGCCCTGGCCTACGCAATGCTCAACTTTATTGCTGTCTTAGGCGTTTCCCGCTTTTTCCACAAACGCCGGGGGGCCACCGCAGCCGAAGCCAAGCGGTGGTGGTAACCCTGACTGCAGGCATGATCTCCCGCTTCCGGGATATATTTCGCTAAAGGTGGACGTATGGATCTTGTTATCATCATTCTCATCGGCATCGGCTTGCTGTTTTTCACCGGCGGCACCATCGGCATCATCCGGTTGCCCGATTTCTATTGCCGCCTCCACGCTTCAGGGAAAATGGATACCCTGGCCAGCATGCTTATCGTGGCTGGCATTGGCTTGTATCTTTTGGAGCATCCGAGCCTCGGCAGTATCCTCGTGACGCTGAAAATCATCCTCATCGTCGTCTTCGCCTTCCTTGCTCTGCCCACGGCGACACACGCTATCGTCGATTCTGGACACCGAGCCGGTCTTATCCCGTGGCAAAAGCCGCACGCGGACGAACACCCGGAGGACCTCGAATGATTTGGCAAATCGACCTGCTGGTCTTGACCCTGGTACTTATTTGCGGGTTCTTTTCCCTGCGCATCAAGGACCTCTTGAGCGCGGCCATTTTGTACAGCGCCTATAGTTTTATGATGTGTCTGCTCTGGGCCGTCATGGGCGCGGTGGACGTAGCCTTCACCGAAGCCGCGGTTGGAGCCGGAGCGAGTACCGTCTTTTTCCTGGCTGCCATTTACCGCACGACAAGGAGGACAAAAGATTGAGAAAGCTAGCTCTGCTCAGCATCTGCATCAGCGGCCTCCTGCTGATTTATGCCACTGGCGATTTTCCGTCCTTCGGTGATCCCCATTCCCCGGCGGCGGAATATCTCTCTCCCCACTATATCGAACAGACATTGGAAGAGACGTCCGTCCCCAACATCGTTTCCGCCGTGTTGGCTGACTACAGAGGATACGACACCATGTTCGAGACGGTGGTGGTCTTCTCTGCCGCCCTGGCCTGCTTTTTCCTGCTGCGCTTTCGCAAAGCCTCTCCTCGGGACAGATTTTATCGGCACAACTTGACCGGAGTGGTCCTGCATCTGACCGGGGACAAAAAGATTCCTGAAGGGTCTGTCCATTTTGAGCGTATCGACTCCAAATGGACCCCACAGACGCCCATCGTGCGCATCGTCTCGCGGTTGTTAACTCCTTTTCTCCAGCTTTTTGGCCTCTATGTTATTTTCCATGGGCACCACAGCCCTGGGGGAGGCTTCCAGGGCGGTGTCATACTGGGGGCGTCGTTTCTCCTCCTGGCGCTTTCCCATGACCTGCGGTTTGTCATTTCCCGCGTCGGGGAAAAATTCCTCTCCATCTTCAATGCCCTCGGGGTCATGCTTTACAGCGGTGTCGGCCTTATCTGTCTTGGCCTTGGTGCCAATTTCCTTGACTACTCAAGTTTGTCGGCCATCATGCCGGTCAACGAAGTCGCGGCCCGTTCATGGGGCATTCTTTTTGTTGAAATCGGCGTTGGTATCACGGTCATGGCTTCCATGATACTTATCTACAACAATGTGGCCTCTGAAGGCCGTTGGGACGAGGGGCTCTAATATGGATGCCATTTTATCCACTCTTTTGGGCAAATATAACTATTGGATTTATATTGCCCTCATGATGCTTGGGCTTTGGGCAATTATCGCCAAGAATAATCTGATCAAGAAAATTATAGGGCTGAACATTTTTCAAACCGGCATTATCCTGTTTTACATCTCTATTAGTGCCAAAAAAGACGCAACGATTCCAATTTTGATGCATCATGGAGGTCACGGAGGGCATGAAGCCATTCATGCAGTCAATTATGTCAATCCGTTGCCACAAGTTTTGATGCTCACCGCCATTGTTGTTTCAGTGGCAACACTCGGTGTGGCATTGGCGTTGAGTATTCGTCTGTATCAACGCTACAAGTCGCTAGAAGAGGATGAAATTCTGACCCAGTTGAGAGAAGAACAATGAATGAACAATTACCAGCGCTTGTTGTCATAACGCCATTGTTCGTGGCTTTCGTGGTCTTTGCTGCCAGCTGGGTGCGGCAAAAATGGTGCTTTCCCCTTGCCATTTTCGGTCTTGCGGCCTCCTTTGCGGCCTCCCTTGGCGTACTCGTCCGTGTCATGCAACACGGCGATATCGTCTACAAAATGGCCGGCTGGACCCCGCCAGTGGGGATTTCCTTTCATATCGACACCCTCAACGGCCTCATTCTCCCTCTTATCGCCGGTATCGCCCTGGTGAATCTGGTCGCTTCTCGCCTCAATATTGAAAACGAACAGGGGGAGAACACCGGGGCTTTCTATGCCCTGTATCTGCTGACCAGCACCGGACTGTTGGGCATCGTCGCCACTGGCGACGCTTTTAACTTGTTCGTTTTGCTTGAAATCGCCTCTCTGAGTAGTTACGCCCTGCTGGCCATGGGCCACCCACGGGCGATCCTGGCCAGCTTGAACTATCTGCTGATCGGGACCGTGGGGTCGTCTTTCTACCTTTTGGGGGTCGGCTATCTGTATATCGTAACCGGTTCCCTGAACATGGTCGATATTGCCACCCTATTGCCCCCTCTTTTTGAATCCTCCGCCGTGTCCATGGCCTTCACCATCTGCCTGCTTGGCATTTTTCTGAAGATGGCCTTTTTCCCCCTGCACGGCTGGCTGTCCAACTCGTACACCTATGCCTCCTCAGCGGCTTCAAGTCTCATTGCGCCGCTCACGACCAAAGTCATGGTCTACGTCATGATCCGCTTCATGTTCACCGTCTTCACTCCGGAGTATATCTTCGAAGCCATTCAGATAAGTGATATCGTTGTCTGGTTCTCCATAGCGGCCATTGTTGGCGGCGCGGTCCTGGCCATCACCGCCACAGACTTCAAGCGCATGCTGACCTACATCATTCTGGCCGAAATCGGGTATATGGTTGGGGGCGCCTGGCTCGGGACCCGGGCCGGCTTCACCGGAGCCATCCTGCACATCTTCAATGATGCCCTGATGACCTTCTGTGCCTTTCTTGTGGTGGCCAATCTTAAACACATGCTTGGAGAACTGCGCCTTTCGAATCTGCAAAATCTTTTCGCCAAAATGCCATGGACCATGGGCGCCTTGGCCATCACAGCCATGTCCATGATTGGCGTTCCGCCAACCTGCGGCTTTTTCAGCAAATGGTATCTTATCAAAGGTGCCTTGGCGGCCGGGCAGCCACTGTTCATAGCCGCTCTGATTCTGTCGAGTCTTGTTAATATTGTCCTCTTTTTCCGGATCTTTGAGGTGGGCTTTTTTGAACCGGCTCCCAGCCACGGGCACGGCGGACACACGGCACCGAAAATGACCGAAGCGCCATTGAGCATGGTCCTGCCGCTGTTGCTTATGGCCCTGAGCCTGATTGTTGCCGGCCTGTACACCGGCACGCTGGTGGAGACAATCATTGATCCTGCAATTCCCAAAGGCATCACTTGAGACGAGTCGCTCCGAAAGATCTCCCAGCTTTACCATGAGCGGGAGACGGTGCGAATGGCCCTGCGAGCACTGGGGGGAAACCCCACTACAATTCCTTAATACCGCGAACCTGGATTAATCGCTGATGGAAACTCTTGTCTCTCTCAAACCGCTGTTGGCTGTCCTGGTCTCGTTGGCGGCTACTCCGCTTATCGTCGCCTCGGGCAAACGTCCCAATGTCCGGGAAACGTGGACATTTGTAGCCGCCTTTCTCAAATGCGGCATTGTGGTCTCCATGATCCCGGCCGTTTTGGATGGGAAACGTCTGGTCCTGTCCCTGGTGGAAATTTTTCCCGGCGTGCCCTTGGCATTCCACGTCGACGCCCTGGGGCTGTTGTTTGCGGTCGTGGCCTCCTGTCTCTGGATCATTACCGCCATGTACACCATGGGGTATATGCGGGCCGAAAACGAACACAGCCAGACCCGATTTTTTACCTTTTTCGCCATCGCCCTGTCCTCGACAATGGGAGTGGCCTTTTCCGCAAACCTCTTTACTTTATACCTTTTTTACGAGGTGCTTTCGTTTTCGACCTACCCGCTGGTCACGCACCACCAAGACCAGGAATCCCGGGTTTCCGGCCGGAAATACCTCGGATATCTTGCCGGCGCTTCCATCGGTCTGGCCCTACCGGCCATGATCATCGTCTACAACATAACCGGCACTTTGGATTTTACCGCCCAGGGGATCCTCAGCGGTGCCCAGACCTCCCCCGGTTTGCTGGTGGCTTTGGTACTTATGCTTGTCTTCGGATTTGCCAAGGTCGCCTTGATGCCCTTGCATTCCTGGCTCCCTGCGGCCATGGTCGCCCCGACTCCAGTATCCGCCCTGCTCCACGCCGTGGCAGTGGTCAAAGTCGGCGCCTTTTCCGTTTTTCGCGTCATAACCGGTATTTTTGGAGTAGACTTTCTCGCCGCCAACAATTTGAACACCGGCATCATGTATGTAGCCGGATTCACGCTCCTGGCCGCCTCGGTGATTGCCCTGAGCCAAGACAATCTGAAACGGCGACTGGCTTTTTCCACCATCAGCCAGTTGTCCTATATCGCGCTTGGCGCGGCCATGCTCGCTCCGAGCGCTCTTCTGGGCGGTTCGCTGCATATTGCCAACCACGCCTTTATGAAAATCACGCTCTTCTTTTGCGCCGGAGCGATATTTGTCCGTCATCATAAGAAAAATGTGAGCGAATTGGACGGAATCGGATACAAGATGCCGTTTACCATGGGCGCCTTTGCCGTCGGCTCGCTCGGCATGGCCGGCCTGCCTCCGATAGCCGGTTTTATCAGTAAGTGGTACCTGTGCCTGGGCGCCCTGGAAGCCGACCAGATCCTTTTCCTCATTGTCCTTTTGCTCAGTTCCCTTCTCAATGCGGCCTACTTTTTCCCCATCGTCTACCGCGCTTTTTTCCGAAAACCGAGCGAATGGGTTCCCGGACAGCGGATCAAACTCGCAGAGGCCCCTGCTCTGCTTGTTGTTCCACTGTGTTTGACAGCCCTGTACTCTATCGTCCTGGGTATTGTTCCGGATTTCCCGTTGAGTCTCATGGAACTGGCCCAGACCGCTGTTACGCAGATCACCCAGGGAGGGTAAGCGAACATGAGCAAACGGACTTACACCATCACGCTTGTGGCTATCGGCATATTCTGTGTTCTGGACCTTTTCTTTCCGCCAAAACACCACGCCGAATACTTCTGGCATGTCATGCCAGCCTTTGAAGCCTTTTACGGTTTTCTTGGCTGTACGCTTATCGTTGTCGTTTCCAAGGCCATCGGCAAACATTGGCTGTGGCAGGAAGCCACCACTGTCCCGCTTCCCAAGCGGGCCTTTGCTCAAGATCAGGACCAGGGCACGATCCGCCGCTGGTTTGTAAGCGAGGGAGATCAGGTCGACGCCGGACAGGATATGGTTGAGGTCGAAATCGGTGACGCACGGCTGATCATTGGCTCTCCCCAGGCCGGGACAATCATGCGCCGCTTTGTGGACCGCAACGACTTCATTCATCCCGGCGAAACCCTCGTTGATCTCAAAGTCTCCAAATACGACGTTCAAGAACAAGTTGACGACAAGGTGATCATCCATGGCTAGCCTGTTTCCTCCAGCCCTCTTGTTCCTTGGTGCTGCTCTTTTGATCCCCTTTTTCCGGGGAACCGCGAGAAAGGCCTTCATTTTGGCTGTTCCGGTGGTCACATTCTGGCAATTAACGACCTTGCCGCTGGGCGCCCACTGGACGGTTCCGTTTTTGAATGCCTATGACTTGACCCTGCTCAAGGTCGAGCCCATTCGCCTCTGCTTTGCCTATGTCTTTGTCATTATGGCTTTTCTGGCCAGCACGTTCGCCCTGCACGAGCGCAAACCGTTTCAGCACATGGCCGCATTCGCGTATGTCGGCAGTTCCCTGGGAGTCGCCTTTGCCGGTGATTTCTTCACGCTTTTTATCTTTTGGGAACTCATGGCCGTGACCTCAGCGGCGATCATTTTTTTACGCAACACCAAAGCCGCCCGAGAGGCAGGCCAGCGCTACCTGCTCGTGCACATCGCCGGCGGTGCCTGTCTCATGGCCGGGGTGGTTTTCCAACTCCTGGCCACCGGCTCCCTGGCCATTGTCCGCCCCGAGCCCGGCTTGGCCTTCAGCTTCATCCTTGTCGGCTTTTGTCTGAATGCGGCAGTACCTCCCCTTTCGGCCTGGCTCTCCGACGCGTATCCTGAAGGGTCGGTCACCGGTTCGATCTACCTGACCGCGTACACGACGAAAACGGCTGTGCTGACTCTGGCGCTTGTCTTCCCCGGAACCGAAATCTTGGTCTGGGGCGGGGCGATCATGGCCCTGTACGGTGTTGTCTTTGCGGTTTTGGAAAACGATATACGGCGACTGCTCGCTTACCACATCATCAGTCAGGTGGGGTACATGGTCTGTGGAGTGGGACTGGGCTCGGCGCTTGCCCTCAACGGGGTCACCTCCCACGCTTTTTGCCATATTTTATACAAAGGGCTTCTCTTTATGGGGGCCGGGGCAGTCATCTATGCCACCGGCAAACGCCAGCTCAGTGAACTTGGCGGCATCTGGCGACTGATGCCCGTCACCGTCGTCTTGTACATGATCGGGGCCTTTTCCATATCCGGTGTGCCTGGCTTCAACGGTTTTGTGAGTAAGACCATGATCATCAGCGCAGCCGGGGGCATCCATCGTCCGGTCATCGAACTTATGCTCCTTCTGGCCTCTATCGGAACGTTTCTGCACACCGGACTCAAGCTCCCCTATTTCACATTCGTGGCTCCCAAGAACCGTGGACTGACTGTGCGCTCATTGCCGATCAATATGCACTTCGCCATGGGCGGCGCAGCGTTTTTGTGCACCTTTATTGGGGTCTATCCCGAAGTCTTGTACAATATCCTGCCCTTTGGCGCCGAATACCACCCCTACACCCCGAGCCACGTGATTGGTGAATTCCAGTTGCTTATTGCGACAGGGATCGCCTTTATGGTCTATATTGATCAGCTTGGAGGACACCCGGCCATCACCCTGGACACGGACTGGTTCTACCGTCGAGGGGCAACGTGGTTTTTCCGGGCCAGTGATGTGGTTACCAACTCCATCAATGCCACGGCGGACAACGTGTTCATGCGGACGGCAGCGCCCCGCTTGGCCCGGTACATGCGCGACGGGGCCTCGAACATCGTTCTCAACGTGTTGACACCGCTTTGGTCTCTTGACGGGGTCGAACCCAAAGAAATCGCTCACCGCAAAATCCAGATCCGAAAAATGCTCTCGACGGGTAGCGTACCCATTGGCGTCTCCGCCTTTGCGGCTACAATCGTTTTCATTGTCTTCTTCACTCTCATGTAAGGAGCGCGTTGCGTTATGGTCACTATTTCCGAACTCAAAAAGATGAAGGCACTGGACGCTCTGAATGACGACCAGCTCCAAATTCTGTTGCCCTATATTTCCCAATTTGAGTGCCAAGCCAGGGAAATAATTTATCAACGCGGCCACCAGGCCCACAATTTCTACATGCTGAAAAGCGGCAAAGCCTATCTGGAAATGCAGGTCACCAAAGACATTGAGATTTCACTGACCTCAATCAAGCCCGGCTACTCTTTCGGCTGGCACGCCCTGATTTCAGAAGGGACCCACTCCTACACGGCTGTAAGCGATGAACCATCGACCATCTTGACCATCGCCAGAAACGATCTGCAGGCCATCATTGAGGCCCATCAGGATATCGGATTTCGTCTGATGCAGCGGATGTGCGAAATCCTCTACCACCGGCTCGACCATCGCACGGCCCAATTTCTGTCTATTCTGACGAAACATCCCGATATGAAGGAACTCTTGGAAGACGCGGTCATGCAATGTGTCTTGCCGCAATTTTAACCCCCAGAGACAACCTCCTGGACCTCATTGGTGAAAATCCACGCCCAGCGCGTCCTTTTGAAGACGCATGGGCACGAAAGGAGTCCGTGTGCCAAAGAAATATATCAATACCGCCACTAACCATCCCGTTATGCGCGGCCTGCTTATTGGGGGCGCCATAGGCCTTATAGCCAGTTGGTTCGGATACCCCCCCGGTCGCTCCCTGTTTCTGGGATTCCTCGCTGGATTGCTGGCTGGATTGACTCGCATCGCCATAGATCGACAGCGTCGCAAAAAATAAATGTCGTTTTTTTGACACGCCTATAATACAAGCGGCCCCCGGGCCGCTTTTTTTGTCTTCGTAAATCAAATTGTAAAATTTTGACTGCTTTCATGACTCCACCCTGTGGAAAATTTTTTCCACAAGCGATCAAACAATCTTCTTGACAAGACAAGAAGCTGTATTCTTCGCGGGCTTTCATTGAATCCGCCGGTGGGTAGCCATCAGGAGTGCGAAATATTTTATAAACATTTCAGTAGTATAGTCTGTAGATTATTTTCTTCCCTTGGCCCTGTCTATTTTGAATGTTTGAATTTTTCATCACCGCGCTTGGCAGGTAAAGAACACAACCTATGAGCACACGGTGGGGTCAAATCCAAAATATTCTCGAAAATCGGATCAAACCAGGAATCTTTAAAATCTGGATCAAACCGCTCGAGGGGCAGGTCCAGGAAGGATCCCTGGAACTCGTCGCTCCCAATGCCTTTGTCGCATCCTGGGTTCGTGACCGCTATCTTCAGGATATTCGTTCTGCCGCAACCGAGATCCTCGGCTTCTCCCCTGAGGTCACCCTTAAGGCTTCTTCGGACGCCTCCGTTACCGCGCCGCCCCCGTCTCCGTCTGAGCCGAACACGACGCATCACACTGCCACACCTGCTGCTTCTCAACAGCGTTCTGAGCACTTGGCTTTGCCCATTGACTACAGCCATGTCCCGCAGCCGCAACAATGGCGGCACAGTTTCGACGACTTTATCATCGGCCAATGCAATCAACTGGCCCATGCCGCTTGCACCAATCTCTGCCGCAAGACCCTCCCGGCGGAAAGCGTGTTTTTGTCCTCAGGGCCGGGCTTGGGCAAAACCCATCTCCTGCATGCCGTGGGACATTACTATGCTCAAAACCAAAAAAATTCCCAGGTGCGGGTCGGATATGTTACGGCCGAAGAGTTCGCCAATCAGATGATCATGGCTCTGAAAAACAGGACCATCGGCACCTTCAAGGACCGCTACCGCAAAAATCTCGATGTCTTGCTTCTTGAAGATGTTCACTTTTTCCAGGGCAAAGAAAAAATTCAGGAAGAACTTCTCTCGACCATCAAATTTCTTGAACAGCACGGCCGCAAGGTTGTCTTCAGCAGTTCCTTCCTGCCCAAGGAACTCAATAAAGTGGACAACCAATTGACCTCGCTCTTTTGTTCCGGATTCATCGCCCCCATTGATGCACCGGATGCGGACATGCGTCTGAAGATCATCCAGGCTAAAGCGCAGCGCTTCCAGATCCATATCCCGACAGAAGTTCAGGAAATGGTCGCTGAGAACATCCATTCTGATATCCGGCAACTGGAAAGTTGCATCAAAAACATGGCCCTAAAAGCCCGCTTGCTCAATCAAGGCATCAACCAAGCGCTGGCCGAGGAAGTTCTGGGCCATTTCACCGAACGGTGTCTCTCCGTTCCGGACATCGATTCCATCATTTCCCTTATCTGCCAGAACTTCAATCTTTCCGGAGAAAAACTCCGCTCCAAAAGCCGAAAGCGGCAAATTGTGGTCGCTCGTAACACCGCTTTTTACCTGGCCAGAAAACACACCGACCTCTCCCTTAAGGACATTGGAACCCGTTTCAACCGCCGCCACTCGACTGTCCTCAAAGGAATCACCAACCTCGAGCGCGAAATCCAGCGAGACAGCCAAGTGGGTCGGCAAGCGGTTCGTATCGAAGAACGCCTCAACGCCTGATCCCCGCCTGCAAAATCACAAACGCTCTCGAACACTTGGTCCTTTTCCCTCCCCTGCCTTGACACGGCTCACAAAGGCTTTTATCTAATTCCTTGGAGCTTCTTTTTCAGAGTCGCTGAACACAAAGGACACAATGAATCGGCGCACCCTCCTGAATTCGTTTCGCCACTTGGCGAAACACCACGGCAAACAGATCGCCCGCAAAGTGGGAAATTCCACCCTGGATCGCGTGAGCAAACGACTCCGGGACAAGGGGTACCCCACCCATTCCATTACTGACATTGACACCGTGATAGCCGAACTCAAACGGATGCACAGTGAAGGACGCTTGACCGCCGAAGAATTCAAGCGTGTGCGGCGTGAACTGGTCGGATTGTGGAAAGACCGGTCCTAAACGACCTCTTTGCTCGGGTATGAGCGAGTAAAGAGGCTACCGCTCCACTTTGAGGAAGCCCCTTTGGAATCCGCCATTGAAGGTTGCCGCCCCCCTGAATGAATGCACAAAAAACCGAACCGTGACGTATCGTCATTGAGAGTATGAAAAAACTGCTTTTTTTCCTTATAGCTATGGCAGGCATGGTCCTGGGGTGGCATGATGTCGCCCTTGCCTGGGGGCCGGGAATCCATGTCGCGACGGGAAATTTCATCCTGGAAAACCTCCGACTCATCCTTCCCAGCATTGCCAATACGGTCAGCGCCTTTCCCCAACATTTTCTCTATGGGTGTCTGAGCGCGGACATGTATGTTGGCAAGGGCAAAACCCTGACCGATACCCATTGCCATAATTGGCGGACTGGGTTCCGTTTGCTGGAAGGCAACCGGGATCAAGCCCTCCAATCCTACGCTTACGGCTACCTCGCCCACTTGGCCGCCGATACCGTGGCCCACAACTACTACGTCCCGAATATGCTCCAGTGCACCCCGGGATCTGGTCGTTTCAGCCACGTCTACATCGAGATGCAGGCCGACCAGAAGGAAGGACGCGACCTGCCCCTGGAATTGGTCTCACAGGGTGCCCACCATCGCGCCGACGCCCGCTTGGTGAGTGTCCTGGAAAAGCCCCAACTCAGCTTCCAACTCAAGAAGAAGCTTTTCCAAAGCGGTGTGGCCGTATCCCGGCTCAAATCCTGGCGGGTTTCGCTGGAGATGATAGACAAAGCGATGCCCATGGCCAACGAAGAAGACTACCTCCAGGATATGCTCCAACTGACCCTTTCGGTAATTATTGACTTGTTCAACGATCCCGATCAGGCCACAGCACTGGATTACGATCCAATGGGGTACACCTCCTTGGACCAGGCCAAACGGTACCGGCGGGTAATGGGGCGTTTGGCTCCACAAAATGCCACCGCCGACCGCTTTTTTCTTCCCGACCGCAAACTGACAACGCTTCAGAGCCTGCGCAACTAAAGAGAATGCTTGCCCCGGAGGCAAACCAATCGCTCAGGCCCTGGTTTTCTTTTCCCACAAAAAAGCCGTTGGATATCCAGCGGCTTTTTTATGGGCCTGCTTGCGCCAGCCCCTCCAACGCCTTGTCAGACGAAACCGGTGCTCCACACGCGGCGACAGACGTCATTGCATGCCTTGTTCCAAGACCTCAACAACACAATCAGGAACCAGAAAGCGGATGGAACGGTCATGACGCAAATATCGGCGAATCAGGGAGGAGCTGACGTCCAGACGGGGAATAGGAAGAAACCGAACGCGTCGCGAAGCCCCCGGCAGCTGCCAGAGATCCTCAGCGAGAGGCTTGGCCTGACAGTGGTCCTCAACGAAGGAACGCAAAGCTTCCCGCCCCTCCCCGTTGCGCCCGACAACACAAAAATTGGTGAGTTGCAGCAGATCCTCCCAGGCGTACCAGTGGGGCAGGGTTAAAAAATCCCCGCAACCAAGGAGAAAAAAGAGCTCTTCCGGGGCCACGGAGGCGTGGAAGACTCGCAAGGTATCCACTGTATAGGAAGGCCCCTGACGCTGCCCTTCCAGAGGGTTGACCACGAGTTCGGGTATCGAGTGTGTAGCCGCCTCAAGCAGTTCGCACCGCTTCGAAAAGGGCATCAAAATCTCGTTTTGCTTGTGCGGCGGCACAGCGGCCGGCACCAGCTCCACCCGATCAAGGTTCTCAACAGCCAACGCTTCAAGGGCAAGCCGCAGATGTCCGATATGCACGGGGTTAAAGCTCCCGCCCAGCACGCCCACACGCATGGCTAGGACCGAACCTGCCCCTGTCCCAAAAGGACAAACTTCCGACTGGTCAACTCATGAACCCCCATCGGCCCGTAAGCGTGCAGTTTGGAAGTGCTGATCCCGATTTCGGCACCAAGCCCCAATTCTCCCCCGTCATTAAAACGTGTGGAGGCATTGACCAGCACGGCCGAGGCGTCCACCTCACGCAAAAAGCGCATGGCCCGGTTGTGGTCCGTTGCCAAAATCGCCTCGGAGTGATTCGAGCCGTATTGGCGGATATGTGCCTGCGCGGCGTCCTGGTCCTCGACAACCTTCACGGCCAGGATGAGATCCAGGAACTCACGTCCCCAATCTTGATCGTTCGCAGCTTGCGCCAGTTCCCCCAACAGAGGAAGTGATGCCGCGCAGGCCCTGAACTTGACTCCGGCCGCGCCAAGGCGCTGAGCGACAGCAGGGAGGAAGCGCTCGGCGACATCCTTGTGAACCAGCAAGCATTCCAGGGCATTACACACGCCCGGGCGCTGGACTTTGGCATTTTCGACAATATCCAGAGCGGCATCCAACTCGGCTGTGTCGTCCACATAGATGTGACAGACCCCCTTAAAGTGCTTCAGGACCGGCATGGTTGCCTGCTCTGTCACGGCCTTGATCAATCCCTCGCCGCCACGCGGGATGACCACATCGACCACATCCCCCATTTGCAACAGCGTCTGGACCGCTGCCCGGTCCGTGGTCGGCAGCAGAGAGATGGCCGCCGGAGGCAAACCTGCTGCTTGGAGAGCCTCCTGAAAGACAGAAGCCAGGGCCTGATTGGAAAAAAACGCCTCTGAACCGCCCCGCAAAACCACTCCATTGCCGGCTTTCAAGCACAGGATTCCAGCATCAATGGTCACGTTGGGCCGTGATTCATAAATCATGGCCACCAGCCCGAGGGGAATACGCATCTGGCCCACGAGCAGTCCGTTGGGTCGTTTCTGCATCGATTCTATACTCCCCACTGGATCGTCCATGTCGGCTACATGCCCGCAGGCCTGAGCCATGGCTTCGATACCTGCTTCGGTCAGACGCAGGCGGTCAATCCGGGCGGCATCCAGACCATTTTCCTCGGCTTTGGCGATATCTCTGGCATTCGCCTCAAGGATGTGCGCCGCCTCACGCCGCAATCCTTGAGCCAAACCGGTCAGGACCTGATGCTTTTGTTCGCCGCTGGCATTGGCCACTTCCAAAGAAGCTGTTTTAGCCTGCCGGATAAATTCTGCTATCTGTCCTGCATCCATATCTTCTCCCCTGTCATTATACTGTATCCGTTCCACGTGGGCTTTGAGCTCCACGACCAACTCGCATCGCGTCTCAGGCAAGAAAGCTGAGCTCGGGGCCGCAACAAAATACAAATCAAACCAGTCCTATCGAGGTGATTAAGGTACTGTGTCCGCCTCCGGCTGACAAGCCACCCGCTATGGTTTCCTTGCCCTGTTCCAAGGTGAATGCGAGCGCATCCCTCCAATCTCCCCTACCGGTTGCCCATGACTTTACCTTCAGCACCCTGAGCCAGCACCTCTCCTGCCATCACCATAGTTCAATACGGGAATTCCCCGCCAACCATACCCTCGCACTATGTTCAGACAAAGGGTCCAATACCCAGGCCGATTTCGCAACCTCGGGCGAGAATAGGCAGGCAAATGCCCATGTCCAGCACGGGGCCAAATATCTTTGCTTCTTTGACCGATCCTGTGGATTTTTGGAGTTTGCCGTCTGAAATTCCATGGCCTGTGACGAAGAGCCATATCTTTTCACCCCATGGACCAGGGACTGCCCTTGCCAAAAGGACCAACAATGCCTAGTATTGGACTTGAACAGCGAGATGTTCTTTGACATGGGGGCGAAATGGCTTCGACGGGGAAGAGAAAGTCGAGGTTGCAGGTCGAGGTGCCGCCAGGCCTCGTAAAACAGGCGGCAAGCAAGTAGTTGCCAACGACTACGATTACGCTCTGGCAGCTTAAATAGCCAGTGTCTCCGCGGCTGATGCCTGATAGACCGCAGGAGGCAACGACACCATCAGGCTAGTCCTTGTGTCCGCCTGTCGGCACAGGGGCGAAACTTCAGACAGGCTTGCCCGGCTCCGCCCGGTCAGGGGCTAAGAGTACGGGCGAGAACGCAAAACCTGACCTAAACCTGTAGACACCTCGATGGACCTTTCCCGGACCCGGGTTCAACTCCCGGCGCCTCCACCACAATGCCAAAAGGCCGTTTTGCCAAACCTGATCCTCAACCTGCTGGATCAGGTTTTTTTTTGTCCTCCTTGAAACCTAGACCCTACCGATACTCGCTGCATACAAAACGCTTTCTTCCTCGCCATCAAGACCAAACAGGGCGTTGAGTTCGTCATCGTACAAGGCGGCAACAGGGCACGTCCCCAACCCCAGCGCCTCTGCGGCCAGAACAACATTTTGGCAGATGTGGCCAAGATCCATGCATATGTAGCGAAACCCCCGGTGTCCGTATTTGGCCATATTGCGCCGCGCCACAGCTGACCAGACAAATACCAGCGGCGCCTCGGCCACAAAAGCCTGATCCAGGCACCCTCGGGCGAGTTCCGGGCCGAACGTCCCCCTGGCCAAACATTCGAGATGAAAATCCCGCACCCGGAGGTGATAGAGTCCGCTCGGAATGTCTGTCACATCAGTCACCGCAAGGTATGTTTCCACAGGGTACAACGCGCCAGCAGAGGGAGCGGTTCGCAATCGATACGGGCCGGCCTGTCCGGTCACTCCCTGCGCCGCCCAGACAAGATCGGCCGCGTTTTCCAGTGAGAGTCCGCTATCATGATACCGTCGACGGGACCGTCGCCGGGACAAGATGGTCTGCAGGGGCCGTTCCAATGCACCACCAGGCCGTGGCAAAGGAATGGTTTCCGCACCAGGATAGATTTTTTCCCGCTCTGTACCAGCGATGGCAGGACGCTGCATCTGGCGGATTTGGCGCCGGTCGAACTTGGTCTTCTGCCAATAGATATAACCCAGAGTGTTTTTCAAATCCGGCATGGGCAATCCTCCAGAGATGTGGGGCATACAAACGCGACTTTGGCACGGAGAACATCAGCCATCTCCTGTTCCCACAAACCATGTCCCAGCCCACATGGCAATCCCCAAATGTTGGAAGATCTTGAACCCGGTCCTCTTTTTCAAGACCATAAAAAAAGGCCCCACCCGAAGGTGGAGCCTGAGATGAGCATGATGGTGGGCAATGCAGGATTCGAACCTGCGGCCTTTGGCTCCGGAGGCCAACGCTCTATCCAACTGAGCTAATTGCCCGGCAAAGAAAAATTGTTTACGCTCGAGCTATCACATTGTCAAGCCCCTGGCCCCGACGTTGCCTCGGCGCCTCTGGGTCTGCCTTTTGAAAAGCAACCATCCGCAGTTCCTTTGCTGCACCACGGTACTCCCATGCAACGTTTTGTCATTGCCCTCACCGGGGCCAGCGGCATGCCCTATGGTGTCCGCCTGCTCCAGGCTCTTCATAGTCTTACTGACACTGAAATCCACCTCATCCTCTCAGACGCGGCCAGCACAGTCCTCGACGTGGAGATGCCGGCTGGGACCCAAAAGACGCTCCGATCGCTCGCCCACGCCGTGTACTCGCAGCACGACTTGGCCGCAGGCCCAGCCAGTGGCTCCTGGCCCCATGACGGCATGGTCATCTGCCCATGCTCCATGGCCAGTCTGGCGGCTGTCAGCCAGGGGTTGGGCACGAATCTGATCCACCGGGCCGCCGATGTCACTCTGAAAGAAAAGCGGCGATTGGTCCTGGTTCCACGCGAAACCCCCTTGAACCAGATCCACTTACGCAACATGTTGTCTCTAGCACAGGCCGGGGCGACCATATTCCCTGCAGCGCCGGGTTTTTACCACTCCCCCTCGAGTATCGACGACCTCATCGACCACCTTGTCGGACGTATTCTCGACCAGTTAGGATTGCAGGTTTCCTGGGCGCCGCGATGGGGCTCGGCCGCGACCTGACTAGGCCTGACGGTCCGCTCCTTCCTTGCAATCTGCCGTCCCTTCTTCTATCTGACGGATGAAAACAGCAAGGCGAAAGGAGCCATGCCGGCAGCGGCAACGAATCAATCCCTGCCCTGCATTGCGGGCCGCACAAACGGCCGCGCGTTCGGGGAATTTTGCGCCTTGCGTGACGAAAATCCACCCCCGGACACGGCCAACTCAACCCCCTGGTACGATGAAGGAGAGATCATGACCCTATTCACTCCAGAAGAAGCCCTCGCCTATCACCGCAATGGTAAACGCGGCAAACTTGAAGTTTTCCCGGTCAAGCCCTGCGCCACCCAAAAGGATCTCTCCATGGCCTACTCCCCCGGTGTCGCTGAAGCCTGCCGGGCGATTGCGGCTGATCCGGACACGGTTTTCGACTATACCGGCCGTGGCAATCTCGTCGCAGTCGTCTCCAACGGCAGTGCGGTGCTGGGTCTGGGCAACATCGGGCCTTTGGCTGGTAAGCCGGTTATGGAAGGCAAAGGGGTATTGTTTAAAATTTTTGCCGACATCGATGTCTATGACATCAATCTGAACTGCACCTCCCCACAAGCCATCATCGAAACAGTCAAGGCCATGGAACCAACCTTCGGCGGCATCAACCTTGAAGACATCAAAGCTCCAGAATGTTTTGAAATAGAGAAGACCCTCAAGCAAGAACTCGATATCCCAGTATTCCATGACGATCAGCACGGCACGGCGATCATTTCTGGAGCCGGGCTGTTGAACACCTTGGAACTGACCGGCAAACGGATTGAAAACCTCCGGGTGGTCATCAGCGGGGCGGGAGCGGCGGGCATTGCCTGTGCCCAATTCTACGTCACCCTCGGCGTGGATCCGGCCAATATCCTCATGTTCGATTCGCGCGGCCTGATCCACCCTCAGCGCACCTCCGGGATGAACCCTTACAAAGAACAGTTCGCCAACGGCACTCCGGACATGGACCTTACCGCGGCCATGCAGGGGGCCGATCTCTTTCTCGGCCTGTCCCAAAAAGACCTTCTCAGCCAGGATATGGTCGCGGCCATGGCTGACAAACCGGTCATTTTCGCAATGGCCAACCCGGACCCGGAAATCCCCTACCCAAGCGCCAAGGCGGTCCGCCCGGATTGCATCATGGGCACTGGCCGATCCGATTTCCCCAATCAGGTCAACAATGTCTCAGGGTTTCCCTCCATTTTCCGGGGCGCTTTGGATGTCCGGGCCACATCGATCAATGAAGAGATGAAGGTCGCAGCGGCCAGAGCCCTTGCCGAATTGGCCAAGGAACCGGTTCCTGAAGCCATGCTTGAGGCCTACGGCGTGGATAAGCTGGAATTCGGACCTGACTACATTATACCCAAGCCGCTCGACCCTCGGGTCCTTCTCTGGGAGGCTCCGGCGGTGGCCCGGGCGGCGATGGACTCTGGCGTCGCCAGACAACCGGTTGACCTCGAGCCCTATACGCAAAACCTCCAGCGCCGGCTGGATCAATCCCGGGCCCGTATCACCGATATTGTGGAAAGCTACGCCGCAAAGTAATCGCCGACAGACGCCGTTTTATGGCCTGTCGCGGCGAGCGCGGCAGGCCCCTGTCGTTTTGCGAAATCAACGTACGTGCCGTGCCGCTTACAGCGGCTTCTCAGGAAATTTCATGACGCTTCACACTTTCCTTTCCGAGAGACTCTTTTCCCTTATCCTGGTGCTTATACTTGGCATCAGCGCTGGGAGTGCTGTGGCTCCGACACCTGCAGCCGCAAAGGAAAAAAAGAATATCCTGTATATCAATTCCTACCACAACGGATATTCATGGTCAGACCGTATTCAGGAAGGGATAAAGGAAACCATTCGTGAAAGTCCGTATAAAATAGATCTGCAAATAGAATATATGGACTCAAAAAAATATAATTATGCATACATCAAATTAATGCTGTATGACATATACTCTTATAAATTCGATCAAAAACACTTTGACGCCATCATCGTCTCGGACAACAATGCCTTCACTTTTATACGCCAATTCCATGACGACCTTTTTCCTGGCGTACCAGTCATTTTTTGTGGTATAAACAACCTTGAAAAAGAACAAATCCAAAGAAGAAATCTCTATACTGGCCTTTTAGAAAATTTTGACTTTCAGCATAATATTGAACTTGCCTTACGTCTACACCCACAAAAAGACCGAGTGATTGTTATTGGCGACCAGTCGGTCACCGGAAAAGCCATCCGCAGCCAAATTCAAAAAGCAGCTTCCAACCTTTCTGAACGCGTTGAATTTGAATATTGGTCAAACTACACTCTTGAAAAAATAATTTCTAATGTCCAGGATTTACCGAAAGATACATTCATCTACTTTATTCCCATATATAAAAACATCAGTGACCAATTCTACTCCGCTGAGGAGTTGTTGAGCGTCATCAATCAAAACACGAATGTACCCTGCTACAGCGGTTGGGAATTCTTGCTGGGCAATGGAATCATCGGTGGCAAACTCCTCAGTGGGTATCGCCACGGAGAAATCGCAGCCAACATGGCCCTCCAGGTGTTGTCCGGCACCTCGCCCAACAAAATCAGTATTATCGAGAAACCGCAAGATAAGCTCTTATTTGACTACAACGCACTAAAAAAATTCTACATCCAAAAATCACAACTCCCTGCGGACAGTACAGTAATCAACGAACCCGATCTGTTTTATGAACTCAACCAGCAGGTCTTTTGGACAATTATCATCAGTCTGATTTTACTGAGCATCACGCTCGTCTTACTGGTGATCAATATTATCCAGCGCAAATCTGTAGAACAAAAGATCAAGGACCAGCTCTCATTTTTGCAGTTACTCATGGATACCATTCCCATCCCCATCTACTTCAAAAACAAGGACGGGACTTATGAGAACTGCAACACGTCCTTTGAGAAATGGTTTTCTATCTCCCGCTCCCAGATTACCGGTAAAAGTGACGACGACCTTCAAGGGAAAGGGTTGGTGCAGCTGTACCAGGAAGTCGATGATTCGATCCTGGAAAGTGCCGGAGTACGGACGTATGAAGACAGTATCCTCAGCAGTAACGGTGAAATCCACGATGTTATCTTGCACAAAGCCACCTATAAAAATGCCAAAGGAGAAATAGCTGGTTTTGTTGGCGTCCTCTTTGATATCACCGATCGCAAAAAAGCAGAGGACAATCTGCGCAAAGCTGAAGAAAAATACCGCTCGATTTTCGAAAATTCTCCTTTGGGCATCTTCCGGATCACTCCTCGGGGCAAACTCTTGGACTGCAATCCAGCCTTGGCCCGAATGATGGGCTATGAGACCCCGTCCGCCCTGATGTTCGAAACCGACGAATTCCCTCGGGCCTTGTTCGCTGACGAACGCCAGGAACGAGAAGTCCGGAAAATGCTCCAACGCGGTTCAGGCATCGTCCAATTTGAGCGGCAGTTCCGGCGGCGTGATGGACAGAATCTGACCTTGAACATCAACGTCCGCATTATTCGCCACAGTCTCGGAACCATCAAGCATTTTGAGGGGTTTGCCGAGGACGTAACCCAGAAGGTCAACCTGGAACGGCAGCTGCTGCAGTCCCAGAAAATGGAAGCCATTGGGACCCTGGCCGGCGGAATCGCCCACGACTTCAACAACATCCTCACCTCGATCATCAACTCTATCGAACTGGCGAGCATGGATGTCGACCCGGATTCCATGGCCGGCAATGACCTGGAACGGGCCCTGAAAGCGGCGCAACGCGGCAGCCATCTGGTCAAACAGATCCTGACCTTCAGCCGCCCTTCCCAGGACGGATTCATTTCCACCAATCTGGCCCACGTCCTCCAGGAAGACCTCAGTCTGATCAAGGCCTCGTTGCCACGGAACATCGAGATCCGGGAAAATATCCAGGCCAGGCATGAAACCACCACAGCCGACCCCACGCAGATCCATCAGATCGTGATGAACCTGTGCACAAATGCCTTCCAGGCCCTGCGCGAACACGGGGGCGTCCTTGAAGTCAGTTTAAGCGAGGTGGCCCTGGACCAGAAAGAAGCCAAGGCGCTGCATATTGCGTCCGGCAACTACCTCTGTTTGGCCGTTTCCGACAACGGGCCGGGGATTGATACCGATATTTTGAACAAGATTTTCGACCCCTTTTTCACCACAAAGGGCAAAGGGGAAGGCACCGGACTTGGGTTGGCCGTGGTCCACGGCATCGCCAAAAACCACAATGGGGCTGTCCGCGTCAGCAGCCTGCCCTGGGAAAAGACCAGCTTTGAAATTTTGCTGCCCATGCAGGAACACGATGATGAACTGGATCAACCGCAAACCGTGCCCTCGATCAGGGGCGCGGAACGCATCCTGTTTGTCGAAGACGACGAGGACCAGATCGCGACGATTCCCAGGGTCCTTGAACAACTCGGCTACCAGGTCCAGGCCGAAAGCGACGTAACGAAGGCCCTGGACCGGTTCCGCGAAACCCCGGACCAGTTTGATGTGGTTATCACCGATTTTGACATGCCCGAGGTCAACGGGCTGGAATTGGCCAAGGAAATCAAGACCATCGCCCCTACAACGCCGGTCATCCTCGTTTCCGGCCGCGAAACGGCCATCCAGGCCCTGGGACAGGTGGATAATATCTGCAAATTGGTGCGCAAGCCCTACAACCGCTTGAGCCTTTCCCAGGCTATTCGGGAAGCAATGACCTATTTACAAAGGCCGCACCAATGATGCAAAGCGGGTCTCCGAACACAGGAGGCTGCCCCAGAGGATGACATAGCGCCTCTCCAGCACCCGGCCCGGCCTCAAACGCGAAGAACCTTTCTGGAGCACTGAGAAAAGCATGGCTAAGATCCTCATTATCGATGACGACGCCCAACTCTGCGAAACCATGCAGAGTCTGACTTCACGTCTCAACCACGAGTGCCAAAGCGCCCAGACGCTGCACGAGGGACTCCAGGCCTTGAAAAACGACGATTACGACCTGGTCTTCCTTGATGTTCGCCTTCCCGACGGAAACGGTCTCGATGTCTTGCAAGATATCAAGGGCGCCCGGTCCCAGCCCGAAGTGGTCATCCTCACCGGACAAGGCGACCCTGACGGCGCTGAACTGGCCATCCAGCGGGGGGTCTGGGACTATCTGATCAAACCCTCGCCCATCAAACAGACCAAGCTGACCCTGACCCGGGCGCTGACCTACCGCGAAGAAAAACAGAATAAAAGCAATGTGGTCGCCCTGAATCTGGAAAATGTCATCGGACGCAGCGCGAAAATGAAGGCCTGTTTTGACCTTATCGCCCAGGGTGCCCCCTCCGATTCCAACGTCCTGATCACAGGAGAGACCGGAACGGGTAAAGAACTCTTTGCCCGTACCTTCCACAACAACAGCCCCCGTGCCAAAGGCCCCTTTGTCGTAGTCGACTGCGCCTCTTTGACCGAGAGCCTGGTCGAAAGCACCCTTTTCGGACACAAAAAAGGGGCGTTTACAGGGGCCCAGGAAGACAGGGACGGGTTGGTTAAACTGGCCCATGGCGGGACCTTGTTTCTCGACGAGATCGGGGAATTGCCGCTGTCCATCCAGAAAGCGTTTCTGCGCGTCCTGCAAGAGCGCCGTTTTCGCCCGGTGGGGGAAACCAAGGAAGTCCAAAGTGACTTCAGACTCATTGCCGCCACGAACAAGGACCTTGCCGCATTGGTGGAATCCGGGGAATTCCGTCAGGACCTGCTGTTCAGGCTCAAGACCATGCACCTCGATCTCCCTCCGCTCCGAGAACGCCCGGAAGACATCAAACCCTTGGCCATGTATTTTCTGGACAAGATGTGCGAAGAGCACAAACTCCCGACAAAAGGCTATGATGCTGATTTTTTTGCCACCCTGGCCGCCTATGGCTGGCCCGGCAATGTGCGGGAGCTTTTTAATGTCCTGGAGCGGGCCTTTGTGGCGGCTGGCGAGGAGCAAACCCTCTATGCCATGCACCTGCCACAGGACATTCGTATCAAGGTCACCAAAGCGACCTTGCGGCAGAGTTGTCAAAGCAATTCCTCTAAATCCCAGGGGGCAATGGAGGCGGCAAAGGACCTTACAAGTGGCCCGTCTGGACCTCAGGACGGCGTTTTTCCTTCCCCATTGCCGCCACTCAAGGAATTCCGCGCGCTTATGGAGCGACGCTATCTTGAGCACCTCATTCGCATGACCGAGGCCGACATCAAGGAAATTCTTGAAATTTCAGGCCTATCTCGCTCCCATTTCTACGCCATGGTCAAAAAGCACGGCATCACGTTCTAAGGCCGAGCCTGTGCTCTTGAAACGCAAACACAAGCTCCCCTGTCCCGGCCGGGACAGGGGAGCTTGTGTTTGGAAAACCCTCCATTCATGACAACTGCCATGTGGTCTCACTTGAGCTGCTGAGCCCGCAAACGGTGCCATCCACCCCAGAGCACCACGGCTGTGGTCAGTAACAACAGCGTTGGGACCACAAAGGCGGCCGAGAGTCCGGCGATTTCGGCCACGGCCCCGAGAATCAACGGACTGGAAAAGGTCGCCGCCGTGATAGTCGTAAAACGGAGCCCCATGGCCAAGCCGCTGTTCTCGCTGTGAGACAAATCCGAGACCATAACCATGGACAGCGGCTGCGATATGCCGAATCCAAGTCCGAAAACCACCAGTGCTCCGGCCACGCCCCATTGATTGTGCACCAGCGGCATCAGGGCCACGGGAATGGTGATCAGGACCAAGGCGATCGCGACAAGAAAAGGCCGACTCGTGGCCCCCATCAGACGACCAACCCAGACCCGCACCACGGTCATGGCCACAGCAAACAAAGAGAGATAGGCTCCGATCAATCCTGGAGAAAATCCCTTTTGGCGCAGCAAAAGGGGCAAGAACGATCCCCGCAGGCTGACGGCAAAAAGGATGCTCAAGGTAAATAGCAAAACCCCGAGAAAGCGCTTGTCTTTCAGCAAGGTTCCCGCTTCCCGCCATTGCGGAATCTGCCCCGGCGTGCCCGTTTTCTCGTGACGGACCCAAATGGCGCTCAAACCTGTCAGGGCAAGCCCCACGGCAAGGATAAAGACCGTGGTATATCCCGCCACCGAGACAATCCACCCCCCAACCACGGGTCCTGTTCCCTGCCCCAGGGCCGCGGCGAACGAGAGCAGTCCGAACCCCCTCTCCCGCTTGCCTTGTTGCGGTATCTGCGACACCGCCGCCTGGGAGGAAACGATCAGGAATAAAAACCCCAACCCGCCGGACAACTGGGCCACAAAAATCCCCCAAGGACCTTGCGCCACCAGCAACAACAGGCTGTAGACAATATTGCCCGCAGCCGCCACAAGCAGCATCGTCCGCACCGCCACCTTGTCCGCCACACGCCCCACATACAGAGCCAAACACAGGGAGAGCAGATTAAATCCCGAGACGATCACTCCGACAAAGGCTGAAGAGGCCCCCATTTCCGAAGCATACAACGGGACCAGGGGCAGGACCATGCCGTGGCGGAAAAAATGAAAGAAATACAATGCGGCCAACACCGCCAGGGTCCGTGCGGTCATGCCAGACTCCTGTCCCTGCGCGGGCTATGCAAGAAAGAAGCGGATGCGTGGGCATCCGCTTGCGAAAGTGGTGAAGGGCCTGTAGCGACCCCAGAAGGGGATTTGGGCGAAGATATGGTACAATTATTCCCGAGAACCAGGGAAGGAAAGCATTTTGAATGAATCATTGGAGAGTTTTTCCGGTGAAATATTCGCAAAAAAATGCGGGAAATAACTAAAAATTGAGGGATAGTATTTCTCGACCATCCGGTAATAGGTCCCGTCCCAGCGGATTTTTTCCATAAACCGGTTAAAGGCCTGCCGCAACTGTATATCGTGTGGCCGAAAAGCGCAGGCCATGTATTGCAGGGACGACACCGGCCCAAGGACCTTGAGTTGTCCAGGCCAATGGGACAGGGCCATGAGCACGCTGGGAACGTCAAGTAATACAGCTTCCACCTGCCCATCCAAAAGACGCGGCACAAGTTGAGCCGGTCGCAAGTCCCTCACCTTGAGCGGGGGCCTTGCCGATTTGACGCCATATAGTTCAGGGTCCAGGCAAGTGTCAGGAAGCCCTATGAGTTCCAGGTCGTGGAGTTTGCCCTTTGTGCGGGCGATATCCCCTTGTGCCGCCCCGGTCGGCTGGATAGGCTGCACCGGCGTATCGCCCCGCACCACAACCAGAACCTGAGTCAAAAAGGTCGGATTGGAGAATGCCACCAATTGTTTCCGCCACTCCAAGGCCGTGACACCGCTACACAGGACATCTCCGCTGATCGGCCGCTTCTCTCCCAGCCGCAGCGTGCCGTTTTTTTCAAGGACTTGCCGGCCAAGCAAATCCTCAACGGCTCGGGACCATTGGGTCGGAACGAATTGGTATTCCACTCCCAGCCAGGAGGCAAATTGCCGTATCAATTCGATCGACAATCCCTCACGACCGCTGGTGACGAAATTCGCATATTCCTCGACCCCAAGATGGCGAAGAACGCCCCGTTCACGAACAGACTCCAGCCCCGAGGCCGGAGCCGAAACGCTGAGCAAGAGAAGACACGTACTCCACAAAAAACTCAGCACGACCACCCGGAATGGGTGCAGCATAGAGAATAACTCCTTGGCCGTTGCACAGAAGACGAATCGTGCAGAGCGTGCATGAAGTCGTGCATCAATGTCAATGTCCCTTGCTGCGTGGCACCACTTCAGCCAAACGATCGGGAAGCCGTCCCCTGATCTTGCACCTCAGCCGCGGCGGTTGCCGCTTCCTCCGCATCGCCCAGATAATAGGAGCCAATCGCCTTCATGTCCGGACCGAGTTCATAGACCAGCGGGATGCCAGTAGGGATATTGAGCCCGGTGATGGCCTCGTCACTCACGCCCTCCAAATGTTTCACCAGTGCCCGCAGGCTGTTCCCATGCGCCACAAGAAGAACTCGGCGATTTTCCTGGATCCGGGGCACGATTTCTCGATTCCAATACGGTAGGACCCTGGCCACGGTATCTGCCAGACTCTCTGTCCGGGGACGTCCAGCCTGCTGGAGCCTCGAATAGCGCGGGTCGTGTTCCGGCAATCGGGGATCTCCTTCCGGCAGTGCTGGCGGGCGGACCGCATAGCCCCGCCGCCACTGGAATACTTGCTCCTCGCCGTACTGCGCAGCGGTTTGTCCTTTGTCCAATCCCTGCAACGCCCCATAATGGCGTTCGTTCAAACACCACTGCTTGACCACCGGCAACCACATGCGATCCATGGCTTCCTGGATCAACCACAACGTCTTGATAGCCCGCTTCAAAAAAGAGGTATAGCAGATATCGAAATCCAGTCCGGCCGCAAGGAGTTGCCCCGCCGCCCGAAGGGCCTCCTTTTCGCCTGCAGGGCTCAGCGGAACATCCGTCCAACCGGTAAATTTATTCTCCTTATTCCAAGTGCTCTGACCGTGGCGAACCAAAACGATTCGAAACATACCTGCTCCCTTTACATTGCTCATCCTATCCGGCTACCTTGCTTTGAAAATCCGAATCCATTTCGCCTTTGGCCACAAGGAGCGCCGCATGTCCCCGCTTTTTCGTAAAAAAGACGAGTCCAGCCAAGAACAGCAATGGTTTTTGCCCCAAGAGCAACAAACCTATCTCCGGGAACTCTTTCAACAACTCAACGCCCCGGTCCAGATCCATCTCTATACCGCCAAAGGGACAAACGACGCCTATAACGATTTTGCCCGCAAATTCTGCACCGATCTCGCCCGCCTTTCCGAGAGCATAACCGTCCACGAACACGATCTCCAGGAGGAATCGGCCCAAAACGGGAAGGTGACACGATCTCCGACACTACTGATCAATCCCGAGCAATTCAATATCCGCTTTACCGGAGCGCCGGCGGGCGAAGAGGGGCGGTCGTTCATTCAGACACTGCTGCTGGTCTCCACAAAAAACACCGAACTCGGGGCAGAAAGCAAGCAGTTGTTGCATGATCTCGACGACGAGCGGCGGATCCGGGTCTTTGTCAACCCGAACTGCCCGTATTGTCCTGGTCAATGCATTAACGCCATCAAGGCTGCGGTTCAGCGACCCGATCTGGTCAGCGCTGAATGCGTCGAAACTGTTGAAAATCCCGATCTTGCCGACACCTACGCTGTGGGCTCAGTCCCGCACACAGTGATCAACGAGTGGGAAGCGAGCAAAGGGTTGTTGCCCCTTGAGGCCTTCCTCTACGAATTGGTGACCCTCACTCCGGTCCAAGAAGCGTTGGACGCGTCTGAAGAGACCCATTCTCACGCTGAAAGACCGGTGGAATCGTGTGATGTGGTCATTGTCGGTGCTGGGCCGGCTGGGCTGACAGCCGCGATTTACCTTGAACGCGCCGGGCTGCAGACCGTTGTTCTCGAAAAAGACATCATTGGGGGACAGGTGGCCGTGACCCCGGTTGTTGAGAACTATCCCGCGTTCACCTCCATCGGTGGCAAACAACTCATGGAGATGGTTGAAAGCCAGGCCCGCGAATACGCCGACATCCGCGAAGGCGAGGAGGTCGAAGAGATCAAGGTTGGCAAAGCCATCGAAACCTTGACCCGCAGGAGTACCTACCACAGCAAGAGCCTTCTCCTTGCTACGGGAGCGACCTGGAAAAAACTGGACGTTCCCGGAGAAGACCGTCTTTTTGGCAAAGGCGTGGGCTATTGCGCAACCTGCGACGGGTATCTCTTCAAAGAAAAACGGGTCCATATAGTCGGGGGAGGCAACACCGCGGTCACTGAAGCCCTGCACCTCAAAAACCTCGGGGCCGAAGTTGCGCTCATTCATAGACGAGACGCCCTGCGTGCCGAGCCCCACCTCCAGCGGAGCCTGGAACACGAAAATATCCCCGTCCTTTGGAATACGATCGTCGAAGAAATTGTGGGCCAGGACAAGGTGACGGGGCTACGGCTCAAAAATGTCCAATCCGGAACACCTCAAGAAGTGGCGACCGACGGCATATTCATTGCCGTGGGGGAATCGCCCAACACCCAATTGGCCAGAGACCTGGGGATCACCCTCGACGCCCACGGCTATATCCAGGCCGACCGGTCCTGCCGGACCACTATTCCCCGGATTTATGCTGCCGGCGATGCCATCGGCGGGGTCAACCAGATTGTCACCGCCGTCGGTGAAGGAGCCACCGCGGCTTTGAGCATCTTCCATGACTGGCAAAAGACAAACCGGAACACGTAATTATTGCATGCAAAACCGCTTCTGGAATTCTGTCCACGGCCACAATACCCCGAGCAGAACTATTATGGCATAGCGTGGCTCGTCGACGATTTCGCTCCCCACTCCCAGGGGTGAGGAGCTACCGTAAGAGTCTCTACCCTCCCAGCGAATGGCTACCTCCCTTCCATACCGAGAAATTTGGAACAAGCACTCCGGCCGCCGCGATTGTATTTGGTCCAACAGGACTCCATTTCGGGCAAACGGCCTGGAAGGAAACCGATCCCGCGTCATTGTCCCACCAGCTGTAAGCTCCTCAGGATCAAGACAAAACCCCCAATAATCCTTTGCCCGCCTCTCGGATTGAATTCCCTTTGTCCCATTTTCAGCCCTCCAGAGAAAATTCGACCTGTTTTTCTAGCATCATGGCTGTTTAGTGGTTAAAAGCGTCAGAAAGCGCTCAAAAATGAAATTTTCCGGACGAATCCCCCCATTTCCACGAGTTGCCTTCTCCCCCCGGTTTCACGTATATAATAGCTGAAAGTGGCAGCAGGGTCCTGAAATCACCAACACAACTCCGTCCCTGCCGGACCCTCCGGATTACAGGAATCCGGTCGAGCTGTCGCTACCCCCAATATGCCGAATCTCAAGCGACCTTCTTTTCAGAGCTGTTTCTCCTCCCTTCACCGTGCCGTTCCTGCGTGCCAGCGGGATGGGTATGTGCCACCGCATACCTGGTTTTTTTTCTTCACCCTGTTTCGCTGACCACCGACCCGAACTGATGAAAAGATGTTCAGGGCAATTGTCCTGGCAATAGTTCAAGTCTTCACTATTCATATTGAAAACCAAGCCGCACGAGGCCGTATGATCACCTACGATTCAGTGAGCAAAATCTATGGTTCCGGGCCAGGCGCTGTAACGGCCCTGGATAATGTGTCCTTTCATATTGAAAAAGGCGAGGTGGTGGTTTTTCTCGGCCCATCGGGCTGCGGCAAAACCACCACCTTGCGCCTGACCAACCGCCTGGACAGCATCACCCGAGGGACCATTACCATTGGGGGGCGCGACATCAATGAACAGGATCCTGTCCGACTGCGCCAGTCCATGGGCTATGTCATTCAGGAAATCGGGCTCTTTCCCAACAAGACCATTGCCCAGAACATCGCTGTCGTCCCTCGCATGCTCGGTTGGTCCAAGGACAAAATCTCGGAACGCACCGATGAGCTCCTGCGCATGGTCCAGTTAGATCCAGCTTTGTATCGGGACCGCTATCCGGCCGAACTCTCCGGCGGTCAGCAACAGCGAATCGGAGTTGCTCGGGGGCTGGCCGCCGATCCAGAGATCCTGCTAATGGACGAACCCTTTGGAGCCATCGACCCTATCAACAGGGAACAAATTCAGGATGAATTTCTGAAGGTCCAGGAAAAACTGAAAAAAACTATCGCCTTTGTTTCCCATGACATCCACGAAGCGATCAAGATGGGGGATAAAATCGCTCTTTTCAGTGAGGGTCGCCTCATCCAATACGATACCCCGGAAATGATCCTGACCCAGCCCAAAAACAAATTTGTGGCCGACTTCGTCGGCTCCGACAGGGCCCTCAAAGTGCTGGGATTGATGCGGGTCCGCGATGCCATGAACCCTGTGCCGCTGAACATCATCCAGGGCGACACCCTGGCTCCGGCAGCCATAGGCTTTCTGGAGGAGAAAAAACGCCGCTACGGCGTCGTCGTGGACGGGGGCAAGCCGGTTGGCTTCGTATCCCTCAAGGACCTCAAGTTTGAAACCGGCCCTGTGCGTGACGTGGCCACCCCCTTTCCGGTCATGGCCCAGGGCCGTCAACCGCTCCGCGACGCCCTGTCCATGATGCTCATGCACGACCTCATTTTGCTCTGCGTCATCGACGGCAACGGCGACTTCATCGGCACCGTCAGCTATCAAAACATCCAGCGAGCCATCTTGGACGTCTATTCCGATGAGACCGAAGACCGGGACGTGACCCGCTAAGAAGGACGTATGCTATGGATATTCTAGGTTTTCTCCAAAGCAACGCCGACCAGGCCCTGTATCTGACATGGGAGCACATGTGGATCGTCGGCCTCTCGGTAGGCATCGCCACGGTGATCGGCGTCCCGGTGGGGATCCTGATCACCAAATACGAGACCTTGGCCAAGCGGGTTATCAACGCCGCCAATATCTTTATGACCATCCCCTCCATCGCCTTGTTTGGACTCATGCTGCCGATGCTGTCCTTGTTCGGCCACGGCCTGGGGAAAGTGCCGGCGGTTATTGCCCTGGTGCTCTACAGCCAGCTGCCAATTATCAGAAACACCTATGTGGCGATCAAAAACGTGCCGCCTGCAGTGGTCAATGCCGGACGGGGCATGGGCATGTCCAATTGGCAATTATTAAAAGAAGTCGAATTGCCCATCGCCATCCCGGTTATTTTAGCCGGCCTGCGAACGGCAGCGGTCATGAACATCGGCATTGCCGCCATCGCCACCTTCGTCGGTGCCGGGGGGCTTGGCGTCTATATCCAGCAGGGGATCGACCGGGTCTACGATGAAATGATCGTCGCCGGCGCCATTCTTGTGTCCGTGTTCGCCATTGTGGTCGACGGCGGAATGGCCGGCATCGAGCACGCCCTGACGCCGAAGGGCCTCAAGATCCAGAGGAAGCAGAGCAAATGAGTATTATTCTGCGTAAAATCTACCACACCGGCTTGATCGCCCTGTTATTGACCCTCGGCGTCGTGGCCGAACGGGTCGGGCTGATTGAGTATCTCTCGGACCCATATGAATACCCGTACATTGTAAAACTGTTGTACCAGCACCTCTATCTGGTCGGCGTCAGCATGGCCCTGGCCACCGGTTTAGGCCTGCTCATCGGCATAGCGCTTACCCGTCGCCGGCTGCGCAGATTTGCAGGTGTGGTCATGTACATCGTCAGCCTGGGACAAACCATTCCCTCTCTGGCGGTCTTGGCCCTGATGATGAGCGTTCTGGGAATCGGTTCCCGGACAGCGATTTTCGCCCTTTTTGTTTACTCCATCCTGCCCATTGCCCGGAACACCCTGGCCGGAATCACCTCCGTGTCCCCGGCCATGATCGATGCCGCCAAGGGCATGGGCATGCCGGATTGGCGTATCCTGCTTGAAGTGGAGTTGCCCAACGCCATGACTGTCATTCTGACCGGATTCCGGGTCGCTCTGGTGATCAATATTGGGACCACCGCTTTGGCGTATCTCATCGGCGCCGGAGGCCTCGGTGATCTCATTTTTACCGGCATCAATCTCATGCAGACGGAAAAACTGCTGGCTGGCGCCATTCCCACCACGCTCCTGGCCCTGCTCGGCGATTTCCTGTGTACCATCTTAAGCCTGTTGCTGGTGTCGCGAGGCCTGCGCCTCGCCGATTCCCAATAACCATCCGACACCCAAACCTATGGAGGCTCCAATGTTCAACATTCCCCGTTCATTTCTGACCCTTGTCTTGAGTGCCCTGGTGCTCATGGCCGGTAGTACCACGCTGAACGCCTCGCCGCTCATCGTGGGCGGTAAGAATTATACTGAACAGTATATCCTTGCCGAATGCGCCCAAATCCTCCTCGAAGACGCGGGAATCGAAGCCAAGACCAAGACCGGCGTCGGTTCCGCCCTGGCCCGTAAATCCCTCGTCAATGCCCAGTTTGATCTCTATTTCGAATACACCGGTACGGCCTACACCGTGTATTACGAGCAAGACGACCAGGCGGTCATGACTCATCCGGACAAGGTCTACGAGTGGGTCAAAAGCCACGATGCCGACAAGAATCTGGTCTGGCTCGACCCGATCCAGTTCAACAACACCTACACCTTGATGATGCGCGAAAAACAGGCCGACGCCCTGGGCATCACCAGTATCTCCGATTTCGGCGCCTATGTAGACGACAACCCGGATGAACTGCTCTTTGCCACAGACGTGGAATTCTGGGAACGTCCAGATGGGTTCAAGGCCCTGATGCGCACCTATGACTTCCGCATGCCGATCGATCAGATCAAAAAGATGTCCACGGGACTGACGTACAAGGCCTTGCGTGAAGGCCAGGCCGACGTGGCCATGGGCTTTTCCACCGACGGTCGCATCGCGGCTTTCGGATTCGTCCTCCTCGAGGACGACAAGCAGTTCTTTCCCGTCTACAATCCTGCGCCGGTCGTTCGAAAGGACGTTCTCGAACAATACCCCGAAATTCGGGACATATTGAAACCGCTGGCCCAAAAGCTGGATACCAACCAGATGCAGCAACTCAACAAGGCAGTGGATGTCGACCACAAAGAGCTCAAGGCAGTGGCCACTCAATGGCTCCAGGACAACGGCCTGATCGAATAACTTCGGCGCACACACGCGGTGTTTCCGAAACGCATTGCAACACGCCTGGGCTTGGCCCAGGCGTGTTGCAATGTTCATACGCGGACCTTTTTCCATCTCCCAAGGGAAAATCGCAAAAAACACGGCCCTCCGGGGTCGGCCTCTTGACCTCCAGCATGGAACCAATACACTCTGTTCTTCGCATCACACCACCGCCAAGGAACACCGCCCACTGCCGCGCATCGGCCCTGGCATTGAAACCAAGGACATTTGCTCCACCCCGTGGCCCCTCACTTTTCCACACTCAGTGTTCTTCTTCCGGTCTATAACGGCGCAACGACCCTTCCAGCAGCCCTGGACAGCCTTCTGGATCAGACCCGGCCCGATTTCGAGGTCGTGGCTGTGGACGATGGTTCGACCGACGACACAGCCACAATCTTGGAGCGCTACGCCCAACGCGACCCCCGTATCAAACCGATTTTCTCAGCCCACAACGGCATCGTCGGCGCGCTGAACCTGGGCCTCACACACTGCAATGCTCCTTATATCGCGCGCATGGACTGCGACGACATCAGCCACCCCCAACGCCTGGAACGCCAGGCAGACTGCCTGGAAAGCCAGACGGATATTGACCTGATCTCCTGCCGCGTAGAGTTTCCCCGTTGCCGAGCCAATTCGGGCTACGCCCGTTACGTCGACTGGACCAACCACGTCTGCACCCCGGACCAAATCCGCAATCTGCGTTTCATTGAATCCCCTTTCGCCCACCCCTCGGTCATGTTCAGAGCCGAACTCGTCCACCGTTTCGGGGGATATGCCGCGGGCGTTTTTCCCGAAGATTACGAATTGTGGCTGCGGTGGCTCGACAACGGCGTCAATATGGCCAAAACCCCAGAAACTCTGCTCACCTGGAACGATCCCCCTGACCGCCTCTCCAGGACCGATCCGCGCTGCAGCACTGAGGCGTTCTACCGCATCAAGGCTCACTATCTGGCCAAATGGCTGCAGACTCACAATCCACACCACCCGGACATCGTTGTCTGGGGGGCCGGACGCAAAACCAGGCAGCGGGCTTCGTTGTTGACCGAGCAAGGCCTTCGCATCCGGGCTTTTATCGATGTTGCTCCAAACAAGATCGGCCGCCCCATTCACGGCATTCCGGTCTGGGGACCCCACGACCTTCCTGCGCCGGGAAGCTGTTTTGTCGTACCTCTGGTCGCCTCCCGCGGCGCCAGGACAACAATCATGCGCTTTCTCGGCACGCAGGGTTACACCCTCGGCATCAATATCATTCCCGCTGCATGAGATAATGGCTGCCACCCGGTGCAAGGCACTTGCCCGCCGCATCGGGACATGATAGCAGCCCTAGCTGGCTCACAGCCACGAATGCAAACGATTTTGCGTCCAGCCGCGCTCGAATTTCGCGCCGACGCCCCACATACCACTCAAGCCCAATAATGCGGGCCCAGCAGGTTCTCATGATCGATATCGCTGAAATCGTCCGCCAGTTCGCCATATTGGCCGTCCCGGTCCTTATGGCCATCACCTTCCATGAGGTAGCCCACGGCTATGTCGCCTACTTACTTGGCGATCCTACTGCCAAACAGGCCGGAAGGTTGACCTTCAACCCCATCAAGCACCTCGACCCCATTGGCGCCCTGGCCCTGTTTATCGTCAAAATAGGCTGGGCCAAACCGGTGCCGGTCAATCCCGCTTATTTCAGCAACCCCCGACAGGGGATGATTCTCGTCTCTCTGGCCGGACCAGTGACCAACTTTGTGTTGGCGGTGTGTTTCGCCCTGGTGTTCCATGCCCTGTTCTGGCTGTTCGGCCAAAGCGCGTCGGAACAGGTCATTCGTGTCGTCCAGCCAGTAGTCTACATGGCCCAGGCCGGGGTGCTGGTGAACATCGGGCTCGGAATTTTCAATCTCCTGCCGGTCCCCCCCCTGGATGGGAGCAATATCCTCGCCGGCCTTTTACCGCCCCGATACGCCCAGATCTATCAACAACAATCCAAATACGGATTTATACTCCTGATCCTCTTGTTTTTGACCGGAGCGGTACAAAAAGTCATTGTCCCGGTCATATACGGACTGGCCTCCTTCCTGTTGCCCATGTAAAAGCGGGCACCAGATGAGGTGAACGCTGGTCCTGCAGGCCATACGCCTGGTGCTCCTTTCAAGAGCTCCGGAGCCAGTTTCACGGCAAGAACAACGACTGCTTTCGAGGCGCTGGCAACGTGCTGCGGCTTGAACCAAACCAGAACTGACTGTTGCAAAACTCCTTACAATGCAGGTCATTCAAAAATCCCAAGGGACGGCGATACAACGTTCAAGGTCGCAGCGTACGTATCTGTACGTACAATTTTGAACCTATTACAGCTGTCTCCCATTGGGAGATTTGCAACGACCTGATAAACCGCAAGGGTGTCCCCCACTATGTCTGATTCCAAACGTATCGTATCTGGCATGCGTCCTACCGGACCGCTGCACCTCGGCCACTATTTCGGAGTCCTGCAGAACTGGACACAATTGCAGGAAGAATACGATTGCTATTTTTTCATTGCCGACTGGCACGCCTTGACCAGCGAATACAATGACCCGACCCATATCAAATCCTTTGTACCCCAATTGGTCATGGATTGGGTCGCCGGCGGACTGGATCCTTCAAAATGCACCTTGTTTCTTCAATCGCACATCAAGGCCCACAGCGAACTCCACCTGCTGTTGTCCATGATCACACCGCTGGGATGGCTGGAGCGCAATCCGACCTACAAGGAAATCAAACAGGAGCTTGCGGCCAAGGATCTCAATACCTACGGCTTTCTTGGCTATCCGGTCCTCATGAGTTCAGACATCCTCATGTACCGCCCGGAGCTGGTTCCGGTGGGGCATGACCAACTTCCGCACCTGGAGCTCTGCCGGGAAATCGCCCGCCGCTTCAATCACCTCTACGGCGACTTCTTCCCGGAACCCCAGGCCAAACTGACCGAGACGGCCAAGCTTCCCGGTCTGGACGGCCGCAAAATGAGCAAAAGCTACGGCAATGCCATCCATTTGGGTGAGGACATGGAGACCATCAAGCCAAAAATCATGTCCATGCTCACGGACACGGCCCGGAAGCGGCTCAAGGATCCGGGGGATCCGGAAAATTGCAATCTGTTTCCCTACCTGGAACTGCTCGCCTCTCCCGAGGAAACCGCTGAGGTCCATGAGGGCTGCACCCAGGCCACTCGGGGCTGCATGGCCTGCAAGAAATCCCTTTTAGCCCATATGGACCGCTTCTTGACCCCCATACAGCAACGCCGCCGGGAACTCGAAAAAAATCCCGACGAAGTCTGGGATATTATCCATCAGGGCACAGCCCGAGCCGCTGAAGAAGCCGCTCAAACCCTGCAGGCCATCCACGAACGGCTGAACATGGATTATTGATCTTAATCCTTAGCAATTCTTGATAAAAATCAGCCCCTGGATTCAATGAATTGAATCCAGGGGCCGCCATTCCAGGAAGAACCCCCGCTGGCACTGTGTGCCAGCGGGGGTTCTTCCTGGAGTTTTCAGCTTTCGGTCTCAAAGGCGGTCCCGAAAGCGCTCTACTTTGCGCCGCCCGGTTGTCAGGTCCCAGTCAATGCGCACGGCTCCGGCGCGAGCAGTCGTCTCGACGGGGATATCCTGCGCCGCAAGGGCCGTTAGGACCTCCTGGTGCGGAAAACGAAAGGGGTGCAGAAAACCGGCGCTGACCACAGCCAGATCCGGTTCAACAGCTGCATACAAATCCGGCGAAACACTGCTACGGCTACCGTGATGGGGCACGACGAGAACCTCGCTGCGAAGCCCGGCGGTATTTTGCAACAAGGTGGTGAGACCATTTTTCTCAATATCACCGCACAACAGGGCCAGCCCCCGTCCCTCGGCGCACAGACGCAGAACCAATGAATGGTCGTTTTTCCCAGAAGCCCCCCATTGCCGAGGGGGGTGGAGCACCTCCAGACAACACGAACCACCCAATGGGATCGTTTCACCTCGAGAAACAACCGATACCCCCACCTCCCTGGACTGCAGGGCTTCTTCCAACTCCTTCCCGTCACGTCCCTTCGGCCAGTCGCCGTTGAAGACAAACCTGTTGACCTGACAGCGCTGGGCCACCGTTATCAGCCCCCGGTGGTGATCAAAATCCGGGTGGGTCAAAACCGCATACTCCAAAGCAGGTCCGTCTCCCCAGGTCAGAGGTGGCAAAACGGCAAAGCGGGCCAGATCGAAATCCGGATTCCAGGACCCGCCACCATCAACCAGGACCCGGCGCCCGGTCGGCCCCTGGAGCAAGATGGCTTGTCCCTGGCCGACATCAAGGACGGCCATTTGGACATGACCGTGGTGCGTCCCCTGCCACAGCGATGGGAGCACGAGCAGCATGAGTCCGACACCGACCAGGGGCCAGATCCGTTTCCGAGCGCACAACCCCAGAACGAGCGCGCCAAGCAGCAGCCAGTAGCCAAACGCCTCCGGCCACCAGGGCCGCAAGACAGTGAGATCCTCAAGCCAGCCGTGACCATCCAGCCATTGCAACCCTGCGATCATGTGATCTGCCAGAATTGCGGCGGACTTGAAGCCAACAACGGACAAAACCTCTGCATGGGGCACCACCCACCCCAAAACGCCCACAAGGGCCAAAGGCAGGACGCCCAACCCCAATAGCGGCAACCAAAGACTGTTGAGGTAGAGATGGGGACTGATAACGCCGAAGGTCGACGCCAGAAGCGGCAGGAGAACCAGGTTGGCCAGAAAGCTCATACCCAAAACAGCCAGGGCATAGCGCACCGGTGCCAGCCATGCGGGCCAGGACGCGGCCGCACTCCGCCACAGCGGTCCAAGCGCGCGTCCCAACAAGATCAATCCGGCGACGGCAACCACAGAGAGTTGGACACCAATATCGTACAGGGAGAGGGGAGAAAGACAGAAAAGTACCAAGACCGCCCAGAACAAGCCGTCCAGCAGGACCTGGGAGCGCCCCTTCCACAGCAGCACTCCCCAGGCCCCGAACATGACCGAGGCCCGGATCAACGATGGCGCGGCCTGCCCCAGCCACAGATATCCGCTGACCAACGGGACGCACAGCAAAACGGCCAGTTTGGAACGCGGCAAATGGAGATACACTCCCGGAACGATCCATCCCAGGCCCCAGGCCAGGGCAAATCCGATGGAGACGATAAACCCGACATGCAGCCCGGACAAAGCCAGGCTGTGGGCCAAGGAACCGCGCCGGACAAGATCCAGCGTGGCATAGGAAAGCTCCGAACGATCTCCCATAAGCAGGGAAAGGGCCAGCCCCCGCCCGGGTCCAGGCGGGGTCAACTCTACTATCCGCTGCCGCAGAGCGAGTCGAAAGCGCCATCCTGGTGAAGGCTTTCCGGTGAGAGTGATTGCTCCGTCTTCACCCTTTGTATAGGTCCGGTACCAGACATTGCGCCGGGCCCAATACGCCTCGGTATTCCAGGTCCCGGGGTTGGCAAAACCGTGGACCGGCTTGAGTCGGGACTGCAAGCGCACCCTTTGGCCAGGCCCGGGCCACGCCGAGGGGTGTTCCCAGGTCCAGACAACCGATGCAGACCATTGCTGCCAGGGCGCCCCAGGAGAAGGGCGTACCTGGACATCGGTGAGGATGATTTTCGCTCGCTGCTCTGGCTTGAAAGCCACTGTGTCCACTGTGCCTCGCAGCTCCACAGTCTTCCGGGCAGCCATCCAATCCGGCAGGCCGCGCGATGGTTGGCGGGGCAGCAGCAATACCCCCATAAGGCCACCAAGAACAAAGACACACAGCCAGCCCCCGAGATGAGCCCGCTTGTCTTGTCCTCGGGCAACCGCCCAGAGCAGACCCATGCCCGTCGCAGCCGCCAGTGGGGAGCGCGCGCCAAAGACCCCTGCACTGAGCGCGAGAAAAACGAAGTGCCACGGCACTACTCCGGGCAAGAACTGTCGTCGCCCATCCAGTGATCGCCACGGATCCATTGTCGCGTCCTTTACAGTTCCCGTCCGGAGAGGGGACTTTCGCACCAGGCCGAAAACCGAGCTTCAGCACCGTGTAAAGACGTGCCTGCCCTGGGTCCCGGTTGACCAGAACCTTATTCTGAAGCGCGCCAAATCCTGGCCCCGAGTTGGCGCAATTTCTCCTCCATCCGGACGTAGCCCCTGTCGAGGTGATAAATCCGCCGCACTTCGGTCCTGCCCTGGGCCGCCAGCCCCGCAAGGACAAGCGATGCTGAAGCACGAAGGTCCGAGGCCATGACCGGCGCGCCGTACAAGGAAGACACGCCCCGAACCATAGCGCTTTGTCCGGAGAGCTTGATCTCCGCGCCGAGACGAACCAGTTCCGAGACGTGCATGAACCGGTTTTCGAAGATCGTCTCCTTGATCAACCCGGAGCCGTGGGAAATAGCCATCAAAGCCATTATCTGGGCCTGCATGTCCGTGGGGAACCCCGGGTACGGCTGGGTGGTCACATCCACTCCGTGTAGCTCCTTTCCCCGGCTGGCTACAAGGCCCTCGGGCCGCTCTTCAATGTGCACCCCCATTTCCTGGAGTTTGGCAGCCACGGCCTCAATATGCTCCAGTTGACCGTTTTCGAGGACGAGTTTGCCGTCGGTGATAGCCGCCGCGGCCAAATAGGTTCCGGCCTCGATCCGATCCGGCATGATTGTGTAGTCTGTCCCCCGCAACGAGGTGACGCCTTGGACCCGGATAACACTGGTGCCGTGGCCCGTAACCCTGGCACCGCAGGCATTCAGGAACCGGGCCAGATCAGTAATCTCAGGCTCCCTGGCGGCGTTTTCCAATACTGTCTCGCCTTCGGCCAGGACCGCGGCCATGAGCACATTCTCGGTCCCGCCGACAGTGGGAAAGTCAAAAGCAATGCGAGCGCCTCGCAGCCTGTCACAACGCCCTTTGATGTCCCCGCCCTTGAGGGTGAATTCAGCCCCCATCTGTTCCAGGGCCCTGAGATGCAAATCCACGGGCCGGGCCCCGATGGCACATCCCCCCGGCAAGGAGACTTCCGCTTCCCCAAGACGGGCCAAAAGAGGCCCCAGGCACAACACAGAGGCCCGCATGGTCCGCACCAATTCGTAGGGCGCTTGTGGATGCAGACCCTCACCGGCCGTGACTCGCACTTCAGGTCCCTCCTGATCGACCTGGCACCCGAGGAGCTGCAGCAATTTGATCGTGGTCGTGATATCGCGAAGCGGCGGGACATTTGCAAAGCAGACCTTTTCGGGGACAAGAATGGCAGCCAGCAATATAGGCAAGGCGGCATTTTTGGATCCGCTCAGGGCCACATGGCCGTGAAGCGGAACTCCGCCTTCGATAACGAGTTTATCCATAAGGGAACTCCCGAAAACAAGGTTGGCGGATCGTTGAAAATATCCCCATGCCAGGAAGGTGGCAAAAAGTTCTCACACCGAGTCCCGAATACACACACGGCGTCAACGAACTTTGTGGCACCATTCCTCAGGGCTTTTCAATGATCTGCGGGATGTGGTGGTTGTCACTACCCGGTTAGGTTCTGAAAAACCAATTGGTTGTATTTTTTTCTTGACAGGGGCGCAAGTGTTGCATAGAAATATGGGTCTCGCGCGGTGGGTGTAGCTCAGTTGGTAGAGCGCCTGGTTGTGGCCCAGGTGGTCGCAGGTTCAAATCCTGTCACTCACCCCAGTTTTGCAATTTCCGAGGGTTAGGCTTCACGCCTGACCCTCTTTTTTTTGTGTGCCGCGGCGCAAAAGCGCCGCTCTGGGCGCAGCCCACTCGCCCCAGTTCACCCTTGGCGCAACTGCCGGACGTCGCCAACCCGCATGGTCACTTTTTCGCGGTCCAGAAATTCTAAAAGGGGAATCGTATACTTGCGCGACAATCCTGTCAGCTCCTTGAAATCCGTGGGGTGCAGGGTTTCGTTGGCCTCAAAATAGGAGCGGACCTGGTCCTTGAGGCCTTTGATGGCCACCGGATCGAAGTAGAGTTCCTCTTTGACCTTCACCAATTCCCCACCCTCGATCAGCATGCGCAAAAGCGGAGCAGCCTCCTTGGCGGTGACGTCGAGTTCCTCCAGTACCTCGCGCAAATTTGGGGGCCGTAACCCTGCCTCCTTGTACCGCTGGACAAGCAGGGTCTTGAATTTCTCCTGATCCGCTGCCAGAGAGACACGGTGCTCCGGCAGGCGAAACGTCTCCCCTTCCTTGATGACCAGGCTGTCTCTGGCCGCTCGCTCCAGAAGAAAATGAAGCAATTTCTGTGGCATTCCCTGCCCCCAGCCAGAGGCGAGTTCACTGCGGGTCACACCGGCCCGCATGGGGTGCTTGGTGTGGTACGTTTGCACATAGGCATGCAAGCGGTGTTTCAATTCCTCAAGGACCTGGCCATGGACATAGGCCCGCTCTTCACGGTCGAAAAGCAACGCCTCCTGTTTGCTGCCCAGATCCTGGAGATGGTTTTCCAAACGCTTGCCAGGGATTCCGGTCATGACACGCAACCGGTGCATGTCCAGCCCGCTTTGCCCGGCTCGGGCCAGTTGGAAGGCCACCACCCCTCGCTCACCGCTTTTAGCCAGGGCCTGCAATTGCTCGACGCCGCTTGAATGGCGCTTGATTTTTGTGGCCGCCGGACCCAGAACCCGACCGCCACCAATGGTTCGCAACGGCGCATACGCCCTGAGGACGAACCGGTCGCCGAAGACGCCAGCCATCGGCTCGGTGAAGCGGACCTGTGCCAAGGCAGTATCACCAGGCTGGAGCTTGTCGCGATCCAAAAGAAAGATCCGGGCCAGGACCTCACGCGATCCATGGTGAAAATGGAGTTCTGTTCTGTGCCGTAATGGCCGTGGGGCTGAAGACAGACACGTCAGCTCCAGGTCCCACATCTGACTGGGGATCAATGTTCCGGGTCTGGCGAGCACATCGCCACGCTGGAGGCTGGAAACCTCCACCCCCGCCAGGTTACAGGCCGTTCGCTGCCCGGCCAAGGCCCGCTGGACCTCCTGGCCGTGGACCTGAAGACCGCGTACACGAGTCGTCTTGAGCTGGGGGTAGACCTCAACGTCGTCCCCAACATCGATCTGGCCGGAAACGAGTGTTCCGGTGATCACCGTGCCATGTCCGCGCATGCTGAACACCCGGTCCACCGGGAGACGGAAGAGGTCAGTCTCCCGGACGATCTGGACCGAACCGCACAAGGAGACCACGGCCTGGCGCAAAACATCCACACCTTCGCCGGTATGGGCCGAGACCGGAAAGATCGGAGCCTCCTCCAGAAATGTGCCCTGTAAATGGTCCCGGACATCCTCCTGGGCCAGTTCCATAAGATCCGGCTCCACCATGTCCACCTTGGTCAGGGCCACAAGGCCGTGCTTGATCCCGAGAATAGAACAGATTTCCAGGTGCTCACGGGTCTGGGGCATGACCCCTTCATCAGCCGCGACGACAAGGAGCACAAAATCAATGCCCGCGGCCCCGGCTACCATATTCTTCACGAATTTCTCGTGCCCGGGAACGTCTACGATCCCCAGTCGCTGTCCGCCCGGCAGGTCGACGTAGGCAAATCCCAATTCGATGGTGATGCCCCGTTTTTTCTCTTCCTTGAGCCGATCACAGTCGATTCCAGACAAGGCCTTGATAAGATTGGTTTTGCCGTGGTCGATATGCCCGGCCGTGCCCATGATCACCGGCATGAAAGCTACTCCTTGCTGCCCAGAAACGCCTGAAAGGCCTTGATGGTGGCGTACAGATCCGCCTTGGAACTGAGTTCAAACGGGCTGTGCATCCCGAGCACACCTGGCCCGAAATCGATGATGTCCATACCGTAGATGGCCAAATGCTTGGCCACAGTTCCGCCGCCTCCTTTGTCTACCTTGCCGATTTCAGCCATCTGCCAGGGGATGGACGCTCGGTTCAACAGCCGCCGCCACCAGGCCACATATTCGGCATGGGCATCGTTGGCGCCGACTTTACCCCGGTGACCGGTAAACTTGCAGAAAACCGGTCCATACCCCAGCCGGGAGGTATTGTACTTGTCGTGCAGGTCCTGAAAATCGGGATCCAGGGCTCCGTGGACGTCCCCGGAAAGGGCCTTGGTCGCGAAAAAGAGTTCGGACAGTGCAGTCTCCGGTTCCCACGCCCGGAGCATATCCTGAAGACTGTACTCCATAAACAGTGATTTGGCACCAGTGGCGCCGTCGGAGCCGATCTCCTCCTTGTCCCAGAAAATAACCACTTGGGTGAATTCGGGGTCTTCTTCAGCCAGCAGGGCCTTGAGACCACAAAAAACGCAAATCCGGTCGTCCTGACCGTACCCGCCGATAAGCGCTTCATCGAGGCCCACACACCGGGCCGGGCCAGCTGGAACAGCCTGGAGTTCCGCAGAATACAGATCTTCTTCAATAATCCCATATTTGGCGTTAAGTAGCGTCAAGACCCGTTTTTTGACCCGGTCGCCCTCTTTGGAGTCCCCTTCGGAAGAGGGGTCCTGTCCTTGGGGCATATGGCCCAGAACAATATTCAGCTTTTCGGCCTCAAAGGCCTCGGTGACCTTGCGCTCGTTTTGCTCCTGGGCCAGATGGGGAAGCAGGTCGGCGATGGTCAGCACCGGATCGCCTTGGTCTTCGCCCAGACAAACCCGCACCGTCTCTCCATTTTCCTTGACCACCACTCCATGCAGGGCCAGGGGCCTGGCCAACCACTGGTATTTCCGGATGCCGCCGTAATAATGGGTCTTGCCCAGGGCCATACCGCCGTCTTCATACACGGGGTGTTGTTTGAAATCCAAGCGGGGCGTATCCGCGTGGGCGCCGAGAAGCCGAACTCCTTCGCGAAGGGGGCGACGTCCACGCCGGGCCAATAATACGGTCTTGCCCTTGAGCTCGCGATAGACGGCCCCTTCCGCCCACTCTTGCCGAAAACCGGCAGCTTCAGCCTGTTCAACGACCCACTGCACGGTTTCCCGTTCGGTCTTGCAGCGGCTTAAAAATGCAATATATTCAGTAGCGGCTTCTTCCAGAGCCACCCGCTCTTCCTGACTGGAAAAGATATCCCAGCAACTTTTCGGCGTATGAGCCAATTCCACAGGCTTTCTCCTCTCTCGTTAGCAGGTGAAAAACGTCTCTCGCGGCCCGCTCGCAAATCCCAGGAAGCGGCAACACGACCTGCCTGATCCTGTTGTCCCCGTGTAATCGCTTTGCCTTCCCCCGAGCGTATTGATCGAGGGGACGCAACGGTGTAAAGGGGGGGCGCTTTGCTGCCATGGGAACATATGTATCGGGACTGTACGGTATTCCGGCAAAAATAGGGGTGACCAGTCGCTCAGGGACAGGTCCTAAGGACCGCCCCCGATCCCACAGGCCAGGCGCGCTTGCTCCAAAAGGCCGGGCACCACACGGAGTTCTTCGCTTTGCAGCGTTCGGGGATCCAGACAAAAGGCCCCGTCCTCAATGCGCCCCACCAAGGGCGGATCCGTTTGCAAAAGCGCCTCGCGAAACGGTTCGAGTCGGTTCCCGGGCAAAGGGATCTGCACCAGCGTGGTCGGCAGATCCTTTTCCGGACTCGCTCCACCACCGACCCGGGACGACCCGGCCCGAGTACGAACCGGCAGGTGCTGCTGCCACTGCCGCCGCAATGTGCTGGCCAGCCGTTTTGCCCGCCCCTGGATTGTCTCCGGAGACAGCGTGATCATGGCCAGGGTCGGAATTTCACGTCGGGCCCGAGCAGGATCAGTATACAGGCGTAAAGTGGCTTCAAGCGCCGCAAGGGTCATTTTGTCGATTCGCAGGGCCCGGTTCAGCGGATTGCGTTTGATCCGCTCGATCTCGTCTTTTCGACCCAGGATCACCCCCGCCTGCGGCCCTCCCAACAATTTATCGCCGCTGAAAGTCACCACTGAAGCCCCCTCGCGCAGCACAGACTGAGCGGTCGGTTCATCAAGGGGAACGTAGGGCGTAAAGTCAAACAGATTCCCGCTTCCCAAGTCCTCAATCACCGGAAGATCGTATTCACGGCCCAAAACAGCCAATTCCCGCAAGCCGACTTCCTTGTGGAATCCGATCACCTTGTAATTTGAGGTGTGCACCTTCATAAGGGCCCCGGTCTCGGGGCCGATGGCCTGCTCGTAATCGCTCAGATGGGTCCGGTTCGTTGTCCCCACCTCACGCAAAATCCCGCCGCTTTTGGCCATAACGTCCGGTATACGGAACGAGCCCCCGATTTCGACCAATTGGCCACGTGAAACCACAGCCTCCTTGCCTTTGACCAGCGTATCGAGGACCAGCAAGACGGCGGCGGCATTGTTGTTGACCACCAATGCGGCTTCCGCCCCGGTCAAAGAACACAGCAGGGACTCGACGTGACTGTACCTGCTGCCGCGTTTGCCGGTTTCCAGAGCGAATTCGAGATTGGAATAAAATCGGCAGGACTCTTCGACCGCCTCCCGTGCGGCCCGGGCCAGCAGGGACCGCCCGAGGTTGGTATGCACGACCACTCCGGTGGCGTTGATGACTCGGCGGAAATGGGGGCGAACCAGGCCACGGACCGTTTCCTGCGCCCGAGGCAAGAGGGCCGTCAGAGCGAGTTCCTCGGGGTCGGTCACTTCCTGACGGCGAATGGCTTCACGGCAGCGGTCCAAAAATTGCGTTACGGCATCGCGCAGCATGGGACGAGGGATTCCGGTATTTTCGTCCAGATCCTCCAATTGGCGCAAAACATCGTCCGTTGCCGGCAATTTCCGAAACAATTCTTTCACGGCGGGCTCCTGTGGCGCTGCAATCAAGTGGATAAATCCGACGTCGGGGGCACCAAAAACCGGGGATGGAGTCTAAAAAACTCGGCCAACAAATACAAGGAACCGCAGATGAGGACCCTGCCCCCAGCTTCTTGTGCGCACTGCAAAGCATGGCCCAGCGTCGCCACAGCCGTGCCTCCCACCTGGGACGCCAACTGTC
Source organism: Desulfohalobium retbaense DSM 5692 (assembly GCF_000024325.1). Lineage (NCBI taxonomy): Bacteria > Pseudomonadati > Thermodesulfobacteriota > Desulfovibrionia > Desulfovibrionales > Desulfohalobiaceae > Desulfohalobium > Desulfohalobium retbaense. The sequence goes on along the minus strand of NC_013223.1, from coordinate 897,937 downwards.
GAGCCGGCAGATTGCGGGGCCCGGCCGCTATCTCCGGAACCCATACCGCATCCATGTTGAACTGCCGGATCTGCTCCAGCAGCCCGGCGGTGGCCTTGTCAGACAGGCAGGAAAAAATGAGCTGCCGCGGCGGGGCTTCCAATGCCTCGACAAACTGCTGCAGGCATTCCAGAGCCGGCAGGTTGTGAGCCCCGTCCAACAGGACCTCCAATTCGCCGAGTCGACACCATTGCAGCCGTCCGGGAAGCCAGGCCAGCTGAGCTCCCCGGCGCAGGATTGCAGGAGATGTCTCAGCCCCAAGCTGTTTGGCACAAGCGCTCCAAGCAAGGGTGGCCAGGCGAAAATTATCTTGCTGGTGGGTCCCTGGCAGCCGTTCGGCCAGACAGGAGGGAACATCGCAGGGCGGGTCTGAAGGGACAAAACGCAATGGACTACGGCACTTCTCGGCGGCACCTTCCAGCACGTTCCGAACTTCAGCCGATTGCCGGGCACTGAAAACCGGGACGCCCGGGCGAAACGCTCCGGCCTTGTCCGCAGCAATACGCTCCAGACCCGGCCCCAGAATGTTTTCATGATCCTCGCCAATAGGGGTCACGACCGTTCCATCGACGGCCACTGCAGTCGTCGCATCGTGGCGTCCCCCGAGACCGGCCTCAAGAATGAGGACGTCGACGTCGTGGATGGCGAACAATTCCAGCGCCACAGCCGTCATCCATTCGAAATAGGTCAATTCAGGATCGCACGCGGCAACACTGTTGGCGGCTCGAAGCCACTGCTGCTCATCAAGCAGTGCTCCGTCAATACGCACTCGCTCTCGCAAGGAAACAAAATGGGGGGAAGAGAAGACGCCGGTTCGCCTCCCTTGAGCGCGAGCCAAGCCTTCAAGCATACTGCTTGTCGAGCCCTTCCCGTTTGTGCCCAGGACCTGGAGGGTCAAGCCCTGCGGACGCGTGCGTTCCAAACAGGTCAAGACCCGGTCCATCCGCTCCAAACGCAGATCCATATGAAAAAGCCCCAATGTATTGACGTGGGCTTCAAACGCGGCAAACGAGGAAAAGAGGGTCATCAGGGCTCCGGGTGGCGCGGCTATGATAGCATCAACATTGCCTGATCCGGAAAGTTCGGACCGAGACAGGATCTTGATTTTTTCACCGTCGGCGGATAAATTCAAGTGCTTTGCGCCAGTAGCTCAGTAGGATAGAGCAGGAGCCTTCTAAGCTCTTGGCCGGGGGTTCGAATCCTCCCTGGCGCACCAAACCGAAACGAAAAGGGGTGCCGCACCAGCGGCACCCCTTTCCCATTTTCTGAACCTTTCAACTGGCAGTTGCTCCCTTATCCCACCGCGCGTTGGCAACTCCCAAACCACGGCGGTTACAGGTCAATCTCGCAGTTGCCCCGAAATTTCTTTGTATTTCAAACGGATCTCCTTGAAGTCCGTAAGGGCTCGCACGCTATACGACTTGCTGTAACAGGAAAAAGGGGGGTTAACGAAGGACCAACACCGGGCAATGGGCGTACCGCAATACCCGTTCGGCCACAGAGCCAAGCAGAAGGTGTTTGACCCCCCGCCTGCCGTGCGAGGGCATGACAATCATGTCCACCCCGAGTTCATCGGCGTGTTTGGCAATCTCTTCTCCCGGATCACCAAAGGTCACCGTCACATTGACCTGGTCGTATTTGTCGTCCAGATGGTCCCGCAACGCTTTGGCGTGGACCTGGATACGTTTTTCACTTTCTTTGCCGGCAGTGGTATCCCCAGTTCCCAGCCGCAGGCCCTGGAGATGGATCCGCTGCTCCTCACTGAGGGTTTCCCAGATCATATCCAGGTCCGTCGGCCGCAACGGCCGCACGACGTATATGAGATAGAGTTGGCTCGATTCCCTGACAAATTCACCGGCGACGTCAAGGGCTTCAAAGGATTTTTTGGAAAAGTCGATGGGAACCAGGACCTTTTGCTTTTCATACCAAGCCATGACAGCTCTCCTTGGTTGTCGGGTTCAACCGGGTCACAGCTGACCCGGACCGGCAAAGGCCTCATTGAAAACTCCACCTTTCTAAGGTGTTGCTTACCTCAATCCCAGGAGTGTGTCCACCCTTTTCCATTTTTGATCCACTGCGCGCAGCACTTCTTTCAGCCTTCGCCTGTGTCAGCACCTCCTCGAGGCACTGCCCTCATCCATCCTGCCTCCTTACGCTCAACCCCGTCGCCGGGCAGAACAATACAGGGCGATACCCGCCAGACCCAGGATATAGCCGAGACCGCCCACAACATCCTGCACAGAAACGCGGTCCTGTTCCAGACGGCTCAATTTCTGGTGAATGGGACGCAGCTTGCGCTCCAATGCCGCCTCCAGTTCTTTTGGGGTCAACTCCGCCGCATTGGAAGCAGCCACCTCCCTGTCCGTCCTGTCAGTCCCTGCGGCTTGCGACTGACTCGCAGTGGTTTTAGGTGATGAGCCGCTGGTAGCAAACTCACTGGCCTGGACCATCCAAGAATTGACGTGGCCCACGCCGGCATCGATCTCCACCCTGAGGTCCCAGGCATTGTCGATGGCTTGTTTGGGAATGCGGAAACGAAAACGCCCTTGTGTGTCAGTGCTGCCTTCAAGCAATTTCCTGTCCGCGTCTTCAGCAAAAACGCGAATGGTGCCTTCATGGACAGGAGTACCGGAGGGAAAAGCGCTCTCGCTGACCACCTCCTTTCCTTCCACCCAACAGAAAATATTCACTCTATGTGCCCAGCCGTCTACAGCAAGAAGCAGTGCGAACCCCACGATGCCAGCCAGAACACCATACCTTTTCAGAGTTCTCATACTATACTCCACTCTCCGAAGTTGCAGCAAATATCTCCGGGCGTATCCGTTTCAAGGATCCAACGACAATCGCTGTCACCCCTCCTTCCAGGAGAGCCACCGGCAAATGGGCCGCGACTAACAGTTGCGCCGCACTCAAAAACTCTTCACCCGAGGCGTAGAGAGCCAGGGCCGCAACACAACCGGCACCGATGACACCGCCCATGCCGACGCAAAACGACGCCGCGACAGCCACGACCCCTCGGCCTTGAATGACGGGACGCAAGACGAGTCCCAAACCAAGCGCAGGAGCGGCCATGATCACCGTGTTCACTCCCAGGACCGTCAACCCGCCGAACTGGAACAAAACCGCCTGGAGGCCGAGTCCCACCAACAAAGCTGGGACACAGGCCCATCCCAATAAAGCCCCCATAAGCCCGTTCAGGATGAGATGCACACTGGCCGGGCCGAGCGGGATATGGACAAGCGAGGCAATAAAAAAAGCCGCGGCCATGACAGCCACGACAGGAATACGGTCCTGGTCCGTTTTCTTCACCCCCACACCCGTAAGCCCTGCGGCGGCAACCGCTCCGACGAGCAGTACGGGAGCAGAAAGCACTCCTTCAGCGATATGCATCTGACTTTCCCTTTTCCCAAAGAGGTCACCGGGACAGGCCGGTCTCCTGCTGGATTGTGAACAAACGGGCGTTTTTCACCCAAACGCCCGTTTGCAGTCCATCTTAGTGGTTCTGCCACTTGCTAAAACGCGTCCAAAGCACGCCGCCGAGTTCGACGTCCTTGGCTTCACCCTCGTGCTCCATGGTGTAATCTGCCGTATGCAAAGCGGCGAAGCCCCACCATCCCGCCTTGGGAGCGGCATAGCTGAACACGCCGTTGGCGTCGGCCTTGACCACCTGAGTGACCATGTACGGCGTCGGGGCTGTGGCGTCTCCCTCGCGATTGTAATATTCGACTTCCACCTCAGCGTGGGCCAGCGGCTCTCCCTTGTACAAGACCTGTCCTTGAAAGACGTTGCCGGCATACAACCCGAACGGCCGGGTCAACGGGACGATTTCCATCGGATACCCCGCAGGGGCATCCCATCCGGACTCCGCCCCATACGCTGCAACAAGGGTTTTGGTATAGTGGATAATAAAACAGTCCTCAGCCGGTTCCCAATACGGCTTGGGCTCCATGCCGATGGTGTAGACCCCCGGACGGCGAACAGCATACTCGAGCTGCCACCCCTTTTTGTCCATGATTGTCGTTGAGACCAGTTCCGAGGTCACATCGGTGACCTGGCCCTGCTTGACGATTGTGACCCGCTCAGGGCGCTCCAGAACCATGCCCACACCTTCAAAGGGATGGGAAAACGAAAAGTCCACAGTGAGTTGACGATGATTTTGGTCGACCATGGATTGCGACGGGATGACCATCCCGAAATGGGCCCAGGCACCGGCAGGAAAGACCACGAGAAACAAAAGAGACAGGCACAGGCACCGCTTCAGCATACGACTCCTCCTTAATGCATATAAAAAGTGAAAAGATATGCACTTCTGGTATACCTATGCTGATTTCATGTCAACGCTCGCTGATTTACGGCCACCTGATTCTCTCCAATCCCCTGCACAAAAACGGTCCCGGGAACATACCGCTCTCAGATGGTCTTCCACGCGGGGCAAACCGGCACCGCGTCTTCTCCCGCCTTGCCTATAGAAGCGGCGGAATCGTCGACCAGGCGCCCAGGCGCTTCTGCAGAATGGGAAGCGAGTCCCCAAACCAGCCCCCAAAAACCGGACACACCGCTCTTTTTAAAGCCCCATCCAGTTCCCTGCCGCCCTCGCCGATGGCACAGCCGGTGTTGCAGCCGCGCCGTACAAAAGGGGATCAGGCCAGGCCCCCCATTGCTCTTCGAGATAACGCCCAGCCACGCACAACGCGGCTGCCTGGGCCACATAATCCAACAAGGCCGGGGTATTGAGCCGGCTGTTGAACTCGCCGAGATGCGGCCCGCTGGCAACCGGGATCTCCTCACCGCGTTCCCAGAGCCGGTTGGCTTCTCCCTGTTCGACGCCTCGAGCGCTCAGGTAGGCCAACACGCCCTCCCGGCCCATATATTCCAGGTCTTGTTGGCGCAAGATTTCCACCATATGGAGGTCGCGCCCAAAGGCCTCAACCAATTCCCGGGCTATCCGCGCCACCGGAATCGGACACTGCCCTTGATAGCTCGTCTTTTGCGTAAAGCCCGCATAATACGAAAAAAAACACCCCTCCAACCACTCGGCCAACATCTCGGCGTCAAAAAGATCGCGGGTGTCGACCGGTTCACCGCTGCCCACCGTGCCCACCCGCTCAGGAGCCTGAAACCGGAAACAGCTGCCCGCCACCAGGGCCAGACTCAGGAAATGGTCACCCAAGGCGTGGAAAAAACGTCGCCCTCCCCCTGTGCAAGGAACCAGATGCTCAAAATCACGCAGTCCATCCAACCCCAGATTCGGGTGTCGGCAAGAAGCCAGCCATTGATCAAGTCGCCCGCCCCGATACCATTGGTAGCGGCCGCCATCGCCGCGGCGCCAGTACTGGATCTGATTGTGGAAAAGCGCAATGGGATCGGTATGGACCACGCCATACCCGGCGAGCAGACCGAGTTCATAGGCACAGCGACGCAGCCCCCTGCCACATCGCTTTAGATCCAGCTTTCCCTCCCAGGGGGCATTGAGGTACGCAAAATACCGGGCCGGAGCCCAAAATCCGAGACAGGCCGGTTTTGAACCGATATCAGGTGGCACTCCTGTCTCCTTGGACAGATCGAGTTCAAAGAGCGGATGCCCGTCCACCGTCTCGAGTCCAAAAACGCCAAATTGCTCCGCCATTGACGTGGACAGCCAGTTCAGCCAAGCGGCCTCGCGATACAAAGTTTCCGGGTGCCCACCTCGGCGCAGGCACTTGCAGACGAAGACCCGCCCGTCGCGCATCGGCGCCCACAGACTGCGCCCTGCCCAGCGCCACGGCCCCCGGCGCTCTCCCTCGCCACCGCCGGGGATTCGGTCAGGGGGATAGACACCGGCGCAGCCGGAGACGAACGATTCGGGGGACGGCCCCGCCAGATTCAAGGGCAAGGCGCCGGCGGCCTCGGCCGCTGCGTGGCGCGACGTTCCCTGTCCGGCAAAAACACACCGCTGCAATGCCAGCAGGGCCTGCTGCCGGATATGCGGCGTCCCGAACCGCACCAGAAGGGCCAAGGTCTGGGTGGCCTCGCGAAAAATAAAGAAGGCTTTGGACTGGGTTGCGAATTTCGGTGAGGCCAAAAGCGCCACGATGTGTTCGACAACGAGATCCTCAACGGATTCGGGAGCCTGCCGCACAGCCTCGTTGAGCCGTTTGAGCCCCATATAGACACCTGCCGGGTCGCTGTGACAGCGCCGTAGCGATGCAAAGGCCTGGGCTGGACATTCAGTTGTCATGGAGAGGCTCCAGCCGAACCCGCTGTTCATAATACGCCGTGCCGCCACCCAGGTCGGTGGTCTGGGATTCGATCAATTGGTTGGCACCGCCGCCAAGCGACATCCAATCTCCGCGGCGATACAAAACCGCATCGGGGTGGAGATCTCTGGATGGAACGCAACGCACACGCAAGACACCCAGCGGAGAGACCAGTCGCGCCTGCTGACCTGGGGCGATCTCCTTCCAGACCGGGGAGTCCGGCCCAAGCCAGACCTCAGGCGTGCCCTGTTCTTCTTGTCCAATCTGCGAATGGACCGAATCGCGACGGACAGCGGTAATGAACCGCAAGGGATAGGCCGGATCACAAGGGATGGGCGGCGAACACGAGGGCAGGCAATGAAAGCGGCCGTCAAAGTGGGCCGTTTTCCCCCCGGCAAAGGCCAGACGAGGATGGTCCCCGATCACGAAGCCCTGGCGCTGCATCACGTTCCAGGCCTGCTCCGGGAGAGAAGGACTGTGCTGTAACGTCGTTGTCAGGCAGGCATCTTCTTCAGGAAGGGGGGCGTCAGGCCGCAGACGCTCGCTCAGGGCCCGGATAATGGAGTAATCGCTGCGCGCCTGCCCCGGCGGGGGCAGGACCTGCCGCGACAATTGCACGCCGTCGTGCAAACAGGAGCCCACGATCTCGCTCTGTTCGAGCATGAGCGCCGCGGGCAGAACAAGATCAGCACACTGGGCCGTATCGGTCATAAATCCATCCACAACAACGGTGAACCGGGAGCGGCGCAAGGCCTCAGCCGTGCGCTTCGATTCCGGGGCCTGATTGACCACATTGCTGCCTGCGATCCAGACATACTCCGGCCGCATACGCGACAGCGCCCGCCCCACCTCGCTCCAGCGAAACGGCTGTCGGGGTGCTGGCGCCTCGGGATACAGCCAATCCAGGGGCAAATGGCGCATGGAACCGATGTTGAAATAACTCCCCCCGCCCGGGATGCCGATCTGCCCGGAAGCATAGGCCAGGGCGTTGATGGCCCTGACATTCTCTCCCCCATGGCGATAACGCTGCATACCCCAGCCCAAAAGCGAAACCACCGGGCCGTCGGCATACAGCCGGGCCAGATGTTCAAGCTCTTCGGGCCCGCACCCCGTCTGTCCGAGAAGCGCCTCCCAGGACATCGCTTCGAGCCAAGCGAGGTAAGCGCTGCCTTGTGAGGCCGCCTCCAGCCGCCGCCTGCACGAGGGGTCGAGTTCCAGGACCCGCTTGAGTACCGCCGCGGCCACAAACCGGTCACTGTCCGGTGCAATACGGATATAACGGTCCGAAAACGCCCGATTGCCGTCCCCTCCAGGAGAGATGGTCGTCACCTGGGCACCGTTGCGTTTCGCCCGGCGCACCAGGGCTGCGGTATGCACGGAACTACGAGACAAGTCCTTGCCCCAATTGATGATAGTCCGGGCTGTCTCCAGTTCGCGAATATCGTTGTGTTCCAAGCTCCCAAAATCCGTTTCACAGGCGGCGATTCCGGCGCTGTCACACAAAGACCCGGCAGGAGAAATCGCGTCCAGGGACTGAAAAAACCGCTTGCAAGCCGCATGCAGCACACCGCGCCCGGCTTCGCCCTGCAGGTGAACCATTATAGCCTCGCGCTGTAGCGTCCACTGGAGGTGCTCGGCGCAAAGATCCAGCGCCGCTGTCCATGAAATCGGCTGCCACCGGTCGCCCTGGCGTAAGAGGGGTTCCCTGATCCGATTGGGAGCCCACAAGCGCCGAAGCCAGCTGTGGATCTTGCCGCAGACAAAACCCTGGGTATACGGGTGAGCTGGATTGCCCCGCACTGTCAGCCGGTGGCCTTCACGAACTGCCAGCAGGGAACAGGTGTCCGGACAATCAAGTGTGCACGCAGTGCAGATACGAGACGGGTCCACAACACTCCTTTTGGTTCTGGGTTGCCCAAAACCGAGGTTGGTATTCAAAAAAATCACTGCTGCCCGGCACGTTGTCCTTGGCGACAGAAAAAGGGCCAAGGGGGATAAGCTGTCCAGGCCGCAGGGAGAATCCCAGGGCCGGGGCCCAGAGCCAGTTTTTTCTAGTGCCCAATGGGCAGCTCACCGGTTCCCCCTGAGCCGACTCCGCTCCCCATATTGACAACCCGCTTTGCCTGTCTATTTTTGTCAGGTTGTGGTCAGGCCCGGCCGATATAAATCGGCCCCAAGAAACACTCCCCAAATCTCTTGCAGGAGCATTCGCATGAGCGAGCAGCACAGTGAACAATACGAATTCAAAGCGGAAATCAAGAAACTGCTGGATATCATCATCCACTCCCTTTACACCCACAAGGAAATCTTTCTCAGGGAGCTTATTTCCAATGCCTCCGACGCCCTGGACAAGGCCCGGTTTGAACAAAGCCGCTCAACAGAGATGGCCAGCGCCGATGCTGAACTCGCCATCACCATTACCACAGATGCGGAGGGGAAACGGCTGACCATTACGGACTCTGGCATCGGGATGGATAAAGACGAGGTCGTAGACAATATCGGGACCATCGCCCATTCCGGCTCAGCCGAATTTTTGCGCAAGGTCGCCGAAGATCAGGCCCAGCCGGACAATATCATCGGCCAATTCGGTGTCGGATTCTATTCCGTATTTATGGTCGCCGCCGAAGTCACCCTTACCAGCCGCTCCCACCATCCGGATGCCAAGCCGGTCCGCTGGCACTCCGACGGCTTGGGCAGCTACACCATCGAGGAACTTGACGAGGACCTGCCCCGCGGGACGAGCATCGAAATCGTTCTGCGCGAAGGAGAAGAAGAGTACGCGGAGAAAGAACGCATCGAAGCGATCATCAAACGCCACTCGAATTTCATCTCCTTTCCCATTTTCGTCGACGGGGAAAAGGTCAACACCATCCCGGCCTTATGGCGCGAACCGCGCTTCAACGTCAAAAAAGAACAATACACTGAATTCTATAAGTTCCTGACCTACGACACCGAAGAACCGTTCGAGACCCTGCATATTTCCGTCGACGCCCCGGTCCAGTTCAACGCCCTGCTCTTTATCCCCCAGAAAAGCCCCATGCTTTTCGATGTCAATAACATCGAATATGGGCTTGATCTCTATGTCCGGCGGGTTCTTATCCAACGGGAAAACAAGGAACTCCTGCCGCAATATCTTGGATTTATCAAGGGGGTGGTGGACACCGAGGATCTGCCCCTCAACATCTCCCGGGAGAACATCCAGGAGAATGTCCTGATCCGCAAGATCGCGGCCAATATCCACAAACAGATCCTCGACCGCTTGTTGAAAATCGCCAGCAACGAGCCCGAACGCTACGAGCAATTCTGGCGGGAACACAACAAACTGTTCAAACTTGCCTACGCCCAGTTTGAACACCAAGACAAGATCAAGGACCTGGTCCGCTTCAATTCCTCCCACTGCGAGGACGCCTCGGGCCTCGTCTCTCTGCAGGACTACGTCGAGCGCATGCCCGAAGGGCAAAACGAAATCTACTACATTTCCGGGCAAAGCCGTGAGGCCATCGAATCCAGTCCCCACCTGGAAATTCTGAAACGCAAGAATCTCGAAGTCCTCTATCTTTTCGAACCCATCGACGAGTTCGTCCTTGAATCTCTGCGCGCCTACGGTGAACATGCCTTTGTTGCCGCTGAGCATGCTGACCCGGCCCAGTTGGAGGCCATCAGCAGTGATGAAGAGGAGTCCAAAGAGGAACTGACCGAAGAGGAACAGCGCGACATCGACGGTCTGCTCAAGGCCATGCAGGACATCCTTGGCGACCGGGTCACCGAGGTCCGCAGTTCCAAGCGGCTCCACAACAGCCCGGCCTGTCTCGTGAACCCAGATGGAGGCATGTCCTCGCAGATGCAGAAGATCATGCACCTCGTCAACAAGGACGAATCGATCCCGCAAAAGGTCCTGGAAATCAATCCCCAGCACCAGCTGACACGCAATCTGCTGCACATCTATCAGCAGGAAGGCAGCAACGACTTTATCCGCAAGACCACGGAGCAATTGTTCGAATCCGCCTTGCTCCTCGAAGGGTACCTGAATGACCCGCACGCTCTGGTCAACAGGACCTTCGAACTGCTCCAGCAGTCCAGCGGCTGGTACGCCGAAGCCCACCAGAAAGAGTAGCCCAGGTCTGGGTTTTCCAGACCGTCATCCAGGCCCCAGACACACAACAGCCCCCGCCGGTTAACCGGCGGGGGCTGTTGTGTGTCTGGGCTACGCCCCGAGAACGGGGAAGGAACGTCCTTCGAGGCGCAGCAGGTTTTGGGAAAACATCAGACACCACGGGCATTGTGCGCCCGGGAGTGCTTCAACCGACGCAGGGGCGTCCTTGAAGTCGAAAAGAGAGCTTTCCACCGCTATACGGCGATCGGGAGCAGGTCTCGCGCTTTCCTTGCTCTGCGCGCAGGCTTCCGGCAAATCCGCAGGCCCGTGCCAGGCTTACCGCCGGAGCCAGAAAACGCCAGAGCTGACTCAGTCCGCCTGCTTGCGGATAAAGGAGGGGATCTCAAACTCCTCTTCGTCGAAAATAAATTCCTCTTCGCCGGGCTTGGGATTGTTGTGCGCCGGTTGTTGCTCTTCCTGCTGGGTGCTTCGGTGTCTGAGGTAGGTCGGCACACTCAGATCTTCAGAATCCTCTGGCAATAAGGGCCGGCGCGCCTTCTGCGGCCATTGGTTTTGTTGCGAAGCATTGCCGCTGCTTTGCTGGGCCTGTTGTTGTGCCGGTTGCTGTTTTTGCTTTTTCAGATTCAGCAATTGGCTGATATTGCCTTTGGTATCCTCGACCTGTTCCGGCTCTTCGATACCCGTGGCGATCACCGTGATCCGCAACTCGTCGCTGCTTTCCTGGCCAAAGACGGTCCCAAAATAGATCTGGGCGTCCTCATGGGCGGCCTCGTAAATAATATTGGCCGCTTCGCTGACCTCATCGATGGTCAAATCCTGGCCAGCGGTCACATTGATCAAGACCCCCTTGGCACCGTCAATGGAGACATCCTCCAGTAATGGACTGGTGATGGCCTTCATCGCTGCTTCACGGGCCCGTCCTTCACCTTGCGAGATCCCGGTGCCCATCATGGCCAGCCCCATCTCGCTCATGACCGATTTCACGTCGGCAAAGTCGAGGTTGATCATGCCGTGGACCATGATCAGATCGGAAATGCCCTTGACCGCGTAGAAGAGGACCTCGTCGGCCTTTTTGAGCATTTCCAGGAAGGTGGCCTTTTTCGAGGCCAGGGACAGCAAACGGTCGTTGGGAATAGTGATGATTGAGTCCACGACATCGCGCAGGGCCTTGATGCCCTTATCCGCCTGTTGCTGGCGCCGTTTGCCCTCGAAATAAAATGGTTTAGTGACTACAGCCACGGTCAGGGCGCCCATATCCTTGGCCGCCTTGGCGATGACCGGAGCAGCGCCGGTTCCCGTACCGCCGCCCATCCCGGCGGTGACGAAAACCATATCCACACCTTCGAGTTGGGCCTGGATCTGCTCCAGACTCTCCTGAGCCGCGTCTCGACCCACTTCAGGGTCGGCACCCGCGCCAAGCCCTTTGGTCAATTTCTCGCCGAGTTGGATCTGGGTCTCGGCCTTGGCGTCTTTGAGCGCCTGAACATCAGTGTTTGCGGCAATGAACGAAACACCCTGTAACGAAGAAGTGATCATGTTGTTGACGGCATTGCCGCCGCCACCGCCGATACCGAAGACCTTGATCCGAGCCGCGCCTTCGCGTTCGAGTTCTAAAAATTCCATGTGCTCCTCCTTCCCCTTTTTGCTTTCCCAAAACGAAAATATTCTCTCGGAACGTGTTCCGTGGAGAGCCGTTCAGCTCACGTCTTCAAACCACCGTTTCATCCGGGCCAGAATCCGATTGAACATGTTTTCTTCCCGGATCCTGAAGCTTTGATCGGTCTTGCGCTGCTGGGCGCCAAAGTTGAGCAGACCGACCCCTGTGGCGTACATGGGATTCATGACCACATCTTTGAGTCCGCCGACCTCCTGGGGGTACCCCACCCGGGTCGGCAGGTTGAAGATCTGTTCCCCCAACTCCTGGATGCCCTCAATCAGGGTGGTGCCGCCGGTCAAAACAACGCCGGATCCGACCAGGTTCTTGTATCCGGAACGGACGAGTTCCTGGTCCACCAGGGCCAGAATCTCTTCCAGGCGGGGTTCGCAGATCTCGGCCAGCACCTGGCGCGAAAGCTTGCGCGCTCCGCGTCCTCCCACACTGGGCACTTCAATGACCTCATCCCCCTGGATCAACTCTGACAAAGCGCAACCATGCTTGATTTTGATCTTTTCCGCGCTGAGCATCGGCGTGCGCAGACCAAAAGCGATATCATTGGTCAGATTCATGCCGCCTAAGGCCAACACGGAGGTATGACGAATGGAGTCATTGGTGAAAATGGCGACATCCGTTGTGCCGCCGCCGATATCGACCAAAGCCACGCCGATCTCTCGCTCTTCTTCGGTCAATACCGCCTGCGAGGAGGCCAGGGATTCGAGCACAATATCCGAGACATCGAGCCCCGAACGGTGGCAGGAGCGAATGATATTCTGGGCGCTGGTCACCGCTCCGGTGACGATGTGCACCTTCACCTCCAGTCGAACCCCGGCCATGCCCAGGGGATCGGCGATACCGCGCTGGTCGTCGACGATGTATTCCTGGGGCAGAATATGGATGACTTCCCGGTCCAGAGGGATAGCCACCGCCTTGGCCGCGTCGATGACGCGGTCGACATCCTTCTGGGTTACTTCACCGCCTTTGACAGCGATCACCCCATGACTATTGAAGCCCTTGATATGGCTGCCCGCAATGCCGGCGTAGACGGACCTGATTTCACAACCGGCCATCAACTCCGCCTCTTCCAGGGCCTTCTTGATTGAGCGCACCGTCTGCTCGATATTGACGACCACCCCCTTGCGCAACCCGGTGGAAGGGCTGGTGCCGATGCCGACGACATCCACTCCTTCGGAAGAGGCTTCGCCGACCACGGAGCAGATTTTCGTTGTCCCGATATCCAGGCCGACTATGAGATCAGATTTGGATTTCGCCATGACTCGCATCCTTTTGTTTGCCAGGGGCACATCGCCCCGCTTGTCCGTTACCGCATCCTGACTCTCAAAACCGGGCCCAGGCCTTATCCCGAAAAAAGACCAACGAGGACGCCTCGTCCAATTCATCGCGTTCGTTGAGATCCCGCCACACCGCGAGAAGCTTTTGACAATGCCGGGCCAGATCGTGGGTCTCCAGAACAACTCGTGGTCCGGAATCGCGGAGTTGGGCTTCCAGGACAAACTCGGAATCGAAACGCACCCAATCCACTTCCGCGGCGCTAAACGGCAGGCGTCGCTGTTGGAGACGGTCGGCGAAAAGGGCCACTGTCTCCCGGTGCTCGTGCTGCGTACCGAGGTCCAAAAGCGGCAGGGAGACAAAACGATCCCTGCTCACCGGAGCAATCGCCTCCCCTCTGCGATCGGCAAAATACAGGCCATCCTGCTTGCGGACCCAAAAGACCGCTTTGCGTTCCTGGACATGGATCTGAACCTTGTCCGGCAAAATCCGGCGCAACAAGACCCGTTCGACCCAGGGATTCTGCATCAGGCGGTTCTTAGCCCGCCCCATATCCACGGCCAGGCTGTTCTCCCCGGGAGCGATGCCCGCAAGTTGGAGGACAGCGGTATCGGTGAGCCGTTCGTTGCCTTCAATACTGACTTCCCGCAGCGTAAAATACGGATGCGACGTCAGATACCGGTAGCCAGCTAAAAGGCCCCAACTCACTGCGACCAGAAAAACAGTGGTCCCCCCGAGCCACAAACATGTGGTTGCAAACCGCACCAAGCTTCCACCCTGGCGGCCTCCGCCCCTGGTGTTTTTCGAGGCGGCACTTGATTTCCTTCCCAAACTTCCTCGCCGCTGTACGGAGCCGGTTTGTCTCTTCATTGGACCACCCGAACCTCCAAGCGCAGTGCAAGACTGTACCGTTTGGCAACCGCTTGCCGTGCCGTTTCAATGAGTTCCCATGCTGCCGCGCTCGAGCCGCCGCCGAGGTTGATCAAAAAATTGGCGTGCCGTTCGGAAAAAGCCACTTTGTGGTGTTCCATTCCGCGTAATCCACAGGAATCCAGCAACATGCCCGCGGGCATGTCTGGTGACGGATTGCAGAACACGCATCCACAGGTCCAGGCCAGGACCGGTTGCGTGCGACGCTTATGGGTATAATGCCCCAGCATGGTCCGCCGGATAGTTTCCTTCTCGCCGGGAACGACCTGAAGCCTGACCGCCGTAATCAGGTGAAACATCTCCTGCAATCCTATAAGACCGAGACGGCGGTAGCTAAATTCCCAGGCGCTTGGCTCCAGCCAGCGCACCCCTCCCTGCGGCGTCCAGATCTCGATTCCCCGCACGGCCTGACCAATGGCCACACCATATGAACCGGCATTCATGGCCACCGCCCCGCCAACGGTTCCGGGGATCCCAGCCAATCCTTCCAGGCCGGACAAACCGCGAGTTTGAAGCCAGCCCAAAAGCCGCGGCAGGGAAATCCCGCCAGCAACTCGGACAAGGACACGGCCGTCATCGGTTTCAGACTCCACGACCGGGGTACCACGTCGGCTGTCCCGCACCAGGATGTGCGGCAGACTGCCATCAGCGGCCAACAGATTGCTTCCCCGGCCCAACGCCATAGGCACACCTTGATGGTGTTCCAGAAATCGACTCGCCGCCTCCCAATCCGCATCACGTTCGATACCGATCTCGGCCCGGGCGGTGCCCCCGAGACGAAGTGTAGTGCGCTGAGCAAATGGCGGGCGGTCAATAATCTGCATCGGGCGTCCTGTGGTGTAGGGAAAAACGCACCTTCTGTTGCAGGGTGTTTAAACATCTTGAGGCACGGGGCACCAAACGGTGGAACTCGCAGCGTGCATGACTGTCATAAAGCGGCTGCCCATTCAGCCGTTTTGCTGCCATTGAACGCTTCAACAGGCGGCTAGGGGTGTTGCAAAAAATGCTCTCCGACTTTCCAGACGCTTCCAGCGCCCAGGGTGATCAACAGATCACCGGGACGGAGCATTCCGGGCAAGGCCTCTTGTGCTGCCTCGAAATCGTTAAAGAATTCGACCCGGGTCTGACTGACCTGGCGGATCCCCTGGGCCAGGTTGGCACCGGTCACCCCCGGGATGGGGGTTTCCGAGGCCGGATAAATTTCTGTGAGCAAAAGCAGATCCGCCTCTTCAAAGGCCCGGCAAAATTGCCCGAACAGGGCCTGCGTCCTTGTGAACCGGTGGGGCTGGAAAAGCACTACCAGTCGGCGTTCGGGGTACGTTTCCCGGGCCGTGGTCAATGTGGCTGCGATCTCCGTGGGATGGTGACCATAATCGTCGACCACCAGCACGCCGTCACGTTCGCCCTTGGTTTCGAAACGGCGCCCCACACCGCCGAAACAGTCCAATCCATGGATGACCGCGTCTTCGGAAACTCCGGCTTCCAGGGCCAGTGCCGCAGCGGCCAGGGCGTTGAGGACATTGTGCCGGCCTGGATGTTTGAGATGGAGTTCACCAATGGGGCGTTCCTGATAGATGAGCCGGAAATGGCTTCCCCCGTTAAAGCCCAGAATTTCAGCTCGCACGTCGTTGTCTTCTTCCAAACCGTAGGTGACCACCGGGCGTTTGATGCGCGGCAAAAGCCGCTGGACGCCGGGGTCATCGCCGCAGACAACGTTGAGACCGTAAAACGGGATCTGATTCATGAAATGCACGAAACTGTCATCAATCGCCGTCTGATCGGCATAAAAGTCCATGTGGTCGGCGTCGACATTGGTGACCACGGTCATGATCGGCAGCAGGCAGAGAAAAGTCCCATCGGATTCATCGGCCTCGGCGATCAAAAATTCGCCCTGGCCCAAAAAGGCGTTGCTGCCGTACGAATTGAGCCTCCCACCGATAATGACTGTCGGGTCGAGGCCGGCTTCCTTGAAAATGGTCCCCAGAAACGAAGTCGTTGTTGTCTTACCGTGGGTCCCGCCCACAGCAATGCCCGTTTTGAGGCGCATCAACTCGGCCAGCATCTCCGCGCGGGGAATGACCGGGACACTGTCTTCCCGGGCCTGGATCAGTTCGGGGTTGTCGTCGGCTACGGCTGAGGAGCGGACGACGACCTCCGCGTCCCCCAGATATCCACGAGCATGGCCGGGATAGATGGTGGCCCCGAGTTCGCGAAGCCGCCGTACGGCGGCGTTTTCGGACAGATCGGAACCGGTCACTGTGTACCCCAGGCTGAGCAGGACTTCGGCAATACCGCTCATTCCGGCCCCCCCGATGCCGATCATGTGGATGTGTTGGATCTTGAATTGCATATGGATTCCTTGCTCACGTGGAGCGAGAGTATTTGAAGGTCTTCTTTTTCCGGCGCGTATTGGCCAGTTCTTCCAGTTGATCGACGACCTTTGCGGCCGCTTCAGGCCGCCCGATCTGCTTTGCGGCGCGGCCCATCTCCTTGAGTTTGCCCGGCAGGTCGACCAGATCCCCGATGGCCCGGGCCAGATTGACTTCCTGGAGATAATGCTGACCGAGGACCATGGCCGCACCGGCGGCTTCAAGCGAGGCCGCGTTGCGCTGCTGGTGGTTGTGTGTTGCATGAGGGAACGGAATAAGAACCGAAGGCTTGCCCACTGCAGTCAGTTCGGCGATGGTCGTCGCGCCTGCCCGGCAGACCACGAGATCCGCCCACTCATAGGCCTTGGCCATGTCCTCGATAAACGGTTCCACACACGCCCGCTCTCCCAGCCCGGCCTCGGTGTAGGCGGCCTGAATATCCGCAAATTCCCGGGCTCCTGTCTGGTGCCACAGTTGCATCTGGCTGCGGGCAAAACTCGGCAAGGCCTGGACCACGGCGGCGTTAATGCCCTTTGCCCCCTGGCTGCCCCCCAAAATCAAAACCCGGTGTTCCGCATCCCTTGGCAACCGCTCTGACTGGGAGGCGCGCAGAGCTAAAATCTCCCGGCGGACCGGATTGCCGGTAAAGACCACTTTATTATTGGGAAAGAACCCGTGCTCGTCGGCAAAAGAAACAAAGACCCGGTCAACGCGTTTGCCCAGGATTCTGTTCGTGACCCCAGGGATACTGTTTTGCTCATGGATTGCGCAGGGGATACGGCTCAAGGTCGCGGCCAGAGGCGGGACGAACCCGGCATACCCTCCAAGGCCGAGAACCACATCCGGACGCCGCTTGTGAAACTGCCACCAACATGCTGCCAGACTCCGGCTCAACCAGACCAGCGAAGCGGCAGAACGCAGGCCACGGCCGAGCACCCCTTTGGCCGGCAAGGCATGAAATTCGAGACCGGCTGCCCGGGCCAGACGCCCTTCAGGGCCCTGTTTGCCGCCGAAAAAGAGCAGATCCGCATCAGGATAGCGACGCCGGACCTCTTCGGCCACAGCTAGGGCCGGAAAGATATGTCCTCCGGTGCCGCCGGTGGCAAAGACTACGCAGCGCATCACCCGCGCTCCTGACGTGAAATATTGAGCAGCACTCCGGCGCAGAGACAGGAGACGACCAATTGCGTGCCTCCATAGCTGATAAACGGCATCGGTGTTCCTTTCGGCGGAACAGCCCCCAAAACGACAGCGGCGTTGAGCAACCCCCCCAGGACCAGAATCAAACCCAGCCCGTACGCAGTCAGCCGGTCCTGCATATCCTGTTGCCCCAGGGCGATGGCCAGAGAGCGCCACAAGACCACGGCCAAGCAAGTAAAAACAATCGAAACCCCGAGAAATCCCAATTCTTCGCCCAGCACCGCCAAAATGAAATCGTTGTGGGCCTCGGGCAAAAACAACAATTTCTGCCGACTGGCGCCCAGTCCAACACCCCATAAGCGCCCGGACCCCAGGGCATACAGAGATTGAACCAATTGATACCCGGCGTCCTGGGCATCCTGGAAAGGGTCCAGAAAAGCCAGCCACCGTCTGACTCGATACGGTTCCTGCCAGACCAGCAAGGCCCCGGCGAATCCGGCAAACACGAACGACGGGATCAGGTACTTCAACCGCGCCCCGCCAACGAGGCTCATGAAGAAAAACAGTGCCGCGATGTAGACGGTACCGCCGTAGTCCGGTTGCAAAAGCAGCAAAAGGCCAAAGACCGACGTCACCAGGACCGGGGGCAGAAAACCGACGCTGAAGGACTTGATCTGTTCCTGTTTGCGACTGAAGAAATACGCCAGGTACAGGACAAGTGCGACTTTGGCCACTTCCAGCGGCTGAAAGCTGACCAGGCCGAGGTCGACCCACCGCGCCGCGCCGCCAGCGCTGGTGCCCCATGGGCTCATGGTCGCGGCCAGGCTCAGACACGCCAGCCCCAGCCACACATAGATCAATTTGTAGACCACCCGGCGTGAGACCCAGGCCGCAGCCAGGAGGGCCGCCAGGCCGATGGCGACATAGACGAGATGGCGGCGGAAAAAATGGTATTGGTCTTCCCACAGCCGTTCAGCCATAACCCCACTGGCGCTGAGGACCATTAATAGTCCCACGCAGAGCATGACCAGTACGGCTCCGAAGAGCCAATAATCCATGCGACCGGATGCGTCCCGGCTATTGCGCGGTTGGTGCGCCATCCGAGGGTCCACCTGCTGCTGTTGTCAGGCACCGCCGGGCGGCTTCCTGGAAGACCGCCCCGCGGTGCTTGTAATCGGTAAACAGATCGAAACTGGCCGTGGCCGGGGACAAGAGAAGCACATCCCCGGATTGGGTTGTTGTGGCTCCATGATCCACGGCATCTTCCAGGGTCGGGAACCAACGCATCGGTGCCAGCCCCTGCCAGGCCGATTCAAAAACGTCGCGATTGTCGCCAAAAAGGACCACTTCTTTGACCCTGGTACGGATCAAATCCGCCACCAGGCTTGGATCGCCCCCCTTGAACTGGCCGCCAGCCAACAGAACGATCGGTTCCTCGAAACTGCGTAAAGCGGCCTGGAGGGACTCGATGGTCGTGGCTTTGGAATCGTCCACCACTTTCACCCCGTTCCAGGTCCCGACGATCTGCAGGCGATGCGCCTGGGGCTGATAGCTGGCCAGCGCCTCAGCCACAGCCTGTTCGTCAACACCAAGATAACGGCAGGCGAGATAGGCGGCCTCAATATTGGCCTGATTGTGTTCCCCCGGCAGTTGGGGACAAGAAAAACGATCATTGGGAACAAAATAGACCCGGTCGGCTGCTGAGAAGTGGCGGCTTTCAAGATCCTCTTTCAACGCATACGGCGCGATGGCCAAATCTCCAGGCTGCTGTTTGGCGAAGAGTTTGAGCTTGGCCAGGACATAGGCTTCCATCTCCTCGTGGTAATCGAGATGATTGGGGGCCACATTGAGCAAGACAGCCACCTTAGGGTGGAAACTGCTGGCATGGACAAGCTGAAAACTGCTGACTTCCAAAACCAGCACGTCGGCCTGGTCCTGAGCGAGGACATATTCCGAGAGGGGCGTGCCCAGATTTCCACCACTGAAGACCCGGCGCCCGGCCGTTTCCAGAATATGGGCAATCAAGGTCGTCGTTGTGGTCTTCCCCGCCGAACCGGTGACTGCGACAATCGGTTCATTGACGAACCAGGAGGCGAGTTCGAGTTCGGAGATGATCTGCACCGTCTGAGGAAATAAATGGACCAGACGGTGTACCGGCACACCTGGGCTCGGGACCACCATCTGCACGCCATCAAAATCCGCCGCCGCATGCTCCCCGGTCCGCACCGTCCATCCCTTGGTTTGGGCCTCCTGCTCCACGTCGGACGAAAGACGCTCAGGGGATTTTTCCAGCAAACGGATATCCGCCCCGAGAAAATCCAAAAGCCGGGCGGCTCCCAAGCCGGACCGACCGGCTCCGAGCACTGCGGCGCAATGCCCTTTAAGTTGTCCGGGATGCAGCAAACCGTGCACGATAACTCCTTAACGTAATTTCAAGGTGCTCAAGGCAACCAGGGCAAAAAGGATGGACAGGATCCAGAAACGAACGATGATTTTGGATTCCGGCACCCCCTGCTTCTCAAAATGGTGGTGCAGTGGGGCCATTCGGAATATCCGCTTGCCGCCACTGAATTTAAAATACCCGACCTGCAGGATAACCGAGAGGGTTTCGATGACGAACAACCCTCCGACGAGGACCAGCAGGAGTTCCTGCTTGCTCAGGATGGCCACGAATCCGAGCGCGCCGCCGAGGCTTAGGCTCCCCACATCGCCCATAAAGACTTGCGCCGGATAGGCGTTGTACCAGAGAAACCCGAGACCGGCCCCGACCATGGCCCCGCAGAAAATGGTCACTTCCCCGACACCGGTTACAAAAGGCACCTGGAGATAATCCGCGAGTTCGGCATGCCCGGCCACGTATATAAAAATGGTGAAACACGCTGCAGCCACCACCGTGGGGCCGATGGCCAGCCCATCCAGGCCGTCGGTCAGGTTAACCCCATTCGAGGAGCCGACCATGACCAGAATAGCGAACGGGATGTACAGCCAGCCCAAGTCAGGCCGGAGCCATTTAATAAACGGCAGGGACAATTGGGTGGAGTATCCCGGCAAAGTGATCAGCACCCCGACCACCACAACGGCGATCACCACCTGGCCCAGAAATTTGCTCCGTGCAGAAAGCCCCATATTGCGGCGTTTGATGACCTTGAGATAGTCGTCAGCAAAGCCGATAGCTCCAAACCCGGCGAACAAAAACAAGGCCAACCACACGTAGAGATTGGTCAAATCGGCCCACAACAGGACACTGCCGATCAGGCTCATGGCTATCAGCAGTCCTCCCATGGTCGGGGTGCCGGCCTTTTCGTGGTGAGCCGGGCCGTCCTCCTGAATGAATTGCCGGCATTTGACCTTTTGCAGCCAGGCGATACACCGTGGGCCAATGACGATGCTGATAATAAGGGCCGTTAAAAAGGCATAAATGGAGCGAAACGTGATGTACCGGAACACGTTGAACAAGCCGACATATTCAGCCAACGGGTAGAGCAGGTGGTAGATCACGCGCCAAACTCCTTCTGCAAAACCTGAATATACTGCTCCATGCGGCCCGAACGGGATCCCTTGACCAGGACCAGCGGAGAGCGCTTTGCAAAAGCCCCCCAAGCGTTTTCCAGGTCCTGGGGAGAACGCACCCGCTGAATGCGCAGATCTGGATCGACTTCCCGGGCACCACAGTCTACGGCGTCGGCGTGTTCACCCTGGTAGTAGACAGCAGTTGGGGCCACAGCCCCCACCACCCGTCCGAGTTGGGTATGGGCAGCCTCGGCATCCGGCCCAAGCTCGGCCATCTCCCCGAGCACGAGGACCAACGGCCGCTCTCCAGCCCGTCTTGCTGCGGCGCGAATCGCCCGCTGCATGGAGTGGGGGTTGGCATTGTAGGCATCGTCTATGACGATTCCGCCAGGCAAGGTCAGCAATTGGCCGCGATGTTCGGGAAGTTCCGCGGTCTGCAGTCCGGCCACGATCTCCTCCACCTCCAGGCCGAGGCGGTGTCCGACACAGGCGGCCGCCGCGAGATTCTCAGCCATGTAATCTGCGGCCCAGGGCAGATCGAATTCCGTCCGCACCCCGTCGCAGGACAATTGAAAACGGCCATAGACCTCAGGATCTTGAATCGGCTCACACCAGTACGGGGCCTTCTCGGCCTGAACCGAAAAATAGGTCTTCGGGCACACTGCCGAGGCGGCTCGTTGACTGAGTTCTGGATAGTCGACGCTGAGAACGAGCGTGCCGTTGTGGGTCAGGTGATCGCAAAGGTGGAGCTTTTCCTCGACCACTGTAGGCACATCGACCAATCCCTCGAGGTGCACCGGGGCCACATTGGTGACGACAGCCACATCCGGGGCGATGATGGACGCCAAGGCAGCCATTTCCCCCGGCTCGCTGATCCCGGCCTCCAGGACCCAGAATTCTTCCTCCCCGCTGAAGCTCAGTATATTCAGCGGGACACCGAGGCGGTTGTTCCAGTTTTTGTAGCTCTTTGCGGCTTGCCCGCGGCGCCCCAGCACTCCAGCAATACACTCTTTGGTCGATGTCTTGCCGGCCGAACCGGTGACCGCAACCACTGTTCCCCCGAACGTCCGTCGCCAATAACCGGCCAATTGCCCCAGCGCATGAAGCGTATCTTGGACCAACAGCACTGGAATTCCGGCCGAAAGGTCAAAAAGGGGTTGTTGGGCGATGATCGCTGAAGCCCCTTTGGAGGCGGCCTCATCCACAAAATTATGACCATCGAACCGCTCGCCAGACAAACAGACAAACAAATCGCCCGGCTGCACAGCCCGGCTGTCCGTCTGAATGCGGCACACCGGTGGTGTCTGGGGATCGAAATCCCCGACTGCGCCGGTGGCGTTGGCTATTTCATGCAGGGTCAATTGCATTGGATCTGCTCACAAATGGCCCGGATATCGCTGAACTCCACCCGGACACCACCGATATCTTGATATGTTTCGTGGCCTTTGCCGGTCACCACAAGGATGTCGCCGGGCACCATTTCCTGCAGGGCAAGGGCAATGGCGGCTTTCCGGTCACTCTCCTCGACAACCCGCGGACAATCGGCAAGGCCGGGCCGGACGTCGGCCATGATAGCCTCAGGGTCTTCGTGCCGGGGATTGTCTGAGGTCAAGATCGCCACATCGGCATACCGGGCGACGGCTTGGCCCATGGGAACGCGCTTCGTCCGGTCGCGATCACCGCCACAACCGAAAACCACCAGCAGCCGGTTCCCATCGAGAGCGGTCATGGCCTGCAGAACATTCTCCAGGGCATCCGGGGTATGCGCATAATCCACAAAAATATCGAGCCCCGCGGCGTTCTCCACTCGCTCCAGCCGGCCCGGCACCGGAGGAGCATCGCTTAAGACTGCGGCATCTGCGGGCCCAAAGCCAAGGGCGAGCAAGGTGGCCTGGGCCGCCATAAGATTGGCGCCGTTATGCCGTCCAACCAGCGGCGAAGGCAGCACCCATTGTTGCCCCTGCCAGAGACAGGAGAGCCGGATGCCCTTGCGGTCCATGCCGGCGACTGAGGCCTCCACCAACAACGGGTCCTGCGCCTTTTCGGAGTGGAGCGAATACCCCCAGGCGCCGGGAAAACCGGTTCGCAGGCGCCGGCCATACGGATCGTCGGCATTGATGACCCGCACACCGTTTTCCGTAAGGTGCGAGGGATTGAACAATGTTGATTTGGCCGTAAAATAGCTCTCCATATCCCGGTGGTAGTCGAGATGGTCCTGAGAGACATTGGTCAGCACTGCGGCAGAAAAACGGAGACCGGCCGTGCGCCGCTGCGCCAAGGCGTGAGACGAGACCTCCATACAGACCGTGTCCACGCCATCGGCAGCCATGCGGGACAAGCAGGCGTGCAGATCCCAGCACCCCGGCGTTGTCAAAGCCGCCGGCTCTTCATGCCCCGGCCACCGGTTGGCGATGGTGCCGATCACGCCGACCCGGCGCCCCATCCGCTGCAAGGCGTATTCAAGCAGACCGACCACCGTTGTCTTGCCATTCGTGCCGGTCACGCCGATGAGTTCAAGCCCCAGGCGCGAGGTGCCGAAATGCGCTTCGGCCAAGGCCCCGAGCGCCTCGCGGGGATCGTCATGCACAACGCAGTTTTGTTGCGACAGAGTGGCTGGCAGCGTTCCCGGGGCTGCAACGACCGCCGCCGCCCCCCGCTTTAGGGCCTGGGGGGCGAAATCGCTGCCATGAACCGTGCTGCCGGGCAACGCCACAAAGACATCGCCGGGCTCCACCTGCCGCGAATCTATCCGGGCCCGGTGGCCCGCTGCCACATAGTCCAGCACTGCTGGCCAGGTCGTTAGCAAAGGACGATCTTGAGGCAATCGCGACTCCTGTTCGGTTCGCTCATGAAGCGGGCTTGAGCCACAGCGTCCACCGTTTGGTGTTCGCCTGACGTCCCGCCGCTGGGTATTGTTTGACCACCACTTGGCCCTGCCCTTTGAGAACCGGCATCTGCCCATAGGCATGCGCCAATTCCATGGCCCGGCGCAGTGAGGCTCCGGTCAGATCCGGCATGACACCCTGCTGAACCGGAGGCACGGCTTTTTTGGCCACATGCCGTTTCGGACGAATGGTGGTGGATTTGTGGGAAACGGTCTCGGTCGAGGTGTTCGTCTTGAATTGCAAAGCGAAGTGGGGGGCGGCGGCCATTTTCTGAGCCACTTCCCGGACCACTGGCGCTGCAACCACCCCGCCGTAATGGTTGCGCCGGGGCTCGTCGACAAGGGTAACGATCATGTATTCAGGGGAAATGGCCGGGAAAAAGCCGACAAAGGCCGCCACGTAAGTGTTACCGTACCCGCCTTGAGGCGAGGCCTTTTGCGAGGTGCCGGTTTTGCCGCCCACGGTCAAGCCGGACACACGAGCCCGAGTGCCGGTGCCGTTTGACTCCACAACCTGTCGCATCATTTCTTGAACGGTGCGGGCCGTGGACCGGGAAAACACCTGTCTGGAAGCAGTGCTGGAAGTTTCCGGTGAATGAACCAGACGAAGCGGGATGCGCACGCCGTCATTAGCCAGACAGAGATAGGCCTGGGCCAGTTGGAGCATGGTCACCCCGATGCCTTGCCCGAAAGAACTCGTCGCCAACCGGACTTGGCGCCATTTTCCGGGCTCGGGCAGGATGCCGCTGCCCTCTCCCGGCAAGGGCAGGCCGGTAGGCTCGCCGAAACCGAGTCGGCGCAGGTAGCGATAATAGCGAGCGACGCCCAAGTCCAGCCCAATCTTTGCAGCACCTATATTACTTGAATATTTTACTATTTCACTAACGGTCAGTTCTTTGTACGCGTGCGTGTCCTTGAAGGTGTGCCCCCACCGCCGCCAGCGCCCGTTTTCACAGGAAAATGTATCCGCAGGGGCGCAGACCCCCTCTTCCAGCGCGGCGGCCACGAGAAGGGGTTTGATTGTTGATCCCGGCTCAAAAACATCTAACGCGGGACGGTTCCGCCAAACAGCGGCCCGGCTGCCTTGGAATTCGTTCGGATTAAAAAAAGGATATTGGGCCCAGGCCAAAATCTCGCCGGTGGGAACATGAATTGCGAGACTCGTGCCATAGCGCCCCTCGTACTTCTTGACCACCTTGGACAGGGACTCTTCGACCACCCCCTGCAGCCAGGTATCAAGGGTAAGACGGACATCCTGTCCCTTGGCAAGGGCTGGATCGAGGCCTTGGCCGTCAAGGAGCCGTCCGGTCGCGTCGCGCTGCATGCGAATTTTCAGCGACCGTCCTTTGAGGCGGTCCTCAAAGGTTTTTTCCACACCTTCCAGGCCGTTGTTATCAACACCAGTAAACCCGAGCATCTGGCCGGCCAGATGCCCTTGTGGATAATACCGGTCCTGTTCTTCGGTCAGAAAAATTCCGGGCAATTGAGCCTCCGCAACGGCCTTGGCCATGGGGTCACCGATTTTTCGTGCCAGCCAGACGAATGAAGAGGTGGAGCGCAGAGACCGTTCAAGTTTCGCGGTGTCGACCCGCAAGATCGGCGCCAGGTGAGCGGCAACCTCCTTGGGCTTGGCGATCTTCTGCGGGCGGGCAAAAACGGACTGCGCGGCAACGCTTTGCGCCAAAAGGCGCCCTTCCCGGTCAACGATCTCCCCGCGGAGACCGCGCACTGTTTGTTCCGTCCAGTATTGGTCTCGTGCCTGGGCAGCCAGAGCTGGCCCCTTGTAGATCTGCACCCAAAAGGCTCGCGCCCAAAGCGCTCCCAGGGCCAGGAAGAACACGATCCCTACGAGAACGATCCGGACCTTGGTCCAATCTCTTTGCTTTCTGCGCTGCGCCATGACTGGCTCCCTCCGCTGCGGCTGGCCTTATTGGGCGAGGCGGCGGACGGTCCCTTGCTCAGCCGGTTGCAGGCCGTGTTCCTGGGCCAATGTCTGCAACCGCGCCGGAGCGAGAAGATGATTGTACTCCACTTCGAGTTTAGCGTTGAGATCCTGATTTTCCTGCAAGGAATTCTGCAATCGCTTCAAGTCGTAGGAAACGTCCACCAATTCAATATTGACCCAGACCAACGCCAAGCACAGGCCAAGGGCGCTTACCATTCCGGCCAGGCATCCGAGAACCCAGTATTGTCTAATCATGAGGGTACTCCGGTTCAATCCGCTCTGCGACGCGGAGTTTGGCGCTTCTGCTGCGTGAATTCGCCTCCATTTCCTCAGCCGACGGCAAAAGAGGTTTCTTGGTCAACACCTGAAGCCTGGGGCGATACCCGCAGACACAAATGGGTTGTTCCTTGGGACACCGGCACCCCCGGGCCTCGCGCCGCAAACGGTGCTTAACGATTCTGTCCTCTAGCGAATGAAAGGAAATCACGGCCAGCCGCCCTCCGACGCACAATCGGTCAGGAATGGCCTCCAAAAATGCTTCAAGTTCCTCCAGTTCCTTGTTGACGGCAATCCGCAAGGCCTGAAACGTTTTTGTCGCCGGATGGTTCCGGGACTGGGCTCTTCGTTTGGCCGGATAGGCCTGTTCCACCACGTGGGCTAACTGCAAAGTGGTTTCCAAGGGGGTTTTTTCACGGGTCATGACAATCCGTTTGGCAATCCGGCCGGCCATGGGCTCTTCGCCGTAGTCGCGGATGATCCGCCGCAACGTCTCCTGGGAAGCCTTGTTCAACAGTGACTTTGCCGGCGGCACTCCCATGCCCGAGTCCATGCGCATATCCAAAGGACCGTCATGCAAAAAACTGAATCCCCGTTCGGGGCTATCCAATTGCAGGGATGAAACTCCGAGATCGATCAGGGCGCCATCCACTGTCTCCCACCCGAGTTGATCCAATGCGCTGACAAAGCGGCTGAACGAAATCTGGGCCATGTGCACCCGGTCTCCAAACCGGTCCAAGCGGGCTTCGGCCGCATCCAAGGCTGCGCCATCTC
The DNA here is from genome assembly GCF_000024325.1 of Desulfohalobium retbaense DSM 5692. Lineage (NCBI taxonomy): Bacteria > Pseudomonadati > Thermodesulfobacteriota > Desulfovibrionia > Desulfovibrionales > Desulfohalobiaceae > Desulfohalobium > Desulfohalobium retbaense. Next base: position 870,776 of record NC_013223.1, on the reverse strand, counting down.
GGTCCAGACCGAGAACTTCGCTATCCGGAGCATGTTCTAAAATGGCCTCGGCATGACCGCCGAGCCCCAGGGTCCCGTCAAGATACCGTCCGCCGGGGCGTGGCTTGAGGGCCTGAAGAACCTCGGCCAGCAGCACCGACTGGTGCAGGGGGCGAGTTTCGATCCCAGAGGGAGTGGAGTTGTCGTGATCGCTCACAACCGCATCCCCATTCCGTTTGCGGCCAACTCATCCATCACGCTGTCAAAATCCTCCTCGACTTCCTGGCGTTGGGCTTCAAAAAGGGCCTGACTCCAGATCTCGAATTTCCGCCCCACCCCGGCCAAAACCACTTCGCGGTCGAGGGAGGCATATTGACGCAGATACGGGGGGACCAGGATCCGGCCCTGCTTGTCTAATTGGACATCCATGGCCCCGCCGATAAAAAACCTTTGGAACGCTCGGATCTTTTTGCTCGAATTATTGGCCTCGTAAAAGCTGCGCTCGATGGCCTCCCACTCGGGAACGGTGTAGCCCACCACGCAACCGTCAAAGTTGGTCAGCATCAGGCGGCCGTCATCGTCTCCGGCAACAATGTGGTCGCGGAATTCCGGGGGCAGCATGAGCCGTCCCTTACTGTCCATATTTCGATAGCTGTGTCCTCGAAACATAGCCGCCCCCAACACTGTTTACCACTTCTAACCACCTTTACCCACCTCCTTCCTTCACAACAGGACAGGGAAAAGTCAAGCGCTCATGCAAAAAATATTGCTTCTGATACATATTTTTTTCCCGCCATTGGCCTGCTCGCTTGAAACGGTATTCCGTTGTGCCGCGCTGTCGCTACCAATCCAAACGAAGATACATAACCAACCAGCTGAAATATTGAAATTCAGGGCCTGAACACCGAAAATGCTTCCAGGCACACATGACGAAAAAAGGAGGGCCGCCAGAGCGACCCTCCTTGCTATGCAAACGACACCTCGCGTCTCGAGCTGTCAACGACCTTGAACGATTTCCCATCTGGGTCCGGTGAATCCACTACAGGGGCGGTGCCTTCTGCGCCACGCCCGGCAATGCGTACCGCACTCCGCTTTTTTCAGGTGGTAAACACACCTTCAGCCCCGGCCCCCAATAGCTTCCGCTCCGCCGTCCGCCAGGGGAAAAAGTGGGAGGGGCGTTCATTTCAATTTCCTGAAGCGGTGTCAATCGAAATCCGCCAGCAGGGCTCCGATATGGAGTTCGCCCAGGGAAACCTGGCTGTATTGACTGCGCAAACGCCACAACGCCTGTTGTAATTGGTCGGTGTTGATACCGTTGCGGGTGGAGGTATAGGCCTCGATAAACGCGGCCAGATGGTCGCAGACCTTCACCACCCGGCCGTCCTTGGGGTCGAGTTCGTCACGATCCCACTGGCTGGCGAAATTGTCCCACTCCACCCTGCGCACCACCCCGTTTTCGCGCACCGTATCCGCGAACTCCGAACCGGCCTCCAACCCCAGATAATAGGACAAGGTTTGGGCAACATCGCTGTGCCCGCCACTTTGAAGCGGAGACAGGACCCGCCGAGTCAATTCCTGCTCTTCGTACTCCTTGATCATCTCCCCGATCGGCTGCACCGACCGTTTGACCGGGGAAATGATGTCCCGGGTCAGCAATTCGGGCAAATCGTGAAACAAACCGGAAAAGAACGTATTCATCCGCCGCCGTTGTCCTGTCTCCAACACGAGATTCATGCAAAACGCATAACTGGCCACGATAAACATGTGCCCGAGGACCGATGTTTCAGGGATGCGCGGAATCTGCGACCACCGTTTTTGAAAACGCAATTGCCCACAGAGGTGGGCCAACCGCCCCAGCGCGGAGTGGGGACCGGCCGTAATCTCCGAGACCCCGTGGAGATGGGATTTGGCTTCCAGTTTCTCCGCGAAATTGGCTTCGATGGCCTCGAGTTCGTCGTCCCATGGATTGACCCCCTTGATGAGTTGGAACTCCCAGGAACTGGCCCACATATGGGCAGCCTCGAGGATGTCCTCGGCCAGGGTGTGTTCGGAAGGCAAAAGAAAATACGCTTCCAGGCGTTCCCAAAATGCCCCGCCCAGGGGCCGAACCCGGGGATGGAGTTGGGACAGGACCCACTTGGTCAATTGCTCGTAGTGTTCCGGGTTGGCTTTGATCTGGTAAAAGACCGGGGGTTTGATATCGGTGATCACCAAGCGGTAAAAATACTCAAAGAGCCCCCCTTCGATAATTCCATTGCCCACCTCAGTTCGCTGGGCCTCAGACATGGAGCGGGTGTTGCAGAGAAAAAGCAGCCAGGCCACGATCATTTTGTGGGCCTGCTTGTCGACCTCCCACAATTCCATGGGCCGGAGCTTGTCGTTCCAGCGTTTCATATAGGATCCGGAAAAAACAAGCTGCAATAGCCCCTTGCGAATACTGGTCATGGAAGTGCTCCTGCTCCGCCCGCCCTGAACCCAGGAAGGGGGGTGATAAAAAGGTCAAATGCGAGACCTATCCGAGCCTCAACCGTGCTCGGTCCCGTGCACGGTTCGCCGAGAAAGCCCCCTCGTGCGCGTGGTACGCTGGGGCGACACATCGTTGACGAGAAGTCTGCGCCTGGGCGATCTTTACCTTGCAATCAAGGGCCAAGACAACCTTGACAACAGCGCGTTTATAGTATTTATTCACCTGCTGCCTCGGTACATTTCTGTCGGGTCCTTCCCCCGGCAGCACATGAGCGCATAACCATGCGAAGGATTTCGGATTGTTAAGGAGTAGGACCATGAAGACCTGCAAGACATATAGCCCCAAGCCCGCTGAAGTGGAGCGCCAATGGCATGTGGTGGATGCCGAAGGCGAGATCCTCGGGCGGCTGGCGACCGTGATTGCCCGCAAACTGCGGGGCAAGGACAAGCCAGAATTTGCTCCCCATGTGGACACCGGTGATTTCGTCGTTGTCGTCAATGCCGAAAAGATTCGGGTAACCGGCACCAAGATGAATGACAAGATGTACTACCGCCACTCCGGGTATCCCGGGGGGCTGAAAGAAGCCAGCCTGCGGGAAATGCTGGACACAAAGCCGGAAAAGGTCATTTACGAAGCGGTCAAGGGCATGCTGCCCAAGAACCGCTTGGGCCGGGCCATGCTCAAGAAACTCAAAGTGTACGCCGGCCCCGAGCACCCGCATAAGGCCCAGGAACCTGCGACGCTGGAAATCTAAGCTGAGCTTTTTGGGGAGACATCTATGAGCCAAGATTTTTATTATGGAACCGGGCGCCGCAAAAATGCCATCGCTCGGACACGTTTGTACGAAGGATCGGGCAAAATTGAAATCAATGGCCGCCCGGAAGAAGATTACTTTCCGCGGGAAACCCTGCAGATGGTTTTGCGCCAGCCCTTGCGGCTGACCAACAGCCTGGACAAGTTCGATATCAAGATCACTGTTGAAGGCGGTGGGCTTTCCGGACAGGCTCAGGCCGTCCGCCACGGTATCAGCCGGGCGCTGATCGACTTTGATCCTGATCTGCGTCCCGCTTTGAAAAAAGCCGGAATGCTGACCCGTGACGCTCGGGCCAAGGAACGGAAAAAGTACGGCCGCCGCGGCGCCCGTGCCAGCTTCCAGTACTCCAAGCGTTAAAACGGTCTGTATCGTATGCCGCAAAGGCAGGGCTGTCACTGCGGCAGTCCTGCCTTTTTTATTGCCCGGCGGGCAGTTTGCCGGGAAAGGAAGCCCCATGGCCAAAAAACGGATCCAACCCAGCCTCCTTGTCGCTGACAACGAGGGACAGATTTACGACCACCCGGAATTGCTGATGCTCGTTCGCCGGGGGCATGAATTGACCTTGCCCCGCCCAGACGAACTCATCGAACTCCCGGCCAGCAGTGATATCTTTCTTCTGCCGGAACGAAATGCCCTGGGGCTGAACCAGGAAACCGCCGAAATCGAGGCCATGGACGAACAGCCCGTGGCCGCATTTGCCTGCCCTGGGTACACCCTCTCGGCTCATACCGCCTACCAGACCGGGGACAACGCCCCCGTTTTGCCGCTTTTCGCCTACGGCGCCGTCGGCTACGCCCAGGGTCGGTTCTGGATTTGCGCCAAGCGGGTGGACACCGACCAGCGGCAGCAATTCGAACGCATTCCCCAAAAACGGATCGACGATGGCGCTCACCGCCTGCTCAAACGCTACCCGGAAAACCGTCTTCTGCGCCATTTGAGCAAATGCGCCCTGACCTATTGCTGTCCGGCGGCCAAGAATCTTGCCCTCGGTCGATTTGAAGCCCCGATCCCCACGGCGCAGGCCTGCAACGCCCGGTGTGTCGGGTGCATCTCCCACCAGGAAGACGAGACCGGCTTTCCGGCCACGCAACAACGAATCGCCTTTCGCCCCACGGTCCGCGAGATCACAGAGTTGATGCACGAACACGCCCGCCGGGAAAAACGCCCCATTTTTTCCTTCGGCCAGGGCTGCGAAGGGGAACCCCTGACCGAAGCCAACCGGATCACCGAGGCCATTGATGCCTACCGCCGCGCCGGCGGCCGGGGAACCATCAACATCAACACCAACGCCAGTCTGCCCGGAACCATTCCCGCCCTGGCTGAAGCGGGCCTGGATTCCATCCGGGTCAGCCTCAACTCCATGCGCGAGCCGATCTACACCCAGTACTACCGGCCTCAGGGATACAGCTTTTCCGACGTCCTGGAGACGATTCGCACGGCCAAGGACCATTCTCTGTTCGTATCGCTAAATTACCTGTTTTTCCCCGGCATCGGCGATAGCGAAGCGGAATTTGCAGCCTTAGCCGAACAGATCAACGCGTTGCAGATCGATTTCATCCAGATGCGCAATCTCAATCTCGACCCGGAGTACTACCTCGCCCTATTTGAGGAACCGCTCTCCCCGGTCATGGGGCTGCCCCATTTCCTGAAACGGCTGAAAAAGGCCTGCCCCCATCTTGGCATCGGCTATTTCAATCCCTTTCTCGAATCGCGGGACACAGCGTAAACCGAAACTCTTGCCCCCACCGAAAACCTGGCATCAAAAAAGCCGGCCCCCTGAAAAAGGAGACCGGCGTATAGGCATGCACCGCTCGGACGGCGCGCAATGTCAGGAGCAGGTTTGCTGGGCGAAGGTCACATCCACCAACGGGGCTTTGTCCCGCATGGAGCGGATATCGCCGATGACCCAGGCCTGTTCGCCCAGTCCGTGGACCCTGGAGAGCACATCGTCGGCGCTCTCCCGCGGCACCACCAGAACCATCCCGATACCACAATTAAAAATGTTCAACATCTCCGGCCAACTGAGTTCTCCCGCCTTTTTGAGCCACTGGAAGACTGGCGGGATGTCCCAGGTCCCGAAATCGAATTGGGCTCGGACGCCTCGGGGCAAAATGCGATCGACATTGTCGTAGAAGCCACCACCAGTGACGTGGACCATGCCTTTGATCTTGAGATCACGAAGCAGGGTGCGCACGGTCCGGGCATAGATTTTCGTAGGTTCGAGGAAGACTTCTGCGGCCGGCGTCGAGGTCCCGGGCAAGGGGGCGGAAAGGTCCAGCCCGGTATCTTTGATCAATTTGCGCACCAGGGAATAGCCATTGGAATGCAGCCCGGATGAGGCCAGCCCGATCAATTTGTCGCCGACCGCAATCCCCGATCCGTCGACGATTTTGGCATTGTCCACCAAGCCGACGCAAAAACCAGAAAGATCATATTCACCCTGGGCATAGAAGTCGGGCATCTCAGCGGTTTCACCGCCCAAAAGAGCGCACCCCGCCTGCTTGCACCCCTCCGCTATGCCGGAAACCACCTGTTCCGCCACATCGGGCCGCAACTGGGAAGTGGCGAAATAATCGAGGAAAAAAAGCGGCTTGGCCCCTTGAACCAGGATGTCATTGACGCTCATGGCCACCAGGTCGATGCCAATGGTGTCGTGCTTGTCCGCCAGGAAGGCCATCTTCAATTTGGTTCCCACCCCGTCCGTGGACGCCACCAAAACCGGGGCCTCCATGTCCGCGGTGTTCAGTTTGAACAAGCCACCAAACCCCCCGATCTCAGAAATGACCCCTTTGGTATAGGTCTGGGCCACAAGCCCCTTGATCCGGTCGACAAATGTATTGGCCGCCTGGATATCCACTCCGGCCTCGGTGTAGGCCTGACTCCGATCTGCCATTGGCGATTTCTCCCTATCGATTTCGTGGACGGAAAGCATACGTTTTTTAGGGGCCAAAGACAAGTCCGCCCCGCTCTGCGGCCCTCAATTGACACCTCCACTGCGGGTTTTTAATCTTGGCTGAAATAGTTCGCGTCAAGCGGGTCCCGAGTGCTTCACGACTTTCGCGGCAGGCTCGTCCGGCCAGGAGTTGACTGTTGAAAAATTCCGTACAACGCTGGTCTGTTCAAAAACCCCAAGGGCAAGGGCCCCAAAAAGCGCAAGATCGCAGGGTACGTATTCGCACGGACAAATTTGAACGTATTGCGGCTTTGTTGCCATTGGGAGATGTTCAACGGCCTGGTAGCGGCTTTTCCCAAAGCCGGAGCCAAACAGGGAACACGAGTTCCCTCTTTACCATGATCCGGAAATCAGCCTATAGGGAACAGGTGGAGGAAAAAAGGAGTGGGCCCATCGGAAAAAATCTTGCCGGGACACTGAAGACGACCATCTTCCAAGACTGATACGCTGCAGCAGGACAGAAAAAGGAGTCTTCCATGCACAAGGCCAGGATCTGGAAACCGCTGACGGACAAGAGGGTCCAATGCCGGCTGTGCAGCCATTTCTGCCGAATTGAGCCCAATGAGCGCGGCCATTGCGGTGTCCGCTGCAATAGTGACGGCGCCCTGTACACGCTGGTCTACGACAGGATAGCGGCACTGAATATCGATCCCGTGGAAAAAAAACCGCTCTTCCACTTCTGGCCGGGGTCAAGCACTTTGTCCTTGGGCACCATGGGCTGCAACCTCTCCTGCGCCTTTTGCCAAAACTATTCCCTGTCGCAGCCTCCACGCCAGGGGCAACCGATCTACGGCCGTCCGACCTCCCCCCAGGAACTGGTCCAGGAAGCCCTGGCCCAGGAGGTTACGAGTCTGGCCTATACCTATTCCGAGCCGACGATTTTTTTTGAACTCGTGGAAGATACCGCCCGTTTGGCAAAAGAATACGGTTTGAAAAACATCATTGTCAGCAACGGATTCATGAGCAGGGAATGCCTGGAAAACTGGGATGGACTCATCGATGCCGCGAACATCGATCTGAAGTCGTTCCGGGAGGACTTCTACACCCGACTCTGCGGCGCCAAGCTCAAGCCGGTCCTGCATGCGCTGCGAACCGTCGCTGAACTCGGTTGGCATCTGGAAGTCACCACTTTGATCATCCCCGGGGAAAACGACAGCGACAGCGAACTCAGCGAATTGGCCGGCTTTATCGCCGAGGAACTCGGCCCCCACGTCCCTTGGCATATTTCCCGGTTCCATCCGGCATTTCAAATGGACCACACGCCGCCCACTCCTTTGCAGACCCTGCAGCGAGCTTATGAACTCGGTACGCAGGCGGGACTGGACTACATTTATATTGGCAATATGCCCGGTCACGAATCTGAATCGACCTATTGCCCGCAATGCAAGGCCCTGGTCGTCAAACGGCGCGGATTCGCCTTGCAAAAACAGGCCCTGCAAAACGGCCGCTGCGCCAAATGTGGCCACCCGATCCCCATCGTCGGCCTGGGCCAGAACGCAAAATAGGGTCTTGCCTTTTTCACTGTTTCCATGTAGAGATCGTCGTCTTCCGGGAAGTGGCGCAGTCTGGTAGCGCACCTGGTTTGGGACCAGGGAGTCGCTGGTTCGAATCCAGTCTTCCCGACCAGATATTTCAAAGGGTCACAGCTTCGTGCTGTGACCCTTTTGTTTTTGGCTCTTCGTCACAGGGCATGGAATTTCAGACGCAAAAGTTTGCCGTCTCTTCTGTGTGCTTCGAGCGAAAGGCCCGCACATTTTCTTGGTCCCGCCAAAAGGGGGAAAACCGGACCGCGAACTGAATGCTCCCAGGCGGATTCCGATGCAACAAGGGCCATCTTCGACACCTGGAGTTCTGTTCCACTTGAGAGTCCGGAGGGGGCAAGGATCCCCCTTTGGCGGGATTGAGAAAATACCGGGCCGAAAGTGGGCACACAGAAGAGACGGCAAACTCCAAAAATCCACAGGATTCGTCAAAGAACCTTGTTTTTGAGCCTGATGCCCATACATGCAAATGGCGCGCAAGTAGAGCAATGCAAACGTGGCCTAAAGCGCGCCCTGAGCGCCCCGGAAGCCGTTTGTCTCCCCCACCGCTTCTGATGAGTACGAGGCAGTTCCTCGCGCGGATTCGCACCAGCTTTTCCAGGCCGATGCGCAATCATCCGCGCTGCCCCTTGGCGGCTGCCATTGTTTGGCGCACCGAGGCGATTGTCGCCGCAATATCCTCTGCCTGGGTGATCTCGGTCACCAATGCCACACAACGCGCCCCGTGGCGCACGACTTCTGCCACATTGTGTTCCTTGATTCCCCCGATGGCCACAAAGGGAAGATCGATATGCGCCGCGACCCAATCGAGATATGCAAGCCCCACCGGCGCACAAACATCCTTTTTGGTTTGGGTCGCGAAGAGCGGACCGACTCCGATATAATCCGCTCCGTCGGCCACAGCAGCCAGGGCCTGGTCCGGTCCATGGGTAGAAACCCCGATGGCCATGTCCGGCCCGACGAGATCCCGGACAACCGGGACCGGCAGATCCTCTTGCCCGATATGCACTCCGTCAGCCCCGACCGCCCGAGCCAGGGCGACATCGTCGTTGACCACGAAAGCGGCTCCAGCGTCTCGGGTCATCTTCCGTAACTGCTGACATTCCCTGTACTGCGCAGCAGCCTTTTTGCTTTTCTCCCGGTACTGCACCAGACGGATGCCGGCCGCAAGCATCTGCTCTACGACTTCCACAGTCTCCCGCCCCCTGGAGAGATCAGAAGCGGTCAAACAATACAGATCGGTTGCTAATAGACGCTGTCGCATAACAAAGTCCTTTTGAAACTGTTTCCAATCTGGCAGTCCCCGCACGCTGCAGCGACTACCGCAATGAGACCAGGCCGGATATCCCGCAACCCTGCGCCCGGTGCGACACACCGCTATACCGCTCTCTCCGCGGAGCCCTGCTCAATGCTGGGCCCACCGGTCTGAAAGCCGCCCAGAAAATGACTCAGAACCACGTCGGCCTGTAATGCCGCGGCTGCCCCGACACCGGGGGCCAAAGGGGGAGTGCGCTCTCCGACACCAGAAAGCTGATCCCCGGCCAGGCAACACTGCCTTCCCAGCCACCGGACAGTCTGCGCCTGGGCCCGGCCGTATCCCGCTATCCCGCAAGACCCGACATAAAGACGCTGCGTGGTCGCGCAGGTGGTCAACAGCCAAGCTTTGGCTGCAGGGTCATCCAGACATTCCACCACGCAATGACACCCCTGAAAGACCTCCCTTGCGGTGTCCGGAACCAGGGGCTCGGTCACAGTGCGAATTTCCAGCTCCGGGTCCAGCCGGAGCAGAGTGTGGGCCACCGCCTCCACTTTTGGCCGCCCGATATGTTCGGGGAAAAAAAACTGCCGGTTCAAATTCGATATTTCAACGCAATCATGATCCACGAGGACGAAGCGTCGGAATCCGCTGCGGGCCAGATGCACGGCACAATTCGATCCCAAACCGCCACAGCCGGCGATCCCGATCCGGAACTGTTCCAGGAACCGGCCCGCTTCTTGTCCTATATGGGCGGCCACAGCGTCGTGGAGTACACTCACGTCCCGGTCTCCAGAAGCGGCTCCCAATCCTTGAACACCGGCTGGAAATGCCGAGCACGCAAAGCATTGGACAGGGTTGCCACATCGCGAGTGTCGGCGATGTCGAACTGTCCCTCGGTCTCAGGGCCGTCCGTGTGCCCGCCGACCGCAGTCACTGATCCTGCCGACAATTTCGTCACCCCCAGTTCCAGGACATTGTCCCGCAGGGCAGCGCTCTCCCGGGTGGAAAGGGTAAGGCCCGCATAGGGCAGAAAAAGCCTGTGGGCCAGCATGATCTGGACCAGTTCCCGATCCGAAACCGGATGGGCCGGCTCATACCCGCCGCAATGCGGCCGCATCCGGGGCAGGGAAACGGCCAATTCCACCCCGGGATACCGGTGTTGCAAAAAAGCGGCGTGCAAACCGGTCGCAAAGGAGTCGTGCCGCCAAGCCCCCAATCCCAAAAGCGCTCCAAGGCTCACGGATCGCATACCGGCCTGACACGCCCGCTCCGGGGCCCCGAGGCGGAAATCAAAATCCCGTTTCGGTCCGGCCGGATGGAGCGCTGCATACAGCTCCCGGTCATAGGTTTCCTGATACAAGGTCAATCCATCCGCCCCCGCCCGGACCAAACGGGCATATTCCGTGCGCCCCATGGGAAAAACTTCAAGGGCAACCGAAGAAAACCACCGGGTCAACTGACGCAGGCACCGCTCCAGATACTCGACTCCGGCGAGTTGCGGGGCCTCACCGGTGAGAAGAAGCAAATGGCCCAGACCAGTGGCGGCGATGGCTTCGGCTTCGGCTTCCACTTCCCGGTCCTCGAGCTTGCGCCGGGCAATGGGTTGAGCGGCGTTGAAGCCGCAGTAAACACATTGGTTCTGGCAATAATTCGAGAGATACAATGGGGTGAACAGGACAATGGCACGGCCGAAGTTCCGTCGGGTTTCGGCCTGGGCTCGGCGGGCCATGGCCTCCAGATGGTCCTGGGCCGCGGGCGACAGCAGGGTCAAATACTCCTCAGCTCTGAGGCGAATTGTCTGCAGGGCTCGCCGGACATCTGCAGAACTTCGGGTACGGCAAAACGCCTCTACTCGATCCGCGGGCCATTGTTCCAGGATATCGGCAAATTCCATGATGCTTTCCTCGTTTTTTTCTCAACGCCCCAGCGTGAACAGCCTCTTCAAGCCACGCATCACCGGCTCTGGCACCAGACAAACCACGAATGCAGAGCAGAGGGGCTGCTCCCTGGTCGTGCTCCTTGCCCGGCAGGGCTTATCCATCGAGAAACCCGGTCAGCGGCGAAGAGGCCTGGGCCTGCGCAGACGATACACCGCGGCCAGCCAGCCAGGCATCGCGGCCGGCTTGGACACCGGCGGCAAACGCTGCGGCCATCCGCAAAGGATCTGCAGCCGAGGCGATGCCGGTATTGACCAGACAGGCGTCGGCCCCAAGCTCCATCGCCTCACAGGCATGGGACGGCAATCCCAAACCGGCGTCCACGATGACCGGGACATCGATCTCATCGACGAGGATGCGGACCATTTCCCTGGTCTTGAGCCCCCGATTGGAGCCAATGGGGGCTCCGAGGGGCATGACCGCCGCTGCTCCGGCATTGACCAAGCTCCGGGCCACATAGAGATCCGGATTGATATACGGCAGGACCGTAAATCCCTCTTTGACCAATTGTTCAGTGGCCTTGGCTGTTGCGTATCCGTCGGGCAGGAGATACCGCGAGTCATCGATGACTTCGATTTTGATCCAGTCTCCGCATCCGGCAGCCCGGGCCAAGCGGGCGATCCGCACCGCTTCCTGTGCCGTGCGCGCGCCCGAGGTATTAGGCAAAAGGCGCATTCCCTCGGGGATATGCTGCATGACATTGTCGTGCTGGGCCGCAAAGTCGACCCGGCGCAGGGCCACGGTGATAACCTGTGCTCCGCTGACGCGGACCACGTCGGGGATCAGGCTATCGTTGCCGTACTTCCCGGTTCCAATAAACAATCGCGACGAAAGCGCCGTCCCGCCGATACTCAACGGCGCTCCTTCCATTTCCTCTACCATCATCCACCTCCGACAAATTGGACGATTTCGACTCGGTCCCCGGCGCTCAACCAGATTTCTGGCCACTTCTCCCGAGGTACAATCGCCCCGTTATACTCGACGACGACCCGGTCGAAATCGAGTTTGAGCGTCTGCAGATACGCGGCGAGATCCATGGGCTCACAGACACGTACCAGTTCTCCATTGACCTGAATCTCCATAACTGACGTCCTTGTTTTCCACCGGCATGCGGCGCTCTGTTTCTTTCCTGAATCCGGGACATGCTGAGGAACAACCCCCGAGCCTGGCAGTCTTATTCAGGCTCGGCGCCACCAGAGGGTCCCGCCCGGGCAGGCACAAAAAAACCCTCCGCAAAGGAGGGTTCCAAACCAGGCACGGTGTTTCGGCTTGGCTGCTTCCCTCCGGCGGTTCAAACCGCGTCAGGTTCCAAGGGTCGGACCGCAGTCCCTCTCAGCCCCGAAGGGCTCCCCCAGCATTGTGTGTCGGGATCTGTGCGGCTTCTCTGGCCGTCAACCGGCCAAATCCGTCGCCTGCTCCCCTCTATCTGGATCGCCAACTGGCGAGCGCATAAAAAAAGCCCGCTTTCCCAGGAAAGCGGGCGGATACGCACTGGTCGTTGGCAGTGGGCCACGCTTCCCTGCGGCGGTATGACCCGCATCAGGTTCCAAGGGTCGGGCTCCTGGCCCCTCTCAGCCCCGAGGGCTCCCCTAGCACGAGAGAAGGTATAATGAATCTCAAGACGCCTGTAAAGGTGATCTGTCTTGCATGGTCAACACAGTTTGCGCTATATCCCTCGGGGCATGATCCTCCGGCGGCAACGGCCTTCCTTCCCTGCCGCCGGACAGATCGTCTGAAAATGCACAGAACCAAAGGATTGCATATGCCGACCCGACACCGCCGCGCCGCTCTGCGCAGCGTCCTTTCTGATCAGGGCCTCGACGCCTTGATCGTCTCCCATGCCGCCAACCGGTACTATCTGAGCCATTTTGAACTCCACGACCCGCAGTGTAACGAAAGCGCGGGCTGGATCGTGGTTACCGCCCAGGGCCGGGACTGGTTGCTGACCGATCCCAGGTATACCGAGGCCGCCAAACAGGTCTGGCCCGCTGAGGACCTCTTCGTCTATACCGGAAAACGCAACACCTCCGTCAGTGGCATGCTACGCGATTTGGGGCTGGAGACCATCGGCTTCGAGGCCCGTAGCCTGGACGTGGAAACTTTTCAGGAACTCAGCCGCGACCTCAACCTCCGGCCAACCACCAACTTGGTCGAAAATCTCCGTTTGAGCAAAGACACCCAGGAAATTGAATGCCTGCGGCAATCCTGCAAACTCAATCACTTTGTTTTCGAATCTGTGGAGGCAATCCTCCAACCCGGGCGAACCGAGGCCTGGCTGTCCTGGCAGATCGAAAAACTCTTCCGGGAAAACGGCGCCACCGAGTTGGCCTTTGCCACCATTGCCGCAGTGGGGCCAAACGCGGCCCTGCCCCATGCCATCCCCGGTGAGACTCCCATTACGGAACAATGCCCGGTGCTGATCGATACCGGCGGACGCAAAATGCAGTATTGTTCAGATCAGACCCGCACATTTTGGGTCGGTCAGACTCCCTCGCAACAATTCCTGCAGACCCGCGAACGGGTCCAGGAGGCCCAGCGCAAGGCCATCGAGGCCATTGCCCCGGGAATGCCGGTCAAAGACCTGTATACAGTGGCCAAGGAAACCTTCCGCGCCCACGGCCAGGAGGACTATTTCACCCACGCCCTGGGACACGGCATCGGTCTGGAAACCCATGAAGCCCCGAGTCTGAGTCCCTACAGCGAACACCTTCTGCAACCCGGCATGGTCATCACCATTGAACCCGGACTGTATTACCGGGAATGGGGCGGCGTACGCTGGGAACACATGGTTCTGGTGACGGACAATGGCGCCGAAGTCCTCTGAGACCTGGTCCCAACGGATTTTTGTCCACGTCCCACGACGGGAAATCGCCTATGTGCGGTTCATCCTTGAAGCACACGACAATCTGGCGTATCTTTCAGTCGCCGACAAATACGAGGCTGTCCTGCGCATCGTTTTTCCCGCCAGTGTCCGGGAAACGGTCACCACCGTTCTTGCAGGGCTTGAACGAGAGGGTGTGCTCACCCGTTTGCCGCTGTGACCCAATGGGGCGACGACGTTTACAAACAAGCGTTCCCTTGTGCCGCAAACCTTTCCAAACCAAGGTGATACCATGCGTTGCATCCTGCCAAGACTGATGTCCCACCTTGTTGTACCTGTGGTTGTCCTGGCCTTTGTCGCACTCTTGTCCGGCATGGGCAGCAGTTCGACCAAGATCGTCCGTCAAGTTCCTGAGCCCGATCGTTCCTTTACTGTAGTGATTCGAGACGTCGCCGCCCGGAGCTATGAAGTCGATCATTTTTCCATCCAAGGCGTGACCTATCTGCCGGCGCAATTGGGCAAGGCCAAGCTGGGCATCGATTTCAATCGCATCGCCCGGGTGGACATGCTGGACCAAGGAGAGGCATTTTCCGCGCGGATCCGTTTTCAGGACGGCACCCGTCAGGAAGTCCAGCTTGAGCCGGATATTACCTTCACCGGTCAAAGCAAATGGGGTCCAATCGAACTGAGCATTGGAGACATCTACAGTTTCGAATTCCAGACCGAGTAGGATGGTGGCGTTGTGCGTTTACTCACCGTTGCGGCAGGGGAGCATCTGCTCCAGGAAAACTCGCAGGTGGATCGTGTCTATTGTCTCGTGCACGGGACAGTGAGCCTGTGGAAAGGCGCGCAACGCCTTTTGCAGTTGGCCGCTCCACAAGTTTTGGGGATGGAGGGCTACTTCGCCGAATACCGTCGTTCCCCCTATGCCGCGGTTGCCGACACCGATCTGCGCGTCGCGGCCTATTCCCCCAGCGAAATCCAAGGGGAACTCCTGGAATCCGAAAGTATGGGAAACATGGCTCTACAAAGTCTCAGCGGTCAATTGCGGCATTGGTGGCAACGACTGGATCAGCCCGCCGAGCAGTGCCCCGTATACTATCCGGCTGATCTGCAGACTTATGCGCCCGGGCAGACAGTCATCCGGGAAGGCGAATCGAGTCGGGATATTTACCGCGTCGTTTCCACTGACGCCGGCCTCGAGGTCACCCAGAACGGAATTCGGCTCAACCTCTTGAACCAGCCTGGCGATTTTTTCGGAGAAATGGCTGCGTTGCTGCACCAGCCTCGCAACGCGACCGTCCGTTCCATCGGCCATTCCGTTCTCGAAGTCTACCCGCCAGGGGCCCTCAACGACGCCATTGCCGGCCATCCGGACCTCGCCCTGCGCATGATCACATCTCTCGCCCAACGGCTTGCCGACTCCAATCTCCAACTCAGCAGTTGCGACGGCACAGGCCACATCTTCCTCTGATCCCTCCCGCAACCCATTTTTCGGAGTGCGAGCCACGCGCTCTTCGGGCCTACAAAGCAGATCCCAGGGGGGCGAGTCCGAAAAACCGCACCGCGTTGCGGCCCATGGCTTCCCAAAGCTCCTCCACAGGCATTTCGCGCAGACGGGCAACGGCCTGGGCGGTGAAAACACTCAAGGCCGGCTCATTGGGTTTGCCGCGATACGGTTCCGGGGCGAGGAACGGGGCGTCCGTCTCCAGCACCAGCCGATCCAGGGGCAGGTTTCGCACCGCTTCTTGCAGCGGAAAATTCTTCCGGTAACTCACTGTGCCCGGGATGGAGAGCGTCCATCCATAGCCGACCAGCCTGCGTCCGAATTCCAGGTCGCGCCCAAAGCAATGCCAGAGCACCGGTCTGTCGGCAAACCCCATGTCCAGCAAGATGGCCAACGTCTCTTCGTCCGCATCGCGAGAGTGGATCACCGGCGGGACATCCAGTTGCCGCACGGCCTCAAGCTGGGCGCGCAACGCTGCCTTTTGCACCTCAGGAGGGCTGTACGTGTAGTAGTAATCAAGACCGATCTCGCCCCAGGCTTTGAGCCGGTCATCCTTGCCCATGGCTCGGCTCAAGTCCGCAATGCCATCCGCTGTAAAGGTCTGAGCATCATGGGGGTGGATTCCGGCCAGGAAAAAGACCTCAGGAAAATCACGAAACTGCTCACGTTTGCTTGCATAGGCCTCGGGGCCCAGAAAAACTTGCCCCACGCGGCCAACTCCCGCCGAATGACTGCGTTGTAGCACCTCTGGCAGCATCTCGGCCATCGGGCCCATATCCAGATGGGCGTGGGTGTCCACTCCGAGGCACGGCAAACCGAGCGAGGCCGGTTCCGGACGGACCCGTTTTTTCTTTCCCACGATGACTCCCCCTTTTTAACGAAGTGGTCTGTGTTGGTCTCCACGCCGACGGCACTCTCCCGCCCCGCGCAGTACGTCAAAAAAAAGGCCGGCTGAGCCGGCCTTTCTCGCATTGCACCACCAATTATGCGCTTTGGATCTCGATCTTTTTCGGTTCCGACTTTTGCACCTTCGGCAGATGGATATCCAAGACGCCGTTATTGAGGTTGGCTTGGATACCGTTTTGATCGATGACATCGGACAAGGTGAAACTCCGGACATATTCAGCCGTAGCAAACTCCTGATCCAGATTGCGCTCCTGGGATGCGAGGAGTGACTCCGATTTCCCTGATACCCGCAGGGTATTGTCATTGAGATCAATGGTCAGCTGTTCTTTACTGACCCCCGGCATGTCGACCAGAAGATGGAATCCATCCTCTTTTTCAATAATATCTGTCGCCGGACGATACCGGGGCAATTCTTTTTCCTGAACGTTTGTATCACTCATGGGACACCCCCTGAATATTGTATTGTATCGGATTCAGATGAAGCGACTACCCCACATCGATACTTATCTTCTTTGGCTTGATCTCTTCTGATTTCGGCAAGCGAATTTCAAGAATTCCATTGCGCATTGTCGCGCTGATATTATCTCTTTGGACAGGAACATTTAAATTGACAAGGCGCTGAAAAACGCCTGCGGCGCGCTCTTGGCGAAAATATTTCCCCTCCTCCTGAACTCGTTCACCTTTAATGATCAAGCTGTTGTCAGTCAAAGTCAGATCAACATCTTCAACATGCAGCCCCGGCATTTCAGCTCGAACATAGACATTTTCACTGTCTTCACTGATATTCAGCGGAGGGAAGGCTTGACGCCGCTGGGGAAACGAAGATGGTTGCCAGAAATTATCGAACAATTGCTCCATACTACGAGGCAGATCGTAAAAAGAACTAAAATCGATTACCATAGCGCTCACCTCCTGGGTTCACGTTTCCATCACTCTAAAATAAACAGCTCCGAAAACGTGTCAACCTGCAGAGAAGAAAGATTCTCTCGCGCCCCACCAGCACTCGGGCCGCATCGAGAATCACGGCAACGCCGTGCTGACAGCCGTCTGACAATCCTGCAAACCAGCAAGGCTGACGGAAAATGCCAACTCCTGCATCCTTGCCCACTCCCGTTCCACGGATTTGGCTGGCATTGTGACACCGGGACTGGTCTCGTTGCCATTTTCCGGACCCAGGGAGAGATTCCTCCGGTCCCAAAATGAGGCTTGCACGTCGTGACGCCATTTTTAGGAGTGGAAAACAGGCTGCCAAGACGTTCTGCCATATGGCAATCAGGGGTGCTTGCGCCGCTTGCCAGCCTCCCAGTCGGATAAGGAAACGGCTTCATCGATGAGCATGACCGGGATTCCGTCCTCTACCGGGTAGACCACGGCACAGGAGTGGCATATTAATCCGTCTTCTGCGCCGGTCGGTTCCAACTCGCCCTTGCATTGCGGGCAGGCCAGCAAATCCAGCAATTCCTTATTGATGCTCATCATCGCTCTCCGCTTGTTCTGCTCTGGTTACGGGTTGCCTGTGTCAGGCTGATTTTCTATGCTTTCTTCTTGGCAATGGCAACTCAGGCCCAGCCTTTCTCGCCCCCTTGCCCCCAAGGGGATACGGAGGTGCCAAGCGCCACCTCGCGCCGGAGCGCCGCCACAGACCACCAAAGGACACACTGCATGCCTTGTATTGATTTGCACACCCACAGCAACGCTTCCGACGGCACATTGACGCCCCGGGAGCTCATCGCCCTGGCCCGTCAGGAACAGGTGGCCGCCGTGGCCCTGACCGATCACGATACGACCATGGGGCTGCCTGAGGCCATTGAGGCCGGCCGCGAACTCGGCGTCGAGGTCATTCCCGGCTGTGAGCTCAGTGTCGACTTCCCCGGGGGCATGATGCACGTTCTCGGCCTGTGGCTGCCCAAACACCCCCGCCATCTCCAGAAAATCCTGCAGGACCTGCGCAACAAGCGCAACACCCGCAATGAACGGATGATCGCCAAGCTCCAGGCGGCTGGGGTGGGCATCACCTCCAGCGAGATCCTCAAAATGGCCGGTGACGCCGCAGTGGGTCGGCCGCATATCGCTCAGGCTCTGGTGGGAAAAAATATTGCCGTTGACTTCAACGACGCCTTCCATCGCTTTATTGGTCCGGAGGGAATGGCCTATGTCCCCAAGGACAAGCTCTCTCCGAAAAAGGCGATTGCGGCGCTCCGGGAGGAAGAGGCCACGGTCATCCTCGCTCACCCCTTTTCGTTGGGCCTGTCTGCCGAGGAGTTGGAAAAAGAGGTCGCTCATCTCAAATCGCTGGGGTTGGACGGCATAGAGGCCTACTACCCTGAACATTCGCCGGAATTGATCCGCCACTGTGAAAGCTTGGCCGAGCGCTATGACCTCCTGCTCAGCGGAGGCTCGGATTTTCACGGCGCCGTCAAACCGGACATCCATCTCGGGCGGGGCAAGGATGGTCTCCATGTCCCCTATGCCCTGCTGGAACGTATGAAAAAAGCCCGGCGCCTCAAGGGGCAATGGGTCACGGAGAGCCTGCTGTGAGCCGAGGAGGATTGCCGGAACTCCTCGCTCCGGCAGGGGATTGGGAACGGCTTCGCACCGCCCTGGTGTACGGCGCCGACGCCGTCTATCTCGGTGGCAGCGGTCTGGATCTGCGCGCGCAAAGCAAAGGATTCTCTCCGGGGGAACTCCCCGCCGCTGTGGCTTTCGCCGCCAGACACAGCGCCAAGGTCTATTTTTGCTTGAACATCCTGGCCCGGCAACACCATCTGTCCCAGATAGAAGCCACCCTGGAGCAGCTGGCCGCCACCCCGATACACGGCCTCATCGTGGCCGACCCCGGCGTGATCGCCCTGGCCCGGCGCCTGGCCCCGGGTATCCCCTTGCATCTGAGCACCCAGGCCAATACCTCGAACGCCGCCAGCATCGCCTTCTGGCGCGATTGCGGTGTCCAGCGGGTCAACTTGGCGCGCGAACTCTCCGGCCCGGAAATGCGCCGCATCCGCAGGGAGGTGCCGGACATGGAATTGGAATCCTTTGTCCACGGCGCCCAGTGCATGGCCATTTCCGGACGCTGCCTGCTCAGCGACCACCTCAACGGGCGCTCCGCCAATCTGGGGGCCTGTACCCACCCCTGTCGTTTCGGCTACCGGCGCCACATTCTGGAGGAAGGAGTCCGTCAGGGCCAGCCGTGTTGGGAGATTGAACAGGACAGAGATTTTACGCACATCCTGGCCGCCGAGGACCTGTGTCTGGTGCCCTACCTGGCCTGGTTCGTCCACCAGGGGTGGCAGAGTCTCAAAATCGAAGGGCGAATCAAGACCTGTTCCTATGTCGGCCAGGTCGTGGACGTCTACCGCACCGCTCTGGACGATATCGCCGCCCGCCGTTTTCGGCGAGACACCTACCTGCGGGAATTGGAGCCAAGCGCCACCAGGAATCTGGGAACAGGATTTTTCCTGCCCCATGCCCGCGGACTGACACTTCGCGCCGCCCCCAGCTACCGCACCCCCATTGTGGCTCGTATCGAACGCGAACTTGCGCCGGGAACCTGGGAAATCAGCGCCCGGCACCGCTTTGCCGTGACTGACGATATCGAAATCGTGGCTCCCGGGCTGCAGCGCCCTTGCCTTGGCTCATTCGGACTGGAAAAAGAGGACGGAAACCGGATCGAGACCATCCACTCCGGGGTCCGCGGCCGACTGCGAAGCGACAATCCCGCCTTGCGCCCCGACCTGCTGTTACGAGCCCGTCTGCAGGCCTAGCCCGGTTCGGCAGGAACCTTTGAGCGCACCGCAGGCATTGAGAAAATCCCCACCTGCCGGCTACGCTGGGTCATCTTCTTGCGCCTTGAGCCCCAGTTTCAAACGCAATTCGGCCACGGAGCGACCGGTTTTGGCAGCCAGAGCCTCCAGCGCCTCATACTCCGGGCGGGTCCAGGAAAGCGCTCCACTGGAGGCAGTCTTAGCCGCCACTGTCCCCCACGGGGTCTGCAGATGGCTGGCCTGCCGCTCGACCACCAGCCGCTCCCATTTTTTGCGCCGCACGCCCAGCGTCAAACTGTGGGCAATGAACATTTCCTGCAACTGCGGGAGGTCCTCCGGAGAACTCAAGACCTGCAGCACCCCGCCGGGCCTGTTTTTTTTCATCACCCCCGGCAGATACACGACATCCAGTGCGCCGGCGTCCAGAAAGCGACCAAAAAGTCCGCCGAGTTCCTCTCCGGTCAGGTGATCGATATTGGCTTCCAGAACCCAGATCTCTTCCGGACGCGGCGCCGTATTGCCGGTCTTTACAAGAAACAGACGCAGCGCATTGGGGCGCTGCCGGAGTTCCCGGCTGCCCCACCCCAGTCCCGAGGCCAGAAGCGTCCCGGTCGGCCCCTCAACAAACTCATCCACCATCTGGTCGACGAGAACCGCTCCCGTCGGTGTGACCAATTCTCCGTGTTCTGTTGCGGGAGCGACCGGCTTGCCGCGAAGAAGTTGGACCGTGGCCGGGGCCGGAACCGGAAGGATGCCATGTTCGCAATGGACCTCCCCGTGAGACCAGGGCAGAGGCGTCGAGGTGATGCGCTCGATGCCGAGTTGCTCCACACCCCACATCGCTCCAACTATATCGACCACCGTGTCCACGGCGCCGACCTCGTGAAAATGGACCGCTTCGCGGTCGATACCGTGAACGGCGGCCTCGGCCTCGGCGAGGCGAGCCACGGCCCTGCAGGCCTTATCGCGCACTTCGCGGGACAGGGGCAGCGAATGGATCACCTCTCGCAGGTCACTTTCATGGCGCAGGGGCTGCTCCGCCGCAGCGCCGAGTTCCAACCCAGTGCCCACAAGTCCGTGTCGCCGCACCTGCGGCGTGCTCAGTTCAATATCCAGACCAGCCTGGCTGAACATGGTCGCCAAGGGAGTGAAGTCCAGTCCCAGATCAGCCAATCCGCCCAGAAACATGTCCCCACTGATTCCCGTCGGGCATTGAAGAAAGAGTTCTTGCATATCAACGAGTCCTTTGGAATTGTCTAGAAAATACCTGCTGTTTGTCCCTTCGCGCTTCCAACCCGTTGCCAGGCAAGGAGGAAACCATGCTCGTCGAAAATTGGATGACCACAAAAGTACACACCGTCGCAGCAGACGCGACCCTCATGGAAGCCTCCAAGACCCTCAAAGACTACGCCATCCGCCGTTTGCCAGTGGTCGACTCCCACGGGCGGCTGCTGGGGATCGTCACTGACCGGGATATCAAGGAGGCCTCCCCTTCCCGGGCAACCACCCTCGATATCCACGAACTGTACTACCTGCTGTCCGCCATCAGCCTCCAGGACATCATGACCCCCAGTCCAGTGACCGTGCGGGCCAGGGACACTGTCGGCCGCGCGGCCATTCTCATGCGCCGCCACACAATTGAGGGGCTCCCTGTCGTGGACGATGACAACACCGTGGTCGGCATCATCACCGAAAGCGATATATTCGATGTTTTGACCACCATCACCGGCGCTCGCCAACCAGGCATCCAATTCGGGGTCACCCTTCCGACCACCACCGGCTCCCTCCAGGCGGTCCTCGACCTTCTCCGGGAGCACGGGGCACGAGTGACGAGCCTGCTGACCGCCGCCGACCCCGCCACACCGGAAACCCGGCAGGTCTATATTCGCATCGCCCTGCTCCCGCTCAAGGAGCAGACCGTGTTGCGAGAGACCCTGGCACGCAGAACCGCATTGTCGTTCTGGGTGGAGGACGATCTGCCGCCTGCGCCCAAAGAACCCTGAGCAGGAGGCCGCCTCAAGATGTCCGCCGCCGCGCATTGCAGGCCAGGTAAGGACAAAAAGCTGTGGCTTCGGGGCTCAGCCCCGCGGCAGTGTACAAAACGAGGGGGGCTTCGACGGTCAATTGCGCACCGCCATTTTTGCGTGCCTCGACGAGGACCAGCTTGGCCGCGGCATCGGCTCGGCTGTGAACGAAACGCATCCGTTTGGGCTCCAGACGGTGGTCGCGCAGCAGGGTGAGAAGAGCCGGGAGCCGCTCGGCGAGATAGACCAGACACAGCCGGCCCCGATTGCACAGCACATACGCAGCAGCCTCAACAAAGGCGTGAAGTCCCTGCTTCCCGGCAAAGCGGGCCTGTTGGCGCGCCGCGTCATTGCAGCTCCGGCCTGTTTCCGGATCCCGGTATGGCGGATTGCAGACCACCAGCGGAAACGACTCCGGATCGAGGGGAGTCGCCGTATCGCGGACCAAGGCGGCATCGGCCTCAACAAAAACCGCCCGCTGTTCCAAACCAAGGCGGGCAGCGTTTTCCCGCGCCGCCGCGACCATCTCCGGATTGCAATCCACGCCGGTCAGTTGGATGCCCGGCTGGCGCAGAGCCAGTCCGAACCCGACCACGCCGCATCCCGCGCCGAGATCCAGGACCTGTGTTCCTGTCGGCGCCGGACTGAAGCAGGCCAGCAGCAACGCGTCCGCGGAAAAACGAAACCCGGACTCGGGCTGCTGGAGGCCGCGGGGAAAGATGGCTCGAGCAGCCGTCGGCATCACCGCTTCCCCACCCGTCGCAGCACTTGCCGAGTCCCGTCAAAAAAGAGTTCGGTCTCCGGCATGCCCAACATCCCGGCCGCACCGAGATAGACCGCGGCCCAGAACGGGATCCCCAAAAGCGCCCAGCCGCCCCACCCGGCCGTGACCCAGGCGCCGACGCCCACCAGCAGGCTCAGGCCGAGCATGCGGACGACGCCGGGAACCGCCATCCACGGTCCGTTAAAATGGGCCCGCAATCCCCGCAGCAACAACACAACATTCGCCCAAGAGGCCAGGGCCACCGCCAATGCCAGGCCGACATGGGCCCAGAATTGCATGAGCAGCAGACCGAGCCCCCCGTTGAGAAGCAGGCAGAGGGTGGCGATCTTGACCGGAGTTTTGGTATCCTCCAGGGCGTAATAGGTCGAGACCAGCGAGCGCACGCAACAAAAAGCGGGGAGCCCTGTGCTGTAGCCGACCAAAGCCCAGGCCGTAGCCTGCACCGCTTCAGCACTAAACGCGCCGCGGCCAAAAAGGGTCGCCACCATCGGCTCTGAGAGCGCTATCAAGCCGGCAGCCGACGGGAGACTGATAAAAAGGAGCAATCCCAGAGTCTTATTCAACGTCTGCAGCAGGTCCTCATGCGCGCCGTCAGCGGCCAGACGAGAAAAGCTCGGCAAGGCGGCCTGGCTGACTGCGATCCCGAAGACCCCCAGGGGGAACTGCACCAGCCGGTCGGCATAATACAGAAAGGAGATGCTTCCCAGACTCAAGAACGACGCCAGAACGGTTCCCAGAACGATGTTCAATTGATAGACTGCAGCCCCGACAACAGTCGGGAGCATCAACCGGCCGATGCGCAGCACCCCGGGGTGGCGCAAAGAGGCCGGTCCGAACCAGGAGAATCCTTGCCGGCGCAAAAAGGGCTGCTGGAGCAGCCACTGCCCCAGTCCAGCGACAAGAACGGCCAAGGCCAGGGTCGTTGGCACCGGCCACCCCAAGGCGACCGCCGCCAACGAAGCGGTGATCAACACCGCATTGAGCACGCACGGCGCCAGCGCCGGAGCGAGAAAATGGTCCCGGGCATTGAGAATGCCCATGCACAGGGCGACTCCGGAGATAAACAGGATATAGGGAAAACAGATCCGCACCAGAAGGGCGGTATGATTCACGACCTCCGGAGTATCCGCAAATCCCGGGGCGATAACAAGAGTCAACGGCCTGGCCGCGACGATGGCCACGCCCATCAGCAGACCGAGGAGAAGGAGCAGCCACAACGCGGTCGAACGCGCCACTGCAAAGGCTTCGTCCTGCCCGTCGAACCGGTCACTGCGAGTAAAGACCGGAACAAAGGCCATAGTCAACGACCCTTCGGCAAACAGGCGGCGCAGGAGATTGGGGAGACGGAAGGCGACAAAGAAACTGTCGGCCAGGGGGCCTGCGCCCAGGGCAAAGGCGATGACCACATCGCGCACAAATCCCAG
Organism: Desulfohalobium retbaense DSM 5692; assembly: GCF_000024325.1. Lineage (NCBI taxonomy): Bacteria > Pseudomonadati > Thermodesulfobacteriota > Desulfovibrionia > Desulfovibrionales > Desulfohalobiaceae > Desulfohalobium > Desulfohalobium retbaense. The sequence continues at coordinate 846,600 of NC_013223.1, read as the reverse complement.
GACCCGGCTCAACAAAGTGGCCCCAGCGACGACAGAAGCGTTGCGGGCGATTTTTCGCGTGTGGCTCATCGTGCTTTCCCAACTCCCAACAGTAGCGCAGCCCGGCTCTTTGCCGCGTTGCGGCCGCGCCTGGACCATTGCCGCTGCCTTTGCTCTAGTGGACGGTGAACACCGCCTCTATCAGAATTCCCCCTGAAACCGTGATGCAGGGGTGCACACCACACCCGTTCCACGGATCAAGGGGCCAACTCAAAGCTCTGCAGCTATGTCACAAATTGAATGTTATACCGTATCGTCCCAGCTTGCCCAGGCAGGGGCGCGCCTGCTGCGAGATCGCCCGGAGCAGCGCCCCTCAGGGCCGGCCGGCGAGGCAACTCCTGAACAGGCTGCCCTGGATGCGTCCGGTCGGCAGCGTTTTCTCTGCCGCCACTGCAAACACCCGATTACCACGCCGCAGGACCAAATCGTCCGGAAAGGCGCCCACGAGCACGTGTTCTTCAACCCGCACGGGTTTGTTTTCGAAATCGGCTGTTTTGCACGGGCTCCAGGATGTAGCGCGGTGGGCAGGCCGACTTTGGAATTTACCTGGTTCCCCGGGTTCGCTTGGCGCATTACCCTCTGCAGCCAATGCCAGCGCCATCTGGGATGGCGCTACGAACAGACAACGGATGTCTTTTTCGGATTGCTGCTCGACCAATTGGTCCTTGAGACGGATTCCAACGGGCCGAGCCACCACTGACCCAGCCTGAATCAGCCCGAGAGAACGGAAAAACGGATCACCGTTTCCGCCCTCTCGCCCGGCGGACTGTAGCGTGGATCTGGCTCTGCATACCGTGCAGCAAGCGGCGGGCCCAGACAAACTCCGTGCCCAGCAGGGCCAAGCCCAAGGGGATCACAATAAAGGCAGGACCGGGAAGAAACAGCAGGGCGATACCGGCCAAAACCACAGCCGCCCCGGTCACGAGAACGACCAGCTTGCGCACCTGGCGCCAGGAGGCGCGCAAGGAGGCCTCGGCCTCTGCAGCGACCATATGCAGCGTCCCGGCGATATGGCGCTCAAGGCGGTGGACCGAGACCACGAGGACGCCGCCAGTGAAGGCCAGCAAAAACAGTCCAGCAACATCTTCACTGGCCAGGGCCCACCATTCTTTGCGAAATCCGATCAGCAGGATGGTGTACATGGCGTAGGAGACAAGAAAAAACAATCCTTCCAGCCGGGTAATGCTCCCCCCGCTGAAAAAGATGGGCAGACAGGCCACTGCCACCCCGACCAGGATGGGGATATCGAAATGCAGGGCGGCCTGGGGAATCTCCAGGCCGTGTCCACTGACCAGACCTGTCCCGCCAAGGACCAGTAAAAGGTTGAGCACGTTGCTGCCCACGACGTTGCCCACGGCGATATCACGTTCGCCGCGCACCGCGGCGACCAGGGATGTCGCGAGTTCCGGGAGCGATGTCGCTCCGGCGACCATCAGCAACCCAACAACCATAGCATCCAACTCGAGCCGTGCGGCGATGGAGGTGGCCCCCTGCACGGTCCAACTGCTGCCCAGGACAAGAAGAATGAACCCAGCAAAGAGCTGCGGCACACGCCAGACCCATTGTCGCGGTTCAGGCCGCTCGATCTCTTCGACCCCTCCCTTGAGCCCGGTCTCCTGTTTCAAAAGCAAAAAGGCCAGATACCCGCCCCCAATCGCCAGCAGTATCCCGGCCTCGAGCATGGACAGCCTGCCATTGGCCACGCACAGCCACGCCAAAGCACTGACGAGAATCATGACTGGCACGTCCAGCCTGATCAACCGTTGCTGCACGACCAACGGCTGGATGACGGCGGCCAACCCCAGTATAACCAGGGTATTGAAAATATTGCTCCCGAACACGTTGCCCAGGGCCAACTCCGGCGTGCCGCTGATGACCGCGGTCATGCTGACCGCCAATTCCGGCGCACTGGTCCCAAAGGCGACCACGGTCAATCCCACCACCAGGGGAGAGATCCCCAACAGTAAGGACAGCCGTGAAGCGCTGCGGACCAATTGATCCGCACCCACAAGCAAGACCACCAATCCGATAGTTAAAAGAAGCACGGTGTTTCTTCCTGACGCCGGAACTGGAGTTTCGTTGACCGCTTTGTTGTGCGGGCCGTAAAAGGGGGCGCGCAACCAAGGTAGTACCGGGGCAGGGAGAGCGGATACCGGCGTCAGTGCTCTAGCGTCATCTCCCAGCCGCGCAAGGGCTCCCGGACCGCTCTATGCGGGTCACCGTCCGGGATTGACCCGCGGCACTCCGGCCTCGCGGAGGGTGTCGGCCAGTTTTCCGGTGGCCGACACATACAATTCCTGCCCGCATTGGGCGCAATAATGCGTTTCGAGGCTGCCGGCGGCATTGGAGACAACCCCTTGGGCCGTGGTCTCAGAACTGCCGCAGGCAAAGCAATAGACTTTGCCCATTTCCACGGCCTCGGGGTGGCGCCGGGCATAGTCATCCAATGTCCGTCCCTGGATACGGCGCCGCATGGCCCGGTGTCCAGCATACCGGGCCAGAAGAATCAACAGCGCCACGACAACGACGATGGTTAATCCGATATACATAGCCTTTCTCTTCTCTCCAGACTGCAAATGCCATAATTGAAACGCTTAGCCACCATAGGCAAGCAAATGCTTAGGACCATTCCGGTTACCGTTTTTTTCATGGCCAGGACAGTGGCCCCGAAGGCCACACCGAAGCTGCCTCCAGGATTGCGCCGCAGGGTGGACACAGCCGTGGCGTTGCCCATCTCCTGTTTCGGGATATTGCTAGAGGTCGCTGCGACCAGGGGACAAAAAAAGCCCCAGCCCAGGGCCTGGATACCCCGCGGCCAACGCACGGTCCAGAACGCCCTATACCCCATGAGATTGTGCAGATAAAGCGACAAAATGACAATGCCGCCGAAAAAACACAGAAATCCCAAGGAGATAATTATATTTCTTGCCGCAAAGGTCTTTGTCCATGAACGCGTTTTTCTCGCGAAGCCGTGCTTGGCAAAGCGTTCCTGGCTGCTGCGCAGGATGTCCTGACGACGGAGCCGATACCTGTTGGGCTTCTTCGTCACAGGGCATGGAATTTCAGACGCAAAAGTTTGCCGTCTCTTCTGTGTGCTTCGAGCGAAAGGCCCGTACATTTTCTTGGTCCCGCCAAAAGGGGGAAACCGGACCGCGAACTGAATGCTCCCAGGCGGATTCCGATGCAACAAGGGCCATCTTCGACACCTGGAGTTCTGTTCCACTTGAGAGTCCGGAGGGGGCAAGGATCCCCCTTTGGCGGGATTGAGAAAATACCGGGCCGAAAGTGGGCACACAGAAGAGGCGGCAAACTCCAAAAATCCACAGGATCCGTCAAAGAACCTACCTGTTGCCGTTTTGCTTCCTTGCTGCCCCCAATCCACTGGAATCCGAAAAACTCCCTTACACACCCCGCTGCGAGACTGGGGCACGGCCTGTGCCCTTGCGTAATCTCGGCCCCCACAATCCCATACGGCCAAACAGGGAACCACGTCCTTGTCAATACAATTCCATTTTCCTGGCCACCGGGCCTCGAGCGCTCTTACCCTGATTTTTCACCGCCGTGTCCACTGGCGCCGGTTGACAGCGGTGTCACGCCGTCCTTATTTCCTGTGAGCATACCGCCGGTATCCTCCGGCCAATACGCGATTGGGGCAGCGGGCCGACACGCCCCCGCAACCATCAAACCCTCCGTTTTCCTTTTCCCGGCACACAGGGGACTGAAAACGGCCGCCCAAGGAGGTTGACGTGGAAGATTCGAACAACAAATCACGGGATATCCGGCAATACGCCCGGAACAATCCCTGGACCATACTCCTGTTTCTTTTGGTGTTCTGGTGGCTGTGGAGCAGTGTCAGCCAGTTCAACGCCCCGCCGCACATCAGCTACACGACCTTCTACAGTCAGTTGCGCAACGGCAATATCCAGGAAGTGACCATTCAGGGACCGCGGATTGAAGGCCGCCTTGACTCTCCGGCCCAGCGCCAAATCGGGGACGGCCAGAGCGAAGAATTCTCCCGTTTTGTGACCTACGTCCCCTCCTTCGGCGACGAAACCCTGCTCACCCAGCTCGAGGAAAACGGGGTCACCGTCCAGACCGAGCCCGAACCCGATGCGACATGGACGGAAATCCTGATCAGTTTTCTGCCCTTTATCCTGCTCATGGCCCTTATCATCTACCAGATCCGGCGCAGTCAGGGGCAGGGCGGCGGAATGTTTTCCATTGGCAAGAACAAGGCCAAACTCTTTAATCGCAGTGAAGAAAGCGTAACCCTCGGGGATGTGGCCGGCGCAGAAGGCGCCAAGACTGAAATCCAGGAAATCATCGACTTCTTGAAAAATCCCGACCAGATCCATGCCCTGGGCGGCAAGACTCCCAAAGGGTGCCTGCTCATCGGTCCGCCGGGCACGGGGAAGACCCTGCTAGCCAGGGCTGTGGCCGGCGAGGCCGAGGTCCCGTTTTACTCCATCACCGGTTCTGATTTCATGGAAATGTTTGTCGGCGTCGGCGCCTCCCGGGTCCGCAATCTCTTTCAGGAGGCCAAAAAGGAATCTCCGGCGATTATTTTTATCGACGAACTCGATTCCATCGGGCGGCAGCGCGGCGCCGGACTCGGCGGGGGGCACGACGAACGTGAGCAGACCCTCAACCAATTGCTCTCGGAAATGGACGGATTCGAGCCCACGGAAAACGTCGTGGTCATCAGCGCCACCAACCGGCCGGATATCCTCGACCCGGCCTTGATGCGCCCGGGCCGGTTCGACCGTCGCATCACCGTTGACCTACCGAAAACCAAGGACCGCGAGGAGATCCTCGAGGTCTACGCCCATTCCAAACCCTTGGCCGACGACGTGGACATGGCCGACCTCGCCCGGGGTACCCCTGGCTTCAGCGGCGCCGATCTGGAAAACATGCTCAACGAAGCAGCCCTTTTGGCCGCACGCAAGGGTGCCGACACCATCCACAAGGAGGACATCGAGGAGGCCCGGGACAAAATCCTGCTCGGCCTGCAGCGCAAAGGACTGGCCTTGACGGACGAGGAAAAGCGTATGATCGCCTACCACGAGGCAGGACATGCCGCTGTCGGGGCCTTCAGCCCGACAGCCGACCCGTTGCACAAGATCTCCATCGTTCCGCGCACCCAATCCATGGGCGTGACCCAGCAATTGCCGGAACGCGAACGGTATATCTATCCCAAGGAGTACATGCTGGACCGCTTGAGCGTCATGATGGGCGGCCGGGCCGCGGAGACCCTGGTCTTCAACACTTCCACCAGCGGCGCCGAAAACGATCTCAAACAGGCCACGCAGCTCGCCAGACAAATGGTGCAGGACTGGGGCATGAGCGAGACTTTCCAGCACATGGCCTTGGGGGGCCGCAGTCAACAAGTCTTTCTCGGCGAAGAAATCGCCCAGCGCCGGGAGTACAGCGAAGCCACGGCCCACGAAGTCGACAAGGAGATCCAGCGCATCCTGGCCGAGGCCTACGATCGTACGCTGCGCATCCTCACGGACCATCGCGACGCCCTGGACCGTTTGGCTGAGGCCCTGCTTGAGGATGAAGAAATCGAAGGGCGCAAGGCACTGAAATTACTTGGCGCCTGATCGACCTTTCCCATAGCCATTACCACGCCGGCGGACATGCTGTGTCCGCCGGCGTTTTTTGTGCACCGCCCCCCCACGCTCCTTGTCCGGGCTCTGCGTGACACGCCCGCCGCAAAAAACCGCTGCAGGACGAGGACCCAAACGTTTCCAATGCCCTGGGACACAACTCCACTATTCCGCCACGCTCCCGTCACAAGCCCGCCACCGCTAAGGGGTACGACCGGCAACCTAGGCCCCACCATACTGCACGTCTGCCACCACCAAACGTCTGACTTTCCAAGCGAGGCAACGCATGCGCATAGCCATCGTCACCGATGCCTGGCCGCCGCAGATAAACGGCGTCGTCACCACGCTGACACACACGGTCCAGGAACTGAAAAAAGCTGGACACAGCGTCAAGGTCATCCATCCCGGTCTGTTTCCGCTGACCATGCCGTGCCCGAGCTATCCCCAGATCAAGCTGGCCATTGCCCCTCGAAAGCGACTCGCCCATCTCTTGGAAGACTTCGCGCCGGAAGCAATCCATGCAGCCACCGAAGGGCCACTGGGGCTGTCCTGCCGCAATTATTGCGTCCAAAAGGGCGCCCCTTTCACCACTTCCTTCACGACCCGCTTCGATGAATATGTCAGTCTGCGCTCCCCCATCCCGAGTCGCTTTGTTCTGCACCTCATGCGCTGGTACCACTCCCGTTCAGCGGCATTGATGGTGGCCACGCCGCAACTCCAGCAGGAACTCCACGACCAGGGATTTTGCCGCTTGGAACTCTGGCCCCGTGGCGTGGACACTGCCCTCTTTCACCCCGATCCAGAGGCCACCTTTCCCGGAGCGCGGCCGCACCTGCTCTATGTCGGCCGTGTGGCAGTGGAAAAAAATATCGAGGCATTTCTCAACCTCCGCACTCCTGGAACCAAATATGTTGTCGGCGACGGTCCGGATCTTCCCAAACTCAAAGAGCGCTATCCCGAGGCGGTCTTTCTCGGAGCCCACAAGGGCCGGGATCTGGCCGCGCACTTCGCTGCCGCAGATGTTTTCGTCTTTCCGAGCAAGACCGACACCTTTGGGGTGGTCATGCTTGAGGCCATGGCCTGCGGCGTTCCCGTGGCCGCTTTTCCGGTTCGGGGCCCAGCGGATATCATTGATCAGGGGGGTACCGGGTGGCTCGATGCCAATCTGGAACACGCCGTCGAGAAGGCCCTGACCTGCACCCCAGAGGCCTGCCGTCAACAGGCCCTGCGCTACTCCTGGGCACGTTCGGCGGCCCATTTCGTCCGCAATCTCGTTCCGTGGACCGCGTCACATGCTTCCGCCCTGATGGCGAGGGATACATAATGACGGCCCATTGGCTCCCCCTTGACCATCCTGCCAGCACACGGGCCGACGATGTCGGGCACAAATGCGCCAATCTGGCCCAAGCCCGGGAAAAGGGATTCGCTATCCCTCCGGCCGTGGTCATCCCGGTCCAAGCCCACCGCTATTACCATCACGAAAAGAAGTGGCCCGACGGCCTCAGGGCAAGCATCATCCAGGCCGCACAACACCTCGGTCTCGATGCAGGGGTAGCGGTCCGGTCCTCAGGTACCCGGGAGGATCTGGGCGAGCACAGCTTTGCCGGACAGTATGCGACATTGCTGGACGTTCGCGACCCCCAAGCGCTCCTTGGCGCTGTGGAAGCGTGCTGGAGCAGCCAAGAGTCCGATCAAGTCCGTGCTTACCAGGATCAACATGAGGGGTCAGGCCAGGCCGGCTGGGTAGCCGTACTGATCCAGAAAATGGTGCCCGCCCGGCACGCCGGGGTCGCCTTTAGTCGCAATCCGCTTTTCCCGGCCCGGGCCGAGACCATTGTCGAGGCAGTGGACGGGCTGGGAGAAGGGCTGGTCAACGGCCAGCGCTCCCCTGTCCGGGCCACCCTCCGTGACAAAGAACCGGTCCGGGTCGAAGAGGCTTCGTCCAACACCCCATCTGTGGCCCTTGCCGACGAGACTTGGCGACGGATCGGGGCCATGGCCATGACCCTGGAGCAACACTTCGGTCACCCTCAGGACATAGAATGGGCCGAGGACCATGAGGGGACCCTTTGGCTCTTGCAATCCCGGCCAATTTCGACCATCCGTCCCGAGGACATGCGCATCCCCGCCGGGCTCTGGACCCGCAAGATCGCCAACGATTTATGGTCCGACCGGCTTACCCCTTTCCTGGCCCGGGAGATGGAACGAAACGCCTCTCGCTTTGACCTCTCCAGGGCCGCCGGCTGGCTAGGCATTCCCGTTGCCCGTCCTTCTGTGCGCGTCATCAATGGATTTCTCTACGTCAACGCGGAACGGATCACTGCAATCCTCCAGGGAATTCCCAAAAATTTTCGTCTAAGCAACCTTTCGTCCCTGGTACCGCCTTCCCGCCGGGTGGATCTCGGCCCGACCAAATGGAGCCGGGTCGTCTCCAGCTCATTGCGGGCTCTGCTTTTCTTTGCAGGCAACCCGTGGGCCAATCCGCTCAGCAGCGGCCTCGTGAATCGGATCCACCGCCATTTGATGGGGGGCAAACTCCGCCGCCAAGGGCGACGGTCTGTTCAAACACCTGGGCAATCACTGGCGGCGATCGACACCGATCTGGCCCTGCTGGCGCGCAACCAGCAACGCAACCAATGGCCTTACGCCTACGCCACTGGATTGACCTGGACGCTGCAATGGGTGTTGGAAGAAAAGCTCGGCCTCAACCAGGAGGTCTTCCTGACCCTGCTCAACAAGCGCGGGGACAATGTGACCTTGCGCATAGAGCGTACACTGCGCACTCTGGCCGAGCGCATCGCCCGCAACCCGGCATTGCGCCACCGCTTTCAGACCGAACCAATAGAGCGACTGCGATTCAATCTTCCGCAATGGCTGCAGATCGAATTGGCCAATTTCATGAATCGCTATGGGTGTCGCAGTCCCCACCGGACATTGACCGTGCCCCGCTGGGAGGAAGATCCGGGACAGGTTCTGGCATTTCTGCGCTCCTTGAGCGCAGAACCGCGCTCCGGCACGAACGCTCCCCGGGCCTCCATCGACGCGTGGCGCCAGATACCGCTTTTCTGGCGCCCATTTGTCTGGATACTTCTCCGCGCGACCCGATCTTTTCTGGATTTACGGGAGGAGCTCCGGTTTGTGCTGGACAAAAATCTCTGTTTGCTCCGCCGGCACCTGCTGCGCCTTGGCAAACAGACAGGACTGGGGGAGCATATTGTCTTTCTCACACGGGAAGAATTGCAGACACTGGTGCATTCCCCGGAAGAACGAGACCGATTGATTGGCCTGGCTGAAGAGCGCATTCAACGCCACAGGCAGTCAGAATATGCCCCGGTGTACTACTCGGATGGGAGGGCTGAGGAGGAATTCATGATCCAGGAAGGATCGCTGCAAGGCATTGGGACCAGCGCCGGTCAAACCTCGGGCACCGCGCAGATCGTCCAGGATCCGAGTGAGGTCAGGCTCAGGGGGGAAGTCATCGTCGTTGCCGCGCACACCGATCCCGGCTGGACGCCGCTGTTGAGCCTGGTCAAAGGGTTGATTGTCGAGGAGGGAGGCTTGCTCAGCCATTGCGCCATTGTCGCCCGGGAATTGGGAATTCCCGCTGTTGTGGGAGTGCACCGGGCCACGACCCGCATTCCAGATGGCGCCCAGGTGAGCTTGAACGGCGCCACGGGCCACATCGCCATCGCCACTGATCCAGCATCGCCCAATTGACTCGTGCACCCTGGGCCAAGGGGCTCCTGGGCTCAGGAGCAATCACGCCCCGTACCTGCTCCCACCACTTCGTGTCGCTTTGCTCCGGGACCACGCGTGCGGCGCGGCAGAGATTCGAGGCTCCCAAAGCCGGGCGATCCAGCTTTCCCGCCCACCACCCCACGCCAGCAACGCGGTGTGCCCTGCTTTGCATACCTAACGCCTTTCGGCTATATTGACGTCTTGGACGCCAATCCCCCCTGCTCCAGATCTGGAGGCCGCTTCCGGAATGCTCCGCAACAAAGGGCAGTTCCAGTCTAAAACGAAAAGGACCCCGATATGTCCGCTCCGTCTGCCCACCCGCCTGCCTTGAAATCCTGCCAGGGCCGGACCTATTATTGCTCCGTGGAACTCGCCCTGCAGATCATCGGAGGCAAGTGGAAACCGCTCGTGCTCTGGCATCTCGGCTCAGAAACCGTTTTGCGCTTCAATCAGCTCCGGCGCACGATCCCCAGCATCACCCAGAAGATGCTCACCCAGCAATTGCGGGAATTGGAGTCCGACGGACTGGTTCAACGTACGGTCTACGCCGAGGTTCCGCCGCGTGTCGAATACGCCTTGACCGAGCTTGGCCAGAGCGTCATGCCGGTCTTGCGGCAATTGTGCCGCTGGGGCGGAGAATACGAAAAACGGTTCTCGGTCGAGAAGGAGGCCGCTCCGTCACCGCGCTCCGCGACCTCGTAACCCTACGTTCCTTACGAGACCGCCTCCTGCATGCCGGCAAAAAAACGCGCTTCATCGTAGCCGTTTGAGTCATCTTGCTCCAAAGACTTGCTGGCGTCGAAAAAGGTGTCCCACCCTTCGACCTCGGCGAGTTTCCTGTCGTCATTGAAAAAAGAAAATGTCAATCGCCCCGGCGCTTTGATCATGCGGACTTCAAATTTTCCTTTCTCGGTGAACTCCGTCCAATAGGCCGACCAATTAGGGTCCTCGTCACTTTCGTGTTTTCTGTACTTCTCGAAAAACTTCTCAAAGATCTGTTGTATTTCCTCGTGTTCCATCTCCATCTCCTTGGTGGCGGTTCAAATCGCTTTTCAATACCCGAGTTCACGAGCAACTGCTTCCTTCTGGACGCACCGGTACTGCCGCACATCGTCGGCATACGCGCTTGAAAAATCCAACGCCCCCTCGCCGTCCCCCCGCAAGACCGTGAGGGACGATTGCCCAAGAGGACAAGGTCCTTATGCAAAGCATACATATCCTTTTTCTTAGCGCAAAAGCAACAACCGACAGGGAACTCGAATCCCTTTTGGAGCAAGACGGGTATGCGGTAACCACGACCCGGGACTTCGAAAGCCTGGAACGGCATCTCGACGGTCGCGACTTTGACCTGGTCATTCTCTGCCTCCCTCTGGCCCCGGACCAGGAACTCAACCTCCTGGAAAAAATCAAGAGCCACTCCCCCTTGACCGAGGTTATCCTGATCACCAGCACCCCCAACGTCGAGGGGGCGGTGGCCTCCATGAAAAAAGGGGCGTTCCATTACATGGCCCAGCCCTATAAACCCAATGAAGTCCGGCTGCTGACCTCCAATGCCCTGGAAAAACGGTTGTTGCGCCTTGAGGTCCAGGAATTGCGCAGCATGGTCCGTAACAAGGAATCGCTGCCCAACCTGATCGGCAAAAACCCGCGGATGCAGAACCTGAAGCGCGAAATCGCCCGGGTGGCCCCGCTTGACTGTAACGTGCTCATCCTGGGGGAAACCGGTACGGGCAAGGAATTGGTGGCCAAGACCATCCACAATATGAGTATGCGGGCCGACCAAAAATTTTTGGCTGTAAACTGCGGGGCCCTGAACGAGGAATTGCTCGGCAACGAATTGTTCGGACACGAAAAGGAGGCCTTCACCGGTGCCCAACGGGTTAAAAAGGGAGTCTTCGAAGCCCTCGCCGGCGGAACTTTGCTTTTGGACGAAATCGGCGACATGCCGCTGGCCATGCAGGTCCAACTCCTGCGCGTGCTGCAGGAAAAAAGCATCATGCGTATCGGAGGCACCCGGGAGATCCCTGTTGACACCCGGGTGCTGGCCGCCACCAACCGTCCCTTGCAGGAGGACGTTCAAGCCGGAGGCTTTCGCCAGGATCTTTATTACCGCCTCAACGTCTTCACCCTGCGCATCCCGCCGCTACGGGAACGTGCCGACGACATCCCGCTTTTTTGCCGCTACTTTCTGGAAAAATACACGCTGGAGTTCAATAAAACCATCGAACGGTTCTCGGACGAAGTTGTCGAGATCCTCCAGCATTATCAATTTCCGGGCAATGTGCGTGAACTGGAAAACATCATCGAACGGGCCATCGTCCTCTGCGACGGACCGGTCCTCGAACGGCGCCATCTGCCCCGCCGCCTCAGGAGCCCCCGGGCCTTGCAATACGAGACCAAAACCCGGGACCATCTCCTGCCGTTGGCGGAATTGGAACGGCAATATATCGAGGACGTGCTGAGTATTGTCGGGGGCAACAAGAAAAAAGCGGCCGAAGTCTTAGGCATCGATCGCACCACCCTGTGGCGCAAACTCAAAAATCAGAACGAGACTTCCTGATCCAATTGGGCAAATCCAGGCCCAAACGGTCTCTTCCAGAGAATCGGCCGCCCCGTCGTATCCCAGACAGATTGCCTCCACGCACCTTCTCCCGGCCCCGCCTGCTGCTTGGCGGACCACCTCACCACGCGTTTATACGAACTACTCCCCAAGTCGTTGGGCGACCCGAAATGCGGAAAGGAGCAAGATTGAGTGAGCAGCCCCTCCTGGCCACCCCTGTTGCAAAAAACAACGCGTTGCAAAAAACAACAGACACCCCAAACCGGGCCCACCGCCCGGACTTTGCGACCAAAAGCCCCTCTCAGGACAGTTGCAAAAGACAACACCGCCTGCCCTCCCCGCGCTCCAAAACCGCCAAATCTCGCGCCAACCGGGAGCCAGCTGCATCCCCGTCGCCTTGGCACGCTTCTTGGATACCTACAAGTACAACGACACACACACTCTATTTGCCAAGGAGACCAGTATGAAACACCTAACCCATTTCCTCAATCTCTTGGCCATGGCCAGTACATTTGCCCAAGCCGGCGACCATGACGCTGCGCGGCAAATGTGGCGGCGAGGCTAACCTCCTCTTTCCCCTGATGACCTTACCCCATAAAAAGGAGCGGATTGGCCGCTCCTTTTTTTATGCCTCCAAACCTCGCTGAATATTAAGTCAAAGAAACACTTCCAGGACCAGGCCGCCCCCCTCCAAGCGCCCAGGCCAGCTCCTGCCATGACCCTGCGCATTGCATGCATAGCCGGTTCTGCTCCTGCACCGTTGCCGGCCGGATTTGACCCGCTGCACGGCTGGACATAAACTCCGCCCATGGACAACAGCACTCTCCGTTTTCGACTCTCCCTGGCGCTGCTCGTAACCGTCAGTGCGGCCAGTATCGCCGGGTTCATGGCTGCCGAGGACCTGGAGTTTGCCGACGCGGTCTATTTTTGCATTGTCACCTTGACCACCGTGGGCTATGGCGATATCCACCCCGCTTCTCCGACGGGCAAATTGATCGCCGCCGGCCTGATGGTCACCGGTGTCGGGACTTTCATGGGCGTCGTCTCTGCGGCCACCGACACTCTCTTGAACCGGCGGGACAAGAAACTGCGCCACAGCCGGCTCAATATCCTGGTCGGCACATTTTTCAGCGAAATCGGGACCAGCCTCTTACGCCACTGTGTGGCCATGGACCACCATAGTGCCCCTTTACGCGCTGAACTCCTTGTCGACCAGACATGGCAGGCCCAAGATTTCCAAATCGCTAAAGCCCGTCTGGCTGCTTACGATTTTGCTCTGACTCCTGAGGCCTCCAACCTGGAACAAACACGTCGTGTACTTCTGGAACACACCGGTTTTCTGCTGCGATTGCTGGAAAACCCCAATCTCATCGAGCATGAACAATTGACGGATCTCGTCTGGGCGGTCTTTCATCTCAAAGACGAACTCGCCCACCGGGAGGAACTGGCCGGGGCGCCCGCAACCGATCTGAACCATTTGGCCGGAGACCTGCAACGGGTCTACCGCCAGCTGGCGGCGCAATGGATAGACTACATGGCCCATCTCCAGCAGGAATACCCCTATCTGTTTTCCCTGGCTGTTCGTTTGAACCCCTTTGATCCCCACGCCCAGGCGGACGTGACCCAGGCTTGAGCGAAAGGGGCCCTCACCGTTCCGGCTCGCTCGGTCTGTTGGGAGCACCCTGCTGAGGTCAGGAACAGCTCACCAAACCCTGCGCCTTGTCCCACGAACCCGAACCAGAAACGAGAACATCCTATGGCTCGTCCCCGTTCCCGATTTCCCAGAGAAAGCACCCTGGTCATGGTCCTCTACAGTATCGGACTGTGCGCACTTATTCTTGCCCTCATCTTGGCAGTGCGCATGCTTTTCATTGCCAAAGGTTTGCCGGCACTGGCTTTTTTCGGCTCACTGCTCGGTTTTGCGGCCATCTTGTTCTTCTACGCCAAGAACACGGGGCTCAACCAACGCCGGCTTGTCCTGCAATACTATGTCCTACGTGACCGGCAGCAGCAGGAAAAGGCCAAGCAGGATCCGTAACCAGCCCGTCCAGGACCTCTTTTGGGCATTGGAAATGGCGGCCCCACGAATCTGCAAGTCTTTGCCCCATACTCGCCACGGGCTGATATCCACCTGCGTCAGGAAGCCAATGCCGCTACCTGCCATGGAGCAATTGTTGAACCGGCTGTGCAAACCAAAGGAACTCCAGCAATGTCCCACTCTCAACGAGTCGTTGTTCTCGGCGCCAGTCCCAAAACCAACCGCTATTCCAACCAGGCCGTGCGCATGCTCAAGGAATACGGGCATGAAGTGATCCCCATCCACCCCCGGGAAACGGCCATCGAGGGCTGCCCGGTTCGGACCTCCCTAGCCGAAGTTGAGGGCGAGGTGGATACATTGACCGTCTATGTCGGCCCGGCGCGGCTCACCCCCCTCGTCGCGCAAATCACCACCCTGGCGCCCAGACGGATTATCCTCAACCCGGGAACCGAATCCGAGGAGGCCCAAAAAGCGTTTCAGTCCGCTGGCATCCCGGTGGTTATCGGATGCACGCTGGTCATGCTGCGCAGCAACCAGTTCGACCTGGAATCCCAGTAAGGTAGGCGGTCAGATGCAGCCCGGGGCTTCTCTTGCCCCCTTGCACTCTCGACACTGGCCGAGTGTCATGCCCCTATACACCGTTGAGATCGTCGAGGACCCCTCGCACCTGCCTGAAAACACTCGGACTGTAGAGCATGGCGATATGACTTACAGGGCGGGTCCAGCGCACCTCCCATTGCCCGACTGCAGGAAGGAGCCCTGTGGAAGGCACGACCATATTGTCCGCCGGGGAGACCAGGGCCACGGCCCGTCCCAACCGGGAGGGACTCTGGTGCTCCAATGCCTCCAGCTGAGCGATCAATCGCCCCCGGAAGGAGAGGCTGCGGGCCAGCCCGCCCCAGCCCAGTGAGGCCAATTTGCTACCTTGGTGCGGCGTCCCCAGCGTCACCACGCCTGCCAGCTTCACCGCCTCTGGGTCCCTGTTGTCCGGCTGCGCCAGGGCCGCCCGAACCAGCAGCCCGCCCATGCTATGGCCCAGACAGATGAGCTGCCGCCCGCCTGCCTGGCGGCCGATCTGCCGCAAATCCGTGGCCAGGGCCCGGCTCAAGGTCCAAAAATCCCGATTCCAACTCCCATAGGACCAGGTTATCACCTCGCTATACCCGGCCCGCTTGAGCCAGAAACGGAAAAGCCACCACGCCATCTTGTTGTGATAGACGCCATGAATCAGCACAAGGACGGGGTGTTCCCCCTGGCCTGAAATCCGTCCCCGGCACCCCCATCCCACCATCCCGAAGGGATAGGTGAACAGCGTCAAGAGCCAGGCGACCAGGGCACTGACCGCCCCCCAGCCGAAAACCCGCCAGAAAGACTGGGAACCTGTCCCCTCTTCCTGCCAATAGAACCAACCCCACAAGCCATAACTTATCAGCACGACGAAACAAAACCCTGCCACAATAGCCCCGGCCAAGCCCACCACATCGACTCCTTGGTGTTCCCGTTTTCCCGATTGCACTCATCCTGGACATACCACCGGATTGGACCGCGTCCAGACGCTGCCCAATACCAGCCCCGGCCTATACCCCACGCCCCGTCCTTTCAAGCCTTGCACTCGCTGAAGCCCAATTGCTCCAGCCCCTGGCAGCGACTGGCAAAAAAATTGACTGAACAGACAATCTCCACCCCGCTCTCGAGCCTCAGGAGTCGCGATGAGCGCCGGTGAGCTAAACTGAGCTCCGCTCACTCAGGATAAGGCCAATCTGAGGTCCGCAAACGCCGATTTCTTTTTATTTACACGAAAAACACAAATTTTGATCCCAATTTGACACAAACGCAAAAAGCACATATTGTTCGTTGTATCCTTAAAAAGAAGACAAGGAGTAGCGATGAAAATTTATAGCGAACAACAGCAAGAAATTGCAGAAAAAATCTCTCCAACAGCTACAAAATCAAACTGGACGGACTGGAAATGGCAGTTACGGCATTCCATATCAGACCTGGCGACAGTTGAAAAACTTTTAGATATTGAATTTGATCCTGAAAAACGGAAGCAATACGCCAAGACAATGGAAATATTTCCAATGTCTGTGACCCCGTATTACCTTTCGCTCATAGATACAGAAGACTATGAAAATGATCCAGTTTTCAAACAGGCCATACCCTTACCCGATGAGTTGGATATTGCCGTTCACGACATGAAAGATCCTCTTTCCGAAGATGAAGACAGCCCTGCTCCAGGTATTACGCACAGATACCCCGATCGGGTCCTCTTTCATGTCAGCAATACCTGTTCCATGTATTGCCGCCATTGTACGCGGAAACGCAAGGTCGGCGACTCGGATTTCGTGCCCTGTCGCGACGACCTCCAGGCCGGGCTGGACTATATCCGGAATACCCCGCAGGTCCGGGACGTCCTGCTCTCCGGCGGTGACCCGTTTATGCTCCCGGACCATCAGATCGACTGGTTGCTGGGGCAGCTGCGTTCCATTGAGCATGTCGAGGTCATCCGCATCGGATCCCGCATGCCGGTGGTCCTGCCTTACAGAATCACGGACAATCTGGTCAGCATCCTCAAAAAACACCACCCCTTGTGGCTGAACACCCACTTCAACCATCCTCGGGAATTGACCCAGTCCTCACGAAAGGCACTGGCCAAACTCGCTGACGCCGGCATCCCCTTGGGCAACCAGACCGTTCTCCTGGCCGGGGTCAACGATTGCCCGCGCCTGATGAAGACCCTGATCCACAAGCTGGTCCAGAACCGGGTTCGCCCCTATTACCTCTACCAATGCGATCTCTCCGAGGGGTTGACCCACTTTCGCACGCCGGTGGGCAAGGGCATCGAGATCATCGAGAGCCTCATTGGGCACACCAGCGGGTTTGCCGTGCCGACCTACGTCATTGACGCCCCGGGCGGCGGCGGCAAGATCCCGGTCATGCCCAACTACATCGTCTCCTGGGGCACGAACAAGGTCATCCTGCGTAACTACGAAGGGGTCATCACCACCTATACAGAGCCGGATTGCTATCAGGTCACCTATTGCGACCGGGATTGCGACAACTGCAATCTGACCCTGAAACTCTCCGACGCTGAGGAGTACCGGGCGATCGGTATTGAAAAACTCCTTTCCGACTGGGATGAGACCTGCAGTTTGACGCCCCAGGACACGGAACGGCTGGAGCGGAGGGACGACAATGGCGACGACTGATGTGCTCGAATACAAAGGCCAGAGCCGACTCCAGCACGGGCCATTGAACGACCGCATCTATTTGATGAAACTCGATCCCGGGGACTTCCCCGGGATCGTCGTTGATTTGGACGACCTCGCCGCAGAGCACGGCTATTCAAAGATCTTTGCCAAGGTTCCGGAGCGCTTTCGCGACGGCTTTCTGGAGCAGGGATACCTGGAAGAAGGTCGTGTGCCTAGATTCTATGAAGGGCAGGAAACAGCGGTCTTTCTCGGAAAATTCCTGGCCAGCTGGCGAGGGATAGCCACCGACCAGCACCGGCTGCAAGAGGTCCTCGAAGCCGCTGAAGCCAAGCAGAATGGGCCTGTCCCTGCGACCCAGCCGGATCTTGCAGCGGTGGAACTCGGTGTAGAGCACGCCGCCCAAGCGGCCCAACTCTATGATACGGTATTCGACTCCTATCCCTTCCCGATCCACGACCCCACCTATATCAGGGAAACCATGCACAGCCATGTCAGATACTTCGGGGTTTTCGACGGGCAGCGTTTAGTGGCCCTTTCCTCGTCTGAGATCGATGCCGCGGCCCGCAATGTGGAAATGACCGATTTCGCCACCCTTCCCGAGTACCGGAGCAAGGGGCTGGCCGGATTTCTCCTCGATCATATGGACACGGCCATGCGCGAAGCCGGCCTGCTCACAGCCTACACCATCGCCCGGGCCGTTTCCTTCGGCATGAACATCACCTTTGCCCGGGCCGGGTACGCTTACGGCGGAACACTGATCAACAACACCAATATCGCCGGGAAACTTGAAAGCATGAACATCTGGTACAAACAACTCTGATACCGGCAGCGGCCTTTACCGCGGCTGACGCACGATGTGAGCGGCCGTGTCACCCTCAGGTGACGCGGCCGCTTGCTCTTTTCCCCGGCGCCTTGCATCCACCCGCGCTTTTCCCTATTTTGCGGCCATGTTCAGCACACCATATACACCACCCCAACACGATGCGGCCTGCTGCCCCCACTGCGGAGGAACCGTAGACCTTATCCGAGACTGACGCCATGTCTCCCTGCGCTGCAAGGATTGCGGCGTTGTCCTCTCCCCTCAGGCCATGCAGGCCCTGATCGACGACTTGTGGGAAGAACGCTTGGCCAATGTCCCTTGTGACCGTTTATGACCCATTCCGCCCCCGACGAGGAGTCCGCTATGCGCCCGAAAACTATTGCCGAAAGCGCCGTGACCATGTGCCATCTCATGCTGCCCCAGGACGCCAACCCGGCCGGTTCCATTCACGGCGGCGTCATCATGAAGCACATCGACACCGCCGGCGGCGTAGCGGCCATCCGCCATGTGCGGGGCAACGCCGTAACCGCTTCCATTGACCGCCTGGATTTCCATATCCCGGCCAAGATTGGCGAATTGCTCATTCTCAAGGCCAGTGTGAACGGGGTCGGACGACGCTCTCTGGAAGTCGGCGTCCGGGTGGAGACTGAAGACCTCTTTACCGGGGATCTGCGCCACTGCGCCTCGGCCTATTTGACCTTCGTGGCGCTGAATCAAGAGGGCCACCCCACCGGGGTGCCCCCGCTCCAGCCAGAGACCCACGACGAGCGGCGCCGGATGCGTGAGGCCAATGAACGCCGCGAAGCACGGCTCGGCGGCAAAAAAGGCTGACCCCCCTTCGCCTCGCGCCGGTCCCGCCTGCAAGAGCGAAGCCTGCTTCGAACTCCTGCGCCACCCCGTTGGTGGATCTGCGTTCGCAGGCGGCCCCGCGGTCCATCCTGCCCGCCTTTATCAAAAGCGAAAATGATCCCCTGCAACGCTGTCTAACCATCCAAACCACCCAAAGGAGGCCCCATGGCCGCAATTGAAGATATTTCCCTCCAGGACGTGACCAAAACGATCCAACACCTCGACGCCTTGTACGCCCAATCCCCACAGAGCTACGAAGACATCCTCCGCGGCATCTCCGAGGAATTCCGCCTGGCCCGGGAATGGATGATGACCATGAGCCGAATGGCTGAGCAGGGGTCGCAGGAGGACCAATTGCGCATGGCCGATATGGGCGTAAAACAATTGCTGGCCTTGTGGGTCCTGTACAAAGACATCAACCTGCCCCAGGTCCACCTCCCTGAGGAAACCCCTTCGGACAGCGAACAGTCCTGAACCAGTCCATGCTCACGCTCAAATGTGCCGCATGCCGGCAAAAACTCTGGAAATACCGAAAATACGGCCAAGGGGAACTTTTGCGCTGCCACAAAGACCGCATTACAAAGGTCTTTTCCTACGAGACCGACGGCGACAAGGTCTGCTGCCGCTGTGGACAGGTTGTAGGTATCGATAAGGGATTGTTCATCAAAATGGTCCACAAGGGGTTCACGGCCAAGGGAACCAAGATCAATACCTGACCAGGGGCATCCCCTGTCCCGGCCAGAACGATTCCCCTTGAACGAATGGGGTCAAGCCTGACGTCACACGCAAAAAGCCCGGAGATTGTTCTCCGGGCTTTTTGCGTTGCTCGAATCGGTACCTGTATTACCAGGTTTTCTTGCGCTGCTCGTCCAGGGCGGCCTCCTGCTCTTCAAAATTGGCGAATCCGGCCTGATGCAGGGCATCGCTGACCGTAGTGTCCCAATCCCAATTGGCATAGATGACCGGCTTGTGGAACGTGCTCCGGAACCGTTCGAGTTCCTGACGGTAAAAACCTTCCTTGCTCTGCCCCAGGGCGGACTGCAACTGCTCGTGCAAGCGGGCGAGTTCGCCCTCGTACCACTCCATCAGATCTTCTGCCGTACTGTTTTTCTTCAGAATATGCCCATAGTGGTGGTCCTGGAGCATTTGCTTGAGCTCATTGAGATGCTGTTTTTTGAGCCAACTGCCGAGATCACGTACCCGGAGTTCCTCCTTCTCAATAGCCGCAATATCGTACTTGGTCTGCGGGTAGGTGTCGGGCACGACTGAAGCGGAGACGATACCGGCGATACACACCAAGCCGCGCAGAATGGTGGAATTGGAGACGCCCTGGCCGCAAAAGCCGACCTTCTTGCCGTATTTCTGCCCGGTGAAGACCGTGACCAGGATAGCCCAGACAACGGCCGGGTCCTCCTCGTCATAGACATTGCGCAGCATGGCGTTGTCCCGGTCCGTGCCCAGGGTCAGCTGCGTCATGTCATTGGATCCGATGGAGAATCCGTCGAATTCCTCGATGAACTGCTTGGCCAGGACCGCATTACTCGGGATCTCGGACATGAGAATGACCTTCAGGTCGTCCTGTCCGGAACGCAGGTTGTGCACGTCGCTCATGTAGCGGCGCATGGACCGGGCCTCTTCCAGGGTCCGCACAAAGGGCAGCATCAGATTCAGATTCCGGCCGCCGAACACGCCGCGGGCCAGCTTGAAGGCCTCCAGTTCCCAATCGTGGAGGTTGCGGGACACACCGCGGTAGCCGATCATGGGGTTGTCCTCATGTCCCTCGAACAGCGTCCCGCCGAGAAGGTTGCGGTATTCGTTGGTCTTATAGTCCGTGGTCCGGTAGATAATCTCCCGGCCGTAAAAGGCCATGGCGAACAGGGCCAGCCCCTGGGACAGGGTCTGGACGTAGAGTTCTTTGCCGGTGCGGTAGCCACGAGAACGCAGGATCTCCCGGATGTTTTCCTGGAGATGCCGCACATCCTCCATCTGTTGCAAAAGGCCAACCTTCTGGGCCATGTCCCTCCGCATATTGCCGATACGCTCCAAGGTCTGCTGGACGTGCGGATTATCCTGGACCCTGCGGACCTGGGATTCGATCCGTTCGTTGATCTCTTCGCGCTTGCGCTTGGTTTCCGGATCATTGCCCGCCAGATGGAGCAGCTGATCCGTATAGCCCATGATCACCGCCACATGCTCTCGCAGATCCGTGGAGGTCTTCAGGGTGTCCATGCGCTGGGTGGCCCATTCCAGGTGCTGATCGAGTTGCTTGTCCAACTCGCGCATCTGCCGGTGCACGGCCAGGACCTCTTCCGTGCCGCGAGCGCCGTCGTTTTCACTGAGGCGGTCCATCTGTTCGGCCAGGCCGGTGATGATCCCCACATAATTGCGCAGCTTGAGCTCGAAACTCAAAACGCCGCTGGCCAATTGGTCCTTGAGGATCTTGGTCAGCTGTCCCTCGAGTTCTTCAAGCCGGGTATCGACGACATTGCCCAGGGTGCCGTTATCGTAGGCTTCCAGGGCCAGAGGGTGGACACCAATATTGCCGAGCATGAATTCGGCCCGCAGCAGGCCGACTTCGAAATCCTTGGATTCACGCAGCCGGGACAGAAAGAGGGCCTGTCCCACATCGGCAAGGATCAGCCCGACCTTGGTCTTGGTCTGCGGCAACTGGCTGACGTCGATTTCGCCGCCAACTTCGATCAGGGGCATCTTGCCGCGGTAGGCTTGTCCGCGGGAGCCGTCGACAGTGACTTCCCGCCCGTCCAGGGCGCGCAGGATCTCCAGACGTTTGATGCCGATCACGGCAGGGATGCCCAGTTCACGGGAAGTGATGGCCGCGTGGCTGGTATCGCCTCCTGCATCGGCCAAAATGGCCGAGGCGATGCGCATTCCCGGCACCATATCCGGATCGGTGCGTTCCGCGGCCAGGATATCGCCGGGCTGGATCTTGTTCAGTTCCAGGGCAGAACGCAGGAAGCGGACCGTGCCCTGTCCGGCGCCGCGGGAAGCCCCATTGCCGGTAATCACGACTTCGGCATTGTTCAGCGCCTGGGGATCGACCTCAAGGCGGCGCATATAGATGGTGTGGGGATGCTTTTCAAATTCTTCGTTCCAGCGTGTCTCAGGTCGGGCCTGGACGAACCACAGCCGGTCCCACTTATCGATACAAAATTCCGTATCCATGATCATGTCGTCGTAGGCTCGGCTGATGGCCCGGACCCCGTGGGCGACCTCCTCGGCCTGGGCCAGGGACAACGACCAGCGGTAGACCTCGTCCTCGGCGACCTCAACGAGTTTGGTGCCGCCCTTGTCTTCATCATAGATAATCTTTTTGTCCTTACAGCCCATATAGCGGACCACGACTTCCGAGGCGCCGTCGCGCTGAAAGACATAGAATTTATCCGGGGTGACCATCCCCCCGACCACGGCCTCGCCAAGGCCATAACTGGCATCCATGGAAACGAGATCGTTGCGGTCGGTCCCCCGGCATCCCGTGGCGGTGTCTGCGCTGAAGGCGGTCCCGGAGATGACCGGGTTGATCATGCGCATGATGCACACGGACAAGGAGGTGTTTTCAATGGCCCACTCCTCCTTGGCCTGGGTAGCGATGGAGTCGTCTCCGGTGCGCTCCGCCTGGTTCACGGCGTCGAGGATGGCCTCACGGCGGTAGGTCATGCTGCGCAGGTTATAGGCTGAAGCGCAGTCCCAATGGTAGGCTTCGACACAATGCTCGGCGTCGACAATATTCAGATAGGTGTCCTGGAGTCCGGCAAAGGCTTTTTTCCGGCTGTCCTCTCCGGCCGCAGAGGAACGCACTGCCACAGGCACGTTTTCCAATCCGGCTTCCTTGCAGATGTCCCGGTAAGCCTGGGCCACGGCCGCGTGCACCTCGTCGGGCAGTTTCACGGACAAAATGGCGACCTGGACCAGGATGGAACGTTTACGGAGTTGGTCGATACCTTCCGGGGAGGTCGCGAACCCTTCAACGACATTATTGATGAACTTGCGCAACTGGATCAGGCTGCTGCCCGCGGGCTTCGATTGGGCCTCCCGGACCTTCTCGGCAACGTTGCGAACGAATTTCTTCAAAAAATCAGGATCTTTATTGATTTCATGGTCGCTCCAATCGGTCTGATCGTATTCCTGATTGACGATGGAGCGCACGAGCGTGGCGTTGACTTTGCTTTCGTCTAGATGCTTGTGGAATGCTTTGGCTGAAATGGCCCGAAATTGCGGGGCCCGGACATCTTCCAGCTCACTGATAATCGCAGTGTTATAATTCTTGCCTCCAACGAGGAGTTCGGCCTCTTCACCGATATGCACGATATCGGCTCCGGTCAGGATGAGCTTTTCCTTCACAGGATCCTTCCCGCTCCCGCCCTGTTTTTTCTTCGGTTGTGCTTGCTTCTCGTCTTTTTCGGCCATGCTCGTCTCCTTCCTCGAGTCCTGCTGCAGCCTGGCTGCCGTGCTGTGTCTTGGGTTAGCTGGCGCACCGCGTTCCGCACGAAGGGCAGAAGGTGCAGTTTTCTTTGGGGAAAGGCTCGCCGCATTCCAGGCAGGTCCGCTTAGGCGGAGCCAGAACCACCAGGAGTTCCCCTTCCTTGACCGGTACCATCTTTTTGTCGTCCATGTAGTCCGCTGTCTTGACCACCCGCTCCACGATACCGTCAATGGGTGCCACAACAGCCTTTTCCTGCTTCATAATCGAGATGTTGAAGAGCTCTTCACCCTTGCGCACCTGTTCGCCAGGTTGGACGTGCATGACCCAAAGATCGCCGTTGCTCGGGGCAGCGACCTGATAGGGGTCGTTGGGATCAGCCCGCTCCACATCAGTGTTGCTTTTGCCGGAGGGTTCAGCAACCTGCACCGGAAGGGTGAAGGATTCTGAATCCAGGGCATAGCGGACAACACTCACGCCGCTTTCATCGGGGTCGGTAACGTCCCGGACAAGCAGATGGTGGGGTTTGCCGTGGCGGTCGTTGAAATAGATCTCCTCACCGTCCTGGAGCCCTTCAAACCAGGCATGCAGGGGCAATTGATTCGGGTCGCCGTATTGGTGACGGAAATCAATGGTTTTCAAGGCATCGCCCGGGTGATTGCAATACATGACCACCTCTTCCTGGCTTGGCTCGCGGCCGATGGCCTTGTGCAGGGCCTCGCGCTCCTTGTCGAGGTCCATGTCCTGCAAATAGGTCAAGGGCGACTCCTCGGTGCGCTTCTCCAGGGCTGTGGTGTATTCCTTGCCAAAGGCGGATTCGTAGACCCAGTCGGGGGGAAACCCCAGTGGCAATTTGCCGTAACGGCCCAGCAACAATTGCCGAAAGGCGTCGTTGCTGTCCTGATAGAGTTCGAGGCGCGCTTTGCGCAGGGCTTCAGACAAGGAATCCTCAGGGGTGGTCACCACCGATTCCAGGATGCGCAGCAGCCGCTGCACCCCCTTTTCCCCGTCGCGCTTAAAGGCCCCGGTCACGGCCAGAAACGCCGTGTTCCAGGTAATCTGGGAGCCGGGGGTCACATCGTGGTAACGCACAATCTTCCGGGTCCCGGCCAAAAAGCGGAGCATATAGGGCAAAAGATGGATATACCCCTGCTTCATGGCCCCTTCCTGGGAAGAGGAGGTCGCGCCCCCGGGCATACCGTGCTCCACGACATCGTAGTCGATCCCCTGGAAGTAGGGGGCGGTATACCGGTCGTAATAGGGCATGATCTGCTTGGCGACGAAATTGCAATCGCGGATCATGTCCTTGTTCAGATTGGTCGCACGACCGATCTCGTCCTCAATATAAGCCGCCGTGGAAAGCACCTCGCCCTGGCCGTACCAGCGCACGGTGGCGCCAATGGCCGTATCCACGATATGGGCTCCGGCTTCGGCAGCAGCGCCGACTGCCGGCACAAACAATCCATCGGTGTAGTGCCGGTGGTAGTGGACCACGAGTTCGGGATAGGTGCTTCGGATGCGCCGCACCAGTTCGCGGATAAAGCGCGGCGGGCAGACCCCGGCCATATCCTTGAGTCCGAGGGAGAAGACCCGCGTGGCCTGCCTGGGATCCTTGCCAGTCACATCGGCCATGAGCCGGACCACGGCCTCGGTGGCCTGCATGTAATGGTCGACATCAAACCCCTTGGTCCAGGACAACGACAAGGCTGGTTCAAAAACATTGCCCCGGGTATTGGCCGCCACTTCGGCAAAGGGCCGCATATTCTCGATATGGTTCAGAAAATCAAAACAGCGGATGATATCGTAATGCTCGCAGATCATCTCCCCGGTGCGCTGCATCAGATTTTTGGGCTGGGGCTTGTAGCCCAGAACGTTGGTCGACCGGATCAGGATCTGCTTCGGGGTCTTGGGAGCGAACTCGTTCCATTCCCTGGCTTCGGTGAAGGGATAGGTCATGTTCGCCAGCATGGCCACGTGGAAGTGGGCCCCGCCACCGTTTTCCAAGGAGAAGAATCCGCAATTGTCCAGATAGGGGCCGATGAGCCGGTCCTCGGCCAGGCGGAACCGGTTGCCACTGTTGGACTGGGTGATGTCCCTGGTCGTGGTGTCCGTGAAATGGACATGCTCAGTATCCCGGACATAATCGAGCAAGGCCTGACGGTCTCCCCGGGGATACGGCGATTCGATGGCGTCGAAATCGACCTCCGGCTGGACCACGTCAAGGGCACCGAGGCGCTTGTCCGAACGGCCCCGGTATTCCCCGAGTTGGACAAAGGGATTGTGGCCGTAGGCCGAAATTTCGCAAACCAGTCGGCCCAGACGCTGCGCTTCCGCCTCCTTGCTGACGTATTCGAGCAATTGCGGCGTCTTGCCCACAAAGGTCGTATCGTAATCGCCGGACCGGAATTGCGGATTGGCAATAATCCGCTGGTGAAAGGAAATGGTCGTTTTGACCCCGGAAATAACATATTCGCTCAGAGCCCGCTCCATGACCCCGAGGACCTTGCTCCAGTCCCGGCCGTAGGCGATGAGCAGGGAGGCTGCCGAATCGTACTGGGAAGGGAATTCATACCCGGCGGCAAGACAGGAATCCACACGGACCCCCTGTCCGCCTGGAGAGAGGTAGCGGGTGATGCGCCCGGCATTGGGCGCGAAACCGTCCTGCGGGTCTTCGCAGTTGATGCGCACCTGCAAGGCGTGGTTCCCGGGACAAGGCTTGGCATCGTCCAGACGGAGTTTGGCGCCAAAAGCCACCGCTATCTGTTCCTCGACCAAGTCGATGCCATAGCGGCACTCGGTGATGCCGTGCTCCACCTGAAGCCGGGTATTGACCTCGATCAGGTAGGGATTGCCCTCCATGTCCACCAGGAATTCGACGGTGGCCAGGGAATGGTAGCCCACAGCGCTGACCAGGCGACGGGAGTACTCCTTGAGCCGTTCGCGCAACTCCTCAGTCATCACCGGCCAGGGCGAGGGCGTGATCTCGACGAGCTTCTGGTGATTGCGCTGAACGGTGCAGTCGCGTTCGTCAAAGGCGAAGACATTCCCGTGCTGGTCGGCGATGACCTGGATTTCGATGTGCCGGATCGAGGTCAGGAGCTTTTCGACATACAGGCGGGGGTTGCCAAAGGAGGCTTGGGCCAGGGAGGAGGCTTTGGCAAAGGCGCGTTCGAGTTCGCTTTGCTGGTAGACTTCGTAAATGCCGCGCCCTCCGCCGCCCCCTTCAGCCTTGAGCATGATCGGAAAATCGATGTCCTCGGCAATCCGGCGGGCCTCGTCAATGCTCACCGCACCGTCAGACCCCGGAACGACAGGGACCCCGTGCTCTTTGGCCAGATTGCGGACCTGGACCTTGTTGCCCAGGATATGCATCGGTCTGGAAGGCGGACCGATAAACACCAGGCCAGCGGCTCGGCATTTTTCCGGGAAGGCCTCATCTTCAGAGGCGAACCCCCAGCCGGGGTGGATCGCTTTGACCCCGCGCGCCTTGGCCCGGCGGATAATCAAATCCACATCCAGATAGGCCTGCGGGCTTGACCCCAGCAAGAGCAATTCCTGGGCGCCGGTGGTAAATGGGGCGGTTTTGTCGACCTCTGTGGCCGTCATGATCGGAACGCCCTTGAAGACTTCCCGGATCGAGCGGGCGATCCGGCGTGCCGGAATGCCGCGGTTGGCCACCAGAATCGGCTGGCCGCGCAATTCTTCTAATACCTGCTCAAAAGATTTTTCCTGCATTCATACCTCGTTTGCGCTCCGAACGTGACGGTTCGCCTGATGGACCGCAATCTCTCGGGCCACGCTCGTCAATCAGTGGTGGGAAACAATGTATAGCTCCCGCTGGAGAGGGTCGCTACACCTGAGGCGGTGGTGATGCGCAGCGCACCGTCGGGAGCGATACCGCTCAGTACGCCGGTAAACGGAGATTGACCTGTGGGAAGAACGCGCACCTGCTCACGCCACCCGGCCAAAAAGGTGTGCAGCAGCGCCACCAGATCCGAAGACGTCTGCTCGCATAAATCCTTCATGTACCAATTCTGTGCCCGATTCACAAGGTCCTGCCAGAGCGTCAGCGGCCTGAAATACCGGCCGAGAGCCGCCAGACTCGTCGCTGGATACGCCCACGGATCGCGCAGCATGGAAGCATCAGGGGCCTGGACCAGATTGATCCCGATACCCGCTGCAAGGCAGTCCGAGCGCTCCTCGACAAGCACCCCCCCCACCTTGCGACCTTGCCAGACCAGATCATTGGGCCATTTGATTGCAAGCGCGACACCGAGTTCTCGAAAGGCGCCCGCCAGACTCAGGCCGATCATCAAAGGCAGAAGCGGTTCTACAGCAGCAGGCGGCTGCGGCCAGCGCACAGCGGCCAGGATATTGCCGGCCTGGGACCACCATCGCCGCCGGAGTTGGCCGCGACCGGCTGACTGGTGCACAGCCAGGACACTTCCCCAGGGGGGCAACACGGCAGTTGCACGGGAGAGAAGATCGAGACTTGAAGCACACCGCGGCACCACGACCACCGGGCTGGCAACCGGCTTGGCCGCGGCAAAACACAGGCCGGGAATACCGGAGATCGGGTCTGCTTCCTGCCACGGTCCCCAATGCGTGAGGTCCTCCCGCCACTGTGGACCCACCTCGCGCAGAACATCCTCAATGCGCTGATGCGCATCAACACCGGCCAGAAAAACCCGTGGGGGAAGAAGATCTTGGGGCATACGCTTCATGCAAACAGGATGTCACTTGTCACGATAAGTTGGCCGCAGAGTGCGTTCCGGGA
This sequence comes from Desulfohalobium retbaense DSM 5692, assembly GCF_000024325.1. NCBI lineage: Bacteria > Pseudomonadati > Thermodesulfobacteriota > Desulfovibrionia > Desulfovibrionales > Desulfohalobiaceae > Desulfohalobium > Desulfohalobium retbaense. Next base: position 818,520 of record NC_013223.1, on the reverse strand, counting down.
TGGGCGAACTGACTGTTGAAACATTCCGTACACCGCAGGTCGTTCAAAAAACCCCAAGGGACGGCGCAACAAGTTCACGGTCGCAACGCATGTATTCCTGCGTCCGAGTTTGAACGTATTGCAGCTGTCTGCTCATTGGGGGATTGGCAACCTCCAGCTGAGGAAACGGTCTCCACGCAAGCCGGCTGGACCCTGGCCAAGGTAATCTAGCCTCCCCCGACGTCCACGGACGCGGGTGCGGCAGGACCGAGCAGCTGCCGAACGCTACTCGTCATCGCAGGCGTAAATTTCCCGCAGAATCTCAGCTCCGCCGGAGGCCAGGATGTCGTCCGCCAATCGCTGCCCCAAGGCTACGCCGTCTTTGGGTTTGGCCTCGCCCTCCCGGCGCAGGCATTGCTGACCGTGCAGGTCGGCCACAAAACAATCGAGGTGGAGCTTGTTCGATTCACTCATGACGGCGTGCCCCCCGATGGGTACCTGGCAACCGCCTTCAAGGCGGTGGAGAAAGGCGCGTTCGGTCAAGACGCAAAAACGGGTCGGGGGGTGGTCCAGAAACCCGAGCATTTCCTCGAGATCCTTGCGGTCTTCAGGATATTCGATGCCCAGCGCCCCCTGTCCCACGGCGGGAAGGAATTGCGGCGGCGCCAGTTCGGTCATGTACCTGGCCCCTGTCTGCAACCGGCGCAAACCGGCCGAGGCCACGACAATGGCGTCAAACATCCCCTCTTCCAGCTTACGGATGCGGGTATCGAGATTGCCACGCAGGTCCTGGATCACCAGGTCCGGACGCAGACGCAGCAATTGGGTCTTGCGGCGTAGACTGCTGGTCCCGATGGTCGCGCCCTCAGGTATCTCTTCCAGAGTCGTGTAGTGCTGGCTCAAAAGGCAGTCGGTGTAGTCCTCGCGTTGGGGAATGACTCCCAGGGTCAATCCCTCGGGCAATTCAGCTGGGACATCCTTCATGGAATGCACGGCAAGATCAGCCCGCCCATCGAGCATGGCCTCTTCAATCTCTTTGACGAACAAGGCCTTGCCGCCGATTTTGGCCAACGGCACGTCCAGGATCTTGTCGCCCTGGGTCTTGATAACCTCGAGGTGAACTTCAATACCGGGGTATCTTTCTTCCAGGCGGCCCTTGATGTGATTGGCTTGCCAGAGCGCCAATTTACTGCCCCGTGTGGCGATTGTCAGGCTTCGCACTCTCCCTCCTTTGCAAATCGATTCGCGTCTGCCGCACTGCGGACAAAAACGCTGGGTACGAGTCGTTGCGGGGCTGCCCCCCTTTCCAGACTCCAAAGCGCCTCAAATCAAGAGGCCCAGTGTCACCCAAACGTGGTGACCAAATTAGCCGCACGTCGAGCAGCTGCCGCCGGAACACCCGGCACAGCCGCCGCCAGAGGATGGGAGCGAGGCCTGCCCCGGACCGTCATCACTCCCACCGCCTCCGAACTTGGCCCGGCAACTGGACATCAGTTTTTCGGTCTGGTCGGTGCCGCATTGCGGGCAGTTGATCACCGCATTGGCCCCGAAAACCAGTTCTTCAAATTGCGCTCCGCATTTGCGACAACAATATTCATAAATAGGCATACATATTCTCCTTTCTGGCTCCCGCACTTGGCAGGAAAAACCGGGACCGGTCTTTCCCGGTCGCGGCTGAGTGCTGTGAAACGTCCTGGCTCACAGTTTTCGCTCAATCCCGGGCAGCGACGGCAAAAAATCAAACGCCGCTGCCGCCTTGGTCGCGGGCAACGGCTTGCCGCCTTGCTCGCACCTGAGGAGTGTCTGCGACCCTCCCCATGCGAAACAAATTATTCGAGATACGGCTGCAATTCCACCACGGCCTCAAACAGGTAGTAGTCCACCAGTCGGCAGACCATATGGCCCACGGCGATCTGGACTTCTTGAATCAGCGGCGTGCTGTCGTGATCCACGACCAACAAGGTGTCGCAGAGATCGGCCATCGCCCCGCCGTCCTTGCCCGCTAAGCCCACCGTGCCCAATTGGCCTTCCCGGGCCGCGGCCAATGCCGCATTGACATTGGCACTCTTGCCCGACGTGGAAATCCCGAGCAGGACATCTCCAGGACGACCCAGGGCCTTGACTTGCTTAACAAAGACCTCGTCAAAACTGCTGTCGTTCCCGATGGCCGTGAGAATGGAACTGTCCGTGGTCAAAGCAATAGCGGGCAGCGGCGGTCGCTCGATCTGGAACCGGTTGACGAATTCTGCTGCCAGATGCTGCGCGTCCGCCGCACTTCCGCCATTGCCGCACAACAAAATTTTGCCGCCTTTGGCCAGACAAACGGCTATATTCAATCCAAGCGCTGCGATCGCTTCCGCGTTGCTGGTAAAAAAACGCTCCCTGAGCGCCAGCCCCTCGCGGGCGTAATCAGCTACTATGTCATGGGCGCTTTGGGTCATGCGCTCTCCTCGAGGTTAGCGTCTGCTCAAACAAAAAATATAGCTGTTGCTTTGCCTGCTGGCAAGGCATACCCCGGGGGCTCGAACTGAAAGGCCCAGACGGTCGAATTCGTAAACGGCGCAGCGTCCCTCTGCTCTATCGGCACCCCCATTCGCGGCAGGCAGGAGCCTTACGATGCCTTCAAGCGAGTTTTTGCAGGCAGAGGACACAATCTCAGAACCCGGTAAATAACAGCCCACCTCCCGTCGCAGACCAACTCGACACGCCATCCACAAAAAGCCGCCCTGGCGTTGCAAGCAACGCCAGGGCGGCTGGGACCATCGTCTCGGGCAATCGCCCTTTATAAGGCGGTGCGCTTATTTATTGTTGGCAAAATACTGCTGACACAATTTGAAGATGACCGGACTGAGGACCAACAAGGCGATCAGGTTGGGCACAATCATAAGCCCGTTCATCACATCGGAGAAGGTCCAGACCAGATCCAGATTGGCCACGGCCCCGATAAACACCAGCAGGACATACAAATAACGGTAGGGCTGGACCCCTTTGAGGCCAAAAATGTACTCGACACAGACCTCGCCATAATAACACCAGGACAATATTGTGGAAAACGCGAAAAAGATCAGACCAAAGGTGACCACAAAGTCGCCCGGCCCCGGCAGACCACGGTTGAAGGCCAGCGCCGAAAGCTCGGCTCCGGTCTCGCCGCTTTGCCAAGCCCCGGTCATGATAATCACCAGAGCTGTCAGCGTACACACAACGATGGTGTCGATAAACGGACTGAGCATGGCCACAATGCCCTGGCGCACAGGATCTGTGGTCCTGGCGGCGGCGTGGGCCATGGGCGCGCTCCCGAGGCCTGCTTCATTGGAAAACACCCCGCGGGCGACACCAAAGCGCATGGCCTGGGCCACTGCGGCGCCGGCAAAGCCACCGGCCGCGGCAGTACCGGAAAAGGCATCCGAAAAGATCATGCCCAGGGCCGACGGCAACTCGGTAAAATTGGCAAAGACCACACCCAGGGCACCGAGAACATAAATAATGCCCATCAACGGCACGATCCGCTCAGCCACATTCGCGATCCGTTTAATCCCGCCGATAACCACCGCAAAGGTAAGACCGGCCAGAACCACACCTGTCAGCCAGGTCGGGATGGACAAAGACTGGTTCACGGCCAGGGCCACAGAGTTGGACTGGACCGTATTGCCGATGCCGAAAGCGGCGATGCCGGCAAACAGGGCGAACAAAAAGCCTAACCATTGCCACTTGGGCCCCATGCCATTTTTGATGTAATACATGGGACCACCGACGTAGGATCCGTTAGGCATGGTTTCGCGGTATTTGACCGCCAAAACAGCCTCTCCGAATTTGGTGGCGGTGCCGAAAATGGCCGTAATCCACATCCAGAAAACAGCGCCGGGCCCCCCAAGAAAAATCGCCGTGGCCACACCGGCAATATTTCCGGTTCCGATCGTAGCCGACAGCGAAGTCATCAAGGCCTGAAACGGCGTGATCTCCCCTTCCCCACGCTGCTTGGCCTTGTCTTTCCCCTGCATCAGCAGTTTAAAACCGTATCCGACCTTTCGAATGGTCTGTAACCGGGATCCAAAGGTGAGATAAATCCCAGTCCCGACCAAAAGAATAAGCATGTACGGCCCCCAGACAAAACCGCTGATGGCCCCGAGAAACGACTGAATAGCCTCCATAAACCCCTCCTCTGAATATATAAGGAATAAAACACAGGGCGCATAAAGCGCCTGCCACAACCCCAAAAGCGTCGCGTTCCCCGGCTCGTGCGACGAATCGCACACCAACGCCCCGCACATGCATCGCAGACCGAAGAGCCGTCCCGGCTTGTATCAAACTGGGCCAGCACAAACAGTCTTTGCCGTTGGTGTATACAAAAATACACCTGTCATGCAAGCCACTTTCGCTTTCAGGGAGTTCCCTTGCTCAGCAAAGCTGTCTGAGCTACATACCAAGCGATCCGGGATGAGGGATCGATTGGCGTCCTTCGTGGCCGCTGAAGCACGGGACGTCGCCAGACAAAGCAAGGGAGATGCCAACCAGTATCCTTTGGAGGCGAAACCGCTCATCTCCGCCACAGACGGTGATCCAAACCGCATCGACACCATACCGGCCGCGCGAGTCTTTTGTACAGATATTCCTTTTTTGTCAAAAAGAAACGACGCCTTCCTCAAATTTGTCGATGCGTTTTGCAAAACAGGACAAAACAGCCCTCTCTCCATTTTTCAATGGCGAGCGACACCGTACCCAGCAGCCCGTTCAAAAATCTCAAGGGCAAGGCGACACAACGTTCAAGGCCGCAGGTGGATTGGCATACAATGCGGCACAACGTACTCAGAGGAACTGCTCAGCAACCCTTTTCGCGCGCGTTTACTGAGAAGCTGACCGGTTTTCTTTGGCCCGCCGGAAGGGGGAAACCGGACCGCGGGACAATCGCACCGTGTAGAGACGCAAGGTTTTGCGGTACGAGCAAACTCTGTTTCCCCCGGAACCACGAGTCCGGAGGGGGCAAGCATCCCCCTGCGGCGGGCCTTAGAAAACCGCAAGCCGGAAGGACGGCGCGCAGAAAGAGTTGATGGGCAGGTCCGTTGGCATACGGAAGAGGTTGAACGTTGTGCCGCTTTGCTGCCATTGGGAGATTTTCAACGGGCTGCCAATGAGCTGGTAAAAAACTTCCTATTTCGCAGCCCGTTCAAAAATCTCAAGGGCAAGGCGCAAAAAACGTTCAAGGTCGTAGCGTATTCGGCATACGGAAGAGGTTGAACGTTGTGCCGCAACGCAGCCATTGGGAAATTTTCAACGGGCTGCGAAGAAAATCATGGATACCCAACCCCTATGACCACTACTGAAACGCCCTCAAATATCACCAGTCGCCCCCAGCCTGCGACAGACAGCAGGCCTGGCTCCAACATCATTCTCATTGGCATGGCCGGTTCGGGAAAGACAACGATCGGCAAGGCCCTGGCCCATCGATTGGGCTTGGCCCATGTCGATACCGATCACCTTCTGGAGGCCTGGTGGGGTATCCAATTGCAACAATTGCGAGACCTTCTTGGGCTGGAGGGATTTCTCGAAGCGGAAAAGAAGTGCGTTCAGGGGCTTATCCTGGAAGACTGCGTCATTTCAACGGGAGGAAGTGTCGTCTACCGAGCCGAGGCCATGCGCGCCCTCCAGGCCCTGGGCCCGATCATCGGTTTGACGGCCGGTTTCCCAGCCATTGCCGAGCGCATAGCCAGAAATCCCCATCGTGGGCTGGCTATTGCCGAGGGCCAGACGCTGGAGGACCTCTACCGCGAGCGCCAAGACCTGTACCAGTCCTGGAGCGACCTTTGCATCGCAACAGATACGCACCCCATTGCCGCGTGCGTACAAACCATAGAGGAATGGCTGCATGGGCAAAAAGAAGGCCCCGCAGAGCGGATTTAAACAGCGCCAATTCAAGAAACTTGCCGCGCTGTATCAAAAAATGGAAGAGCACTACGATGCCCAGGCGCGCCAGATTGGATTGCGTTGCGCCGGATGCACCGACAATTGCTGCACCAGTTATTTCCAGCACCACACCTATGTGGAATGGCTCTATCTTTGGGAAGGCATCCGGTCCTGCCCGGATGAACAACAGGCGAGATTTTTGGAACGCGCCAGGGAATATGTCGAACAGAGCCGCGAGGCCTTGGCGCGCAACGAACGCCCCCGGCTCATGTGCCCGCTGAACGAGGACGGCTGGTGCGCCGTGTATCGCCACCGGCTCATGATCTGCCGCCTCCACGGCGTCCCCAATCGCCTCCGATACCCCAACGGCCGGGTCCAGCATTTCCCCGGCTGCTGGCGTTGCCAGGAGTTGACGGCCGAGGCCCCCCTCACCCCTGTGTTGGACCGGACTCCGCTGTATCAGGAATTGGTGGCCATAGAAAAAGGCCTTCTGGGCGGGAAGATCGCCACCTTGCCGCGGGTGGATATGACGCTGGCCGAAATGCTTGTCCACGGCCCGCCGCAGGTGTAACAGGGGTCGAGATCCTGCGCCGGTTTGCAAGCCGGGTACGTGCCGCCGGTGGCGGCGAGACCTTCAAAGGCGGGAGACAGGGAAAAGGGGAGAAGCTATGGATTCCAGAAAAGGAAAAGCTCTGTTTCAGGGAATGTGCGGACTTATCGCACTTTTCCTGCTCACCGGATGCGCCGCACAAACCGTGCGCCATCTCAACCGGAGTCAGTGGAAGCCCGAGACCCGGCAGGAACTGGTCATGGACTATGTCCGCTTCGAATACGTCTCACAGCGTAACGCCGAAGGGATCACGGTCACAGGAAACGCCTTCCCGCTCGCCAAGAGTGTTCCCGAATGGGCAGAATGGATGGAGGATTTGTGGATAGCCGGATATTTGAGCGATGAGGGAGGAGAAGTCCTGGCCAAGGATATCCGCTTGTACACCTCACGGTCCTTGGACTTTGACCGCGGTATCCCGTTTGCGTTCACCTTGGCCCCTGAAGAAATGGGGGAGCCCGGGCCGGTCTACATCACCTTCGGCTACCGCTTGGTGCTCACAGCGCTCAACCCCAAAAAGCGCAAAGGTCCGCTGGGCACCCTCTTTGATGAGGAGCACGACACCTTTTTCGCCAGCGAATCGGCCCTCTCCCAATTTTAGCCGGTTTCCAGTACCCGCCGCACCGGGAGTACGAAAGCCCCCGAAAACCTGGGGGCTTGTGACCGCGCAACCTGGCGCTTTCCGATCTATACCCCGGGCAGTGTCCAGGGCAGAGCAGCGACGCGCCGACAGGCCCTCCGGGTGAGGTTGCGCCGTTTCCCCGCCCAGGAGCGACCGGAAAATTTACTTGTAGCGGAAAATAATCCGTCCCCGGGTCAGGTCATACGGGGAGAGTTCGACCTTGACTTTGTCGCCGGGCAGAATGCGGATATAGTGCTTGCGCATCTTGCCGGAAATATGGCCCAGGACCTCGTGGCCGTTTTCCAGTTTGACTTTGAACATGGCGTTGGGAAGGGCCTCAAGGACTTCCCCCATCACCTCAATCGCTTCTTCTTTGGCCATTGCGGCTCCTTTTGCTTGCGTTATCAAAAGCCGGGCTGCTGCCCCGGCTGTCGTTTGTGCCAGATGGGCCATGTACTGCCTTTGGCGCCAGGATGCAAGTCTGGACCGCCCATCCCGGCCGACTCTCTTCTCAGCTCTCCACCCACTGCACCTCTGGCGGACCGTCCTCCGGCCAGTCAACGAGCGCCGCTCCCGGCCGACCGTCCCTGGGACGGGTCACACTGCCGGGATTGAGCAGAAACCGCCCGTCGGACAAAGCCTCCCAGTACCGCTCATGGGTGTGCCCGAAGCAGATCAAACGCGGCCCATCCCCAAAATAGGTGGTCACCGCCCGAGGGATGTCCCGACCGGGAAGGTTGTGGCCGTGGACCACTCCCAGTCGCCGGTTCCCGCCGAGGGCCACATTGCGCACCGGAGGCAGTTCCCCGAGTTGGACGTCCATATTGCCGCTGACCGCATACAAGGCAACATGGCTTTCCAGAAAAGCCAGCATGGACGGTCCGGCAATGTCACCGCAATGGACAAGGACGTCAGCCGGGGCCAGAAAGCGTTCAAAAAAGGCCGCGAACGCTTCTGTGGGCTCGTGCAAATGGGTGTCTGACAACACACCTATACGCATGGATCTTCTCTGTTGGTGGCGCAAGAGCGCCCGCTATTGCTGCGGCAGCGGCGTCTTGCCCAGGATATATTTCAAATCGTCGTCGGAAAATCGCAGTCCAAGGCCGGTAAAAAAGGACTCATCGCCCGTGTCACTGGCAAAATCGTCCATGCCGGCACTGATGTAGAAATTGTTCAGGAAGTAAAGCTTGCCCCCGGCTTTGAGGTGCGGCGGATTCTCGTCGTCGAAGTCGAACGCCTCGGCAAAGAGCCGGATCCGGTCGTCCCAGAGGTAGTAGTCGACTCCGAGGCCACCGGACGACTCGATGATCCCGCCGCGCAGGACCCAATCGTTCCACCGCTTGGCCATCTGGGCCGAAAATTTCAGACCGTCCTCCTGGGTTTCCTCCTCCTCTTCCCGATAGGTCTTCCAGGGTTCACCATCTTTCTTATACCGCCTGACCAAAGAGGTCGTCTCCGTGCGCCCCTTGGGATCGTCGACCAGGGAGAGCAGGTAATACTTGTCCTCGGTGGGCTGGAGCTTGAGATTGAGATAGGATTTCATATCTCCGCTGTCGGCGAGGTATTCGGAGGTGAAGTCCACGGAAGTCTTGAACTGCTCCTGCTTGGCCAAAAAGGTGTTCACCCCTTCCAGGGCCTTGTCCAGTTCTTTGCCGGTGGTGTCGTCGTTGACCAGCTTGCCCAGGGTCCCGCGTCCTTCGTCGATTTTGCGCGAAACCGATTCCAGGGAGGCCATTGTCTTTTTCAGGTCGTAGGCCATCTCTTCGTCGTTGACCATCGTGCCCAAGGTGCCTTGCCCCTCGTCCACCTTGCCCAGCACATCCTGCATGGCCTGCATCGTGGTCTGCAATTTGCCGGAGGCCCGGTCGAGGTTGGTCACAATACGCTGGATGCCGTCTTTATTCTCTCCGGTAATCTCCCGCATATTCGCGGCAAACGCCCCCAGGTCGGAAACAGCATCGTTGATCTGGTCCTTGTTCCGGGCGGTCATTTCCCGCATATCCGCGGTAAACCCGTCCAGGTTGGCCACAATGCGCTCGACGCTTTCAGCATTCTGCTGGACCAAACCATTGAGGGTCACCGTCAATTCCCGGACGTTGTCCATGATGGTCTGCAATTGGGCCTCGCCCTGCTCACCGCCGAACACATTGGACACCGATTGACTGACGGTGCTGATATCCTCAGCGATCTGTCCCACTTTCTGCAGCAGCTGGTCCAGATCCGCGGGCGACGACGAACGGGTGATCCGTTGCCCTTCCTCCAGATTCGGCATCTCCGGCGAACCGCCGCGCAATTCGACGAATTTATCCCCGAGTACGCCCCGCGTTCGGATGACCGCCTTGACGTCCACCGGAACAGCAATGCCCTTGTCCAGTGCCAGCGTCAGTTCGGCGCGGCCGTCAGCCAGACCGATGGAATGGACCTGCCCGACTTCAATCCCGGCGATTTCCACTGGAGCTCCCTGCTTGAGGCCGGAAACATTGTCAAAAAAAACACTGACTTTTTTGGTGTCCTTGTCGACGAAAAGGCCCTGTCCGACCTGCATGGACATATAGCCGAGGGCCACCAGCGCGATGCACACAAAAATGCCGACCTTGATCTCTGCCCCTTTATACACGCTCATGCCTGCCTCGCTCACGTCACCTGGATGGGCCCCTCGGCCCGGCCGTGGATGAATTGTTGGACGATGGGATCGCTGTGATCCCGGATGGATGTTGGCGGTCCAGAGGCCACAATCCGCCCTTCGTAGAGCATAAACACATTGTGCGCCGTGGCCATGGTCGACTGGATGTCGTGGCTGATAACCACGCAGGTAGCCCCGAATTCTGCCTGGGTCCGGACGATAAGCTCATTGATGGCCGCGGACATGACCGGATCGAGTCCGGACGTCGGCTCGTCAAACAGCACAATCTGGGGCTCCAGGGCCATGGCCCGAGCCAGACCGACCCGCTTGCGCATCCCTCCGGAAAGCTCCGAGGGCATCTTGTAGCCCATCCCTTTCAGACCCACCGAACTCAGTTTGTCCTCGACGATGTCCTTGATTTCCGAACGGCTTTTGCGCGTGTGCTCTCGCAGAGGGAAGGCCACATTTTCAAAGACGGTCATGGAGTCAAACAGGGCGGCTTCCTGAAAAAGCATTCCGAATTTCCGGCGCACCCGGGACAACCCGCGATTGCCCAGGGACACGATATCCTCCCCGTCGACAAACACAGCGCCGCTGTCCGGCTTGAGCAAGCCGATGATATGCTTGAGCAGGACCGACTTGCCGCCGCCGCTACGGCCGATGATCACGCTGACCTCGTTGCGCGGCACCGCCAGGTCCAACGCATTCAGGACATGTTGCTGGCCGAACTGTTTGCTGACCTGGCGCAATTCTATGATAGGATTCTGGGACTCTTGCACAGCGGCTCCGTGGCCTTTGCCTGACCTAGAACATCAAGGCGGTCAAAATATAATCACTCATGAGAATTAGCACCGAAGCCAGAACGACGGCCTGGGTCGTGGAACGGCCGACCCCTTCGGCCCCGCCGGAAGTGTAAAATCCTTTATAGCACCCGACCAGGGTCAGGATCAGGCCGAAGACCACGGCCTTGGTCAGCCCGTTGTAGATATCGGACAATTCCAGAAGATCGTAGATCTTGTTCATGAACATGCTGCTGTTGATGCCGAGCATCTTCACCCCGACCAGATAGCCACCGGCTATGCCCACGAAATCACTGATCACGGTCAAAAGCGGCAACATGACCATCCCCGCCAGCAAGCGCGGGGTAACCAGGTACTGCACAGGGTTGATGGCCATGACTTCCAGGGCATCGACCTGTTCGGTGACCCGCATGGTCCCGATTTCCGCAGCCATGGCCGATCCCGCCCGGCCGGTGACCATCAACGCGGTGATCACCGGGCCCAATTCCCGGGTCATGGACAGGGCCACCGTGGCTCCGACCAGGCTCTCCGCAGAAAACATCCGGAACGCGTAATAGGTCTGTAAGGCCAGGACCATACCTGTAAACAGGCCGGTCAAGATAACCACGAACCCGGAATGGACCCCCACAAACTCCATCTGCTTGAAAAAAAGACGGATCCTGAATGGACGGCGGAGCAGCCACCCGCAGGCGCTTCCCAGCAACAGGGCCATCTGCCCCATCTGCTGCAAGCCGCGCATCGTGCCGGCCCCTAGGGCCCCAAAAAGTTGCAGCATGGTCTTCCTTTCTCCGTCGTCCAATGCAGTGCGCCCATTGCGCCGCTGTCCTTTGCGATCCGGGACGATCTCACGGATGTTCGTTCAATACAGCCCTGCCAAAGATTCTGCTTTCGCCTGCATGACACGTCGGGTCTGCAAGGGATTCGCTGCTGAGCCATGTGCCCCCTGTCCTCTGCAGGGCGCGACAAAAACACACCCCCCGCCTCAGGAGGCTGTGAGGATCCGCGGGCGGTGGAAAAAATCCAGGACCGCCTGACCGACATCACGGACCCGTCTGGGACGCTCCCCTTCGCTGTCGTACAAAAAGGCGTCGCCTCTGGTGTGGGTTCCGTATCGCCCGAAGTGGCCGAAAATAGCGGTTCGATCAAATTTGGCCTTCAGTTCATACCCGGGTCGCGCCTCGCAGACAAGGTCCGGCGTATTGGAAAACGGACTTTGGGGGTAGAGTTCGTCACCCAGATGCACATCCTCCAGCACCGGCTGCCCGTCAAAGCGCAATTGGAGCAACTCGTCGCGGAGTCGGTGACGCATCCCGTCCAGTTCCCGGCGAGAGACTGTGCCACGGGCAAAGGCCTCGCGGCTGTGCAGATATATCCGGCCCGGGTCAAGCGCGAAGGCTGTGGTGCCCGGGCCGATCACCGAAGCGTCCAATTCATCGCTCGGCACGCCCTGCAGGTGCAGATAGCCGCGCTGCTGAAGCCAGACATTGAGATCCACTTCCGTTTTCAAGCAAGTGAAGCCGTGGTCCGCCAGACTGAGCAACCGCTTGGGTTCCGGCAGGGCTGCATAGCGCTCCAGGAACCGGCCCAGACAGCGGTCCCACTCGCGCATGAAATCCAAGCAGGCCTCGTGGCGCGGATCTTCGGGATTGTCCAGGGCGGCGAACAGAAAATGGCCGAGCCGGTCGGTTTCGGTGAGCACAAAGACGAACAGATCCCAGGCCAGGTCCGGCCAGAGCAGGTCCAGGGCTCGTTCCCGCCCGGCCAGGGTCTGGTGGAGTGCGCCCAGCAAAAAATCCGGGTCAGCCTTACCGCGCACGGTGTCGGCCTCCAAAATATATCCGGCGTCCTGAAGGGGGCCGGCCAGGACCCGGGGAAAGACGGCCCGGGACAACTCCGGGGCCACAAAACCAGCCACCAGCATGCCGGGAAAGGACCGCGCCGGATAGGTATTGGGCAGATTGAGGGCCTTGCTGGTCAGCCCCTGCTCGCCCAAGCGCTGGAAGACGCTCGGCGACTGCACATCGTCGCCGTTGACCATCCGTAAGCGGTAGTCACGACGGTCCATTTCCACAAAACCGAAAATACCGTGAGTTTCCGGGCCACTGGCTGTGGAGAAGGAGGTCCAGTTCACAGGAGAGAGTTCCGGTGCCTCAGCCTGGAGTTCCCCCGCCCGGGGATCCAGAGCCAGGGTCGCCAGATTGGGAGTCACGCCTTGGCGGCTCAGCCGCTGGGCCAGAGACAACGGTAGACCGTCCAATCCGAGAACCACACAACGGGGTCGATGGTGTAAACCGTTCATTTTGGGGAGGATAGCAAGAGTCGGCGCGTTTGTCAGCCGGCACGTGGCCAGAGCCTGGGCGACAACGGCATGGCGAAGTACGCAATCAGCCCGCGGGTGACACGGAGGTCCCTGGGCCCTGAAGCCCAGGCGAGCTATTGACGCCTTGACAGGCCGGGGCTATGGTGTCGCCTCTCGCCCGGGTGGTGGAATCTGGTAGACACCAGGGACTTAAAATCCCTTGGAGCAATGCTCCGTGCCGGTTCAAGTCCGGCCCCGGGCACCACCGACGACAAAGGCTTGAGGACGCGTCCTCAAGCCTTTTTTATCACACACCGGTAAAATCCCGAATTCAAGCCCCCTTCCCACGCTCCTCTGCGCATGGGGACAGAGAGGAGTCAGGCTGGGTCTCATTTTCCAGAACCACTCTGTCTCTGCCCTTGTTCTTGGCCGCATACATCGCTTTGTCTGCGCGTTGGATTACCGATTCAGACCCTTCTCCTGCACGGTAGGCGGCCACACCGAAACTTGCTGTTTGCTGCACCCCTTCAGCAACCAGCACAGCTGTGGCAACCTTCTGCCGCATCCGGTCGGCCAGGCAGCCGCCCGCTTCTAAGGTCGTATCCTGGAGCACGAGCAGAAATTCTTCGCCGCCAAACCGCCCCACCAGATCTTCCGTGCGGCAATTTTCCAGTAACACCGAGGCAAATCCCTGCAGAGCCTGGTCGCCAACCGCGTGGCCGTAGGTGTCGTTGACTGCCTTGAACCGGTCCAGGTCACACATGACCACGCACAAAGGCACACCATGCCGCTCGCTGCGGGCCACGGCCTGACCAAGGAAGTCCTCGACATGGCGACGGTTGGCCACACCGGTCAGCGGGTCAGTGCGCAACAACTCATTGATGCGTGTATTGGCCGCTTCCAACGCCGCATTCTTTTTGGCCAGTTCACGCTGCAAATTGATGAGTTCATTATTCATCTGTGTCAAATCACTCCACAACCCGTCCTCTTCGTCACCGGTGTCATACAGCCGTTCGGCTTTTTCTTTAAGGACATGGCGGAGCTGATTGACCTGTTCATTATTGATGAGCATGAGCTCTTCGTAGAGGGAATAAACCCCGTCCTGCGAATGAGAAGCGACGACGAGAATTTTTTCTTCATGCACTACTCCCGCGAAATAGAAGGGCACCGCCTGCTCCTGGCAGCGCACGGCTATCTCCCAATCAAAAGCGCTGCCATAGCTTCGGACGCGAAGAAGAAAATTGAGCAGCTTACGGCGGTCATCCTTATAGATGATGCGCGAGAGCAGCGGTTGCGATCCGAGATGGTCCATCAGGCCAGTTTCATCCCGGATGACTTCCAGGACGGAACCGGTGGGGGAACAAAACAGGGCCAATCCCCCCTGGCAGGAATAGGGCATGGGTCAGATCCTGGATAGATATTGCACTGGGAGTCCCGGCAAAGAGTGTGGTCACACCCCAATAACGGGAGATCTGGGACGAACTGCTAGGAGGCGACCAGGTGTTCGGCGAGCCGCACCGCATCCTGAGCATTTTGTGCCGAGCCGTCTGCGCCGATGTCTCGGGCCAGGGTGGTCGAAATCACAAAGGGATACCCTCCGACCAGAATCCGGACCGAGTCCCCGAGTTCGTCTCGCAAGGCGGCAATGAGATCCTGGGCCTTATGCACATAATAGGTCATGGTCACTGAAATCCCGACCACATCAGCCCGTTGGTCCAAAACGGTCTGGATCACGCTTGCACTGGGGGTGTTCGCCCCGAGGTAGTACGTATCCCACCCGGCCATTTCAAAAAAATCAGCTACCATACGAGGCCCGAGTTCGTGGAGTTCTCCCCCGACGCAGGAAGCCACAAGGGTCCGGCCGACGCGACGGGTGGCGAAAATATACGGATAGAGTTGGGCCATGGCCATCTGGGTCACGGCCGTACAAAAATGTTCCTGAGCGACACTGATCTGATTGAGCTGCCACAGCCGCCCAATCTCGTATTGCACACTCTGAAAGACGTCCAGATAGATATCCTGCACCGGGGCCCCGCCGCGGGCCATCGTCTGGATCAATTGCAAGGCGTCATGGCGCTTTCCGGCCAAAAGCGCGTCCAGATAGGTCTGCGCTTGTTCGGCCAGAGGGCTTTTGGCTGAAATATACGAAGCCGGAGGAGTCGTGTCGTCATACAAAGCGGCAACCGCAGCGTCCAGAAACGGATCGACAAACCGGGCCTGGCTCTCGGGCAAGTGGTAGCCCAACACCTTCTGCAGGCATTGCAGCACTGTTTCCAGATAGTGTTGGCTGTACCCCCCTTCGGCCTCCAGCGATTGCGCCCAGTGCATATACTCAGTGAACAATTCGACTTCCCCGGAGCGCACGGCCTCGCTGAGATACAAGAGGTGCTCATTCACATTGGAGTGCATGGCAGACGAATCGGGCTCTTCTTTCGAATATCCGCTGGCTTCCCGCACACATTGAACCGTTGCTTCGGTAATGGAGGAATCTGGCCTGGAAAGGGCCTCAAACAGAGCGTTCCTGTCATCGAGCATAGAAGCTCTCTTTGGCTAAAGGGCTGTATCGAGGGCAAGGAATCGATGGCATTTGCATTGCCTCCAGCGTAGCAGAACAAGAAGCACCGTCGCCCTTGTTGCTTTGCACTTGCATCTGTCTGTACGGCAATTCCAGGCCAGTGTGAAGTGGTCTTGGGGCGGTATTCCATACCAAGCAGGAGCCCCACCGTCCTTGACGGGTTGGGACGTCTCCACCCGACTGGGGATGGTGTCCTTTCTCTCCTCGTTTTTCGCTATATCAGGGCTGTGGCACCCAAAATTCATATCCAAGCTCTTCTCTTTCCAGGAAAATTCCGCTTTTCCCCATTCGCCGCTCCGGGTTTATTGCCTACAAAAGCGTTTGGCCCGCCGACAAAAATGCCCGCGGCGTTGGCCCCCATTGGAGGCCCTGCAGCAAACCATCGCTGCACTCCATTTTCCACCTCCAAACGCGACTTGAATTCCATTGCCCCATCCCACAGGCTCCACCCTGGCAAGCCTCTTGATATTCTCGCCCGCACATCGTTCACCGCAGACGTGATTTTGCTCCATGTATCATGGAAAATGTCATCTCAAGCTATTGATTTTTCTTTTTCTTACAACTGATATCAGCCGTGAACATGGTTTTGCGACTTTGCGTCTGGATTTTAGCGCACAATTCGTCTATACTCGGTCGCGACCACATTTTTTCCATGATCACTGCAACCTGTTTTTTTCGCCACTGGAGACAGGAGACTGCGTATGCTCGGAGCCATTGCCGGTGATATCATCGGATCCATATTTGAGGGCCACCCTCACAAATCGAAATCCTTTCCCCTTTTCACTGCTCACAACCACTATACGGACGATACGGTCCTGACTGTGGCTGTGGCCGAAGCCATCCTTTACGGGCTGCCCAATGCATTGACATTGCAAAGCTGGGGGCGCCGCTACCCCCACGCCGGGTATGGCGGCCGTTTTCGGCATTGGCTGCAAAGCCCGATGCCCCGGCCCTATTTCAGCTGGGGCAATGGGGCGGCCATGCGGGTCAGTCCGGTCGGCTGGGCCTTTGCAGATTCCCAGACCGTATTGGAAGAAGCCAAAGCCACAGCCATGGTCACCCACAACCACCCCGAAGGGATCAAAGGTGCTCAAGCCACAGCACTGGCTGTCTTCCGAGCCCGGACCAAAACGAGCAAAGAGGCATTGCGCGAGGAAATTGAGGACCGGTTCGGTTATGACCTCTCCCGCTCCCTTGATGAAATCCGCCCGCAGTACACCTTTGATGTTTCCTGCCAAGGCTCGGTCCCCGAATCCCTGCTCGCCTTCCTCGAATCCACGGACTACGAAGACGCGGTGCGCAATGCCGTTTCCCTCGGCGGAGACGCCGACACCATGGCCTGTATCGCCGGCGCCGTGGCCGAGGCCGCCTATGGGGGCATCCCGGAGCACATTGCCTGCGTCGTTCGGGGGCGCCTGCCCATCGCCCTAGGGAACGTCGTCGCCCAATTCCTTCGGGCTCACAGCCCCGAGGTCCCCGAAATCTTTTGTGATTGATGCCCGGCGTCGTGTATCCACTACGGCGCTCTTCTGACCGCTCGAACCTCACCTGGTCACCGCATTCGCCGGGGCCGAAAAAGGAAGTCCCATGTCCATGCGTATCAAGGTCTTTGTCGGTATCTTCTGCATCGCTTTTCTCGCTTCCGGAGCCACCGGCTCGTATTTCTATCTCCAGGCCAAAATGGCATTGTATCAGGGTATCCGCCAACAATTGGAAGCCAGTGCCGCGAGCACGGCTGCTCTCATTGACGGCGAAGCCCTGCAACAGCTGCGATCTCCTGACGATGCCGGTTCTCCGGCCCACAGAACCATCCAGGAGGTCCTGCACAGCGTCGCCCAGGCCACGCCGGAATATCTCTATGTCTACACCATGCGCCTGGATGACGGCGGCGTGGAGTTCGTCGTGGATACCCCGCCCTCGGACGACAACGGTGACGGCACCATCTCCGAGGAAGAAATGCCCGCCCCCATCGGCACGCCCTATGAAAGCGCCCCCCAAAGCCTGCGGAGAGGCTTCACCCAGGTCAGCAGCGACAGCGAACCCTATGTCGACCAATGGGGGCGGACCATGTCCGGATACGCCCCCGTCTACAACAGCCAGGGCGACAGCGTCGGGCTTTTGGGCATCGACATGGATGTCAGCCGGATCCACCGCAAACTCTCGCTCATTGTCCAGGGCGGCCTGATTTCGCTCGGGATGGCCGTCGCGTTGGCCATCGTGCTTGCCTACTATTTCGCCCGGCAGACCCTGGTCCCGGTCCGCCGCCTGCAAAATGCCATGACCCGTGTGCAGGAAGGGGATTATGCGGTGCACATGGACACCGACCGCAAGGATGAGTTCGGGCAATTGGCAAACCATTTCAACACCATGGTCACGCAACTGCGCCAAAAAGCCTGGTTGGTCAACAACATGGGCAAGGTCGTCAACAAGAATGTTGTCCAGCGCATCCAGGACGAATCCCTGGAATTGGGCGGAGAAGTGCTGCAGACCACGGTCCTCTTCTGTGACCTGCGCGGATTCACTGCCTTGTCAGAAAAATTGCCCCCCAAGCTCCTGGTCCACCTGCTCAACGAGTACTTCTCGGCCATGGTCGAGGCTGTGGAGCGTCACGGGGGCATCGTGGACAAATTCATCGGCGACGCGGTCATGGCTGTCTTCGGCCACCCCACACCCTTGCCTCAGGAACAGGATGCTGCCCTGGCCGCTGCCCAGGACATGCTCGCCGCCTGCGACTCCCTCAATGTGACCATGGGGGTGCACAAAGATATTCTCCTTATCAATTCCGTGGGCATCCACACCGGAATGGTCATGGCCGGCAATATCGGGAGTCCGGAACGCATGGAATTCACGGTCATGGGGGATGCGGTCAATGTCGCCGCCCGGTTGGAAAACCTGACCCGGCAATTGGGCACACGTCTGGCCGTATCCGGGGACGTGGTCGCCACCCTGCAGGACGGGTCTCCCCTGGTATCCGCCGGAGAATGCGATGTCTCCGGAAGAAAGGAGCCGGTCCAGGTGGCTATCCTGTCCCAAGTCGAATCGAGTTCCCTGGAGCGGTCCCCGATCCGTACCGATTCCCAAGGGGATTAACTCACCCGCACCTGCGGACTTCTTGCGGTTCAACCTGGTTCGCCCCTTCTTTTCCGGTTAGCTTCAACGGAATGCGGGCGCCCAGACAGAAAAAAGGGGCTCTTCGTCACAGGGCATGGAATTTCAGACGCAAAAGTTTGCCGTCTCTTCTGTGTGCTTCGAGCGAAAGGCCCGCACATTTTCTTGGTCCCGCCAAAAGGGGGAAACCGGACCGCGAACTGAATGCTCCCTGGCGGATTCCGATGCAACAAGGGCCATCTTCGACACCTGGAGTTCTGTTCTACTTGAGAGTCCGGAGGGGGCAAGGATCCCCCTTTGGCGGGATTTAGAAAATACCGGGCCGAAAGTGGGCACACAGAAGAGACGGCAAACTCCAAAAATCCATAGGATCCGTCAAAGAACCAAAAAAGGCCGGTGCGTGGACTCCCACGCACCGGCCTTGGACCGAAAAATCGTACCCTACAGCACGGGACCTCATTCCGGATGGATCGACTTGTCCTCTTCCAGACTCCGGAACTGGTCATCGACCTCCATCATGATCATGGCGATCTGATCAAATGAGAGCGCAAAATAGGAGCTGTAGCCCTCGTCCAGGGTGTATTTCAGCGTATCGATCTCTGTGCCCCACCCCGACATCATGGCCAGAACATCGCCGAGGTGGATCATGTACACCAGGGGGCGGTAGCCGGCCGGGGCCTTATGCGGCTCGTGGTGGTATTGGATGCTGGTTTCCAGCGATCCCGGCAGGTTCCATTGCCGGGCGATCTCGCCGCCCACCGCGCAATGGTCGGTGCCCAGGTGCCGCCGTTCCAATTCCAGATAGTCCACTGCGTCATTGTCCATGACATAAGGCATCAAATCCTGGCCGGTCCGGGTCTGGTACTGGGATATGGCGACTTTGCCAATATCGTGCAAAAGCCCGGCAGTGAAGGCCAGATCCGGCGTCACCCCGATATCCGTCAGCCGGGCGACCTCCCGGGCCGCCAAAGCGGTTCGCAGTTCGTGCTTCCAGAACACCCCCCGAGCGCTATGGTAGCCCTGGAGTTCCTTCTCCACCAATTGCGCGTTGAGATTGACCAGCGCCAGACTGACCACAGTCTGCGACCCCAACAGCACGACAGCCCGTTCAATGGACTGCACCGGCTTCATCAACCCATAGGCTGGTGAATTGACCAGACGCAGGATGCGGGTCGTCAGCCCGGAATCCACCCGCACAAGATCGATAATGTCCTCAAACTCGTAGTCTTCCTGAGCGATGAGGCGGATAATCGAACTCGCGCTGGGCGACAGCGCTGGAACATCCTGTATCGATTGGGCGATGATCTCCTGCGTCCCCATAATACCCTTATTGCAAAGCCCGGACAGGCAGCCCCGGGGTCGAAAGATGAAGAGTTCCGGTTCCGACGAACAGCTTCAGGGTCCGGCTGCGGGTTCCGCCGACATCCCGGGCGGCAACACGCACTCCATAGTATTTGAACAGTTCATCGAGCCGGTTCAGGTTGGCCCGGCCAATTTGAAAAACATCGTTGGGCAGCCGCAGGTCAGCTCCCCCAACAAGATAGACGTCATAGGTGGCCGGATGCAGGCGGGCATCAGCCGGGGCCATCTCCTTGAGCAAGGCCTCCAATGCCGTATCCGCGAAATACCCCGGCTGCTCCTGCCCCTTCTGGGGATTGATCCGGGAATCCGGCAAGGCCACATGGGCCAGTCCCGCCATGCAACGGTAGGAATCGACGAGGGCGACCCCCACACACGACCCCAGTGCATATGTGGCCAGGACATCGCTGGGGCATCGGGAGACAGCCATATCCCCTACTCCTAAAACCTTGACGCTCATTGCTACTCCAAATTGTTCCGTTCGTCACCACCTCTCCGCCCCGTATCAAGGCGGAATGGAGCGTTTCCTCAGGAGTCCGACCCGCGATTCAGCTAGTTTTTTTCCCTGATGACAGCAGGTCGTAGCCTTCGTTGATGATGGTCATCGACTTGTGACTGCCGCCGCTGTCGGGATGAAATTTTTTGGCCATGATCCTCCGTTTCCACCCCAGATCGACCGCCTTATCGATCACGCTGTCCAGATTGAAGAGATTGCGGAAGGCCTCCTCTTTCTGGCGAAAATCCATGCGATCGATCTCCTCGAAGACCGTGGTCGGAAGATGTTCCAGATGGTGCTCAAACCGCCGCTTGCTGATTTCTTCCTGCAATGACGGATTGCTCACATAGCGGACAATGAATTCAAGGATGTCACGTTTGTCAAAATGCGAAAACCGCCCCAGGGCTTCGAACCCCTGCATCGACGTTTCGTCGCAAATCCACAGAATGCAGCTCTCTCCGCTGGCCACGCTCCACGTCACCTGAAAAAGGTAGTGGTCAATCTGCACTTGAGTCAGGATTTCGTAGAAGGCGTGTTGGGTCATGGCCGTGCGCCTGTTCCTCCTGGTGCTCGGAATGGCGGCCGGGACCACCACTCGACCACCCTCCGGTCATCCGCTCACTCGTCAAGCAATTCCTGCATCAAAAACGATTTCTCTGCGGCACTGCCTATCGCCTCGGCCAGGGCAAGACAATCTTCTTCGTTGAGGCCGAGCCGCTCGGAGTGGGACACCGTGCCGGGCTTGATATCCCCGCCGCTACTCAGGCCGCCGAAATTGACGATTTCGTTCGAAGCCGCGGTCAAACCGAGAAGCGTATACGGGGTGCTCTGCGTCTGCTCCGGGGCATGGTGCCAGCGGATGGCGTGCCAGACCTCGGCCGGAAGTTGCCAATGTTCACCAAGCCAGGCCCCCACCGCGCCGTGGTCGGCCCCGATCACCTGGCGTTCGGCCCTGTGCAGGGGCATGTCCTGCTGCCGGCTCAGTAACAAGGCCTCGGTGAATTCATCATGGAAATACTGTTCGAAAATAATCTTGCCCATATCATGGAGCAAGCCGGTCAGGTGGAGCACGTCGCGCCGCAGATTCTTCCGGTCCTGCACCCCGAGATGGCTGGACAGGACCTCAGTGCCCACAGCCACCTGAATGGAATGTTTCCAGAAGGCGAAGCGGTTGAATTCGACTCCCTCCCTGGGCGGGAAGGTTGAAAAGACCGAGGTGGACACCGCAATATTAAAAACGGTGTGCATCCCCAGCCGGACCACCGCGTCCTGAAGGGAAGTGATTTCTCCAAACCCCCGATAAAAAGCAGAATTCACCACCTTCATCATCCGGGCCATGATCGCCGGATCATTCTCAATAAGATCGGCAATCGTCCGCGCATCTGAAGCGGGGTTCTCCACGGCATCGCGCAAACGCTGCACAATAAGGGGCAGTGTCGGCAATTGATCGATTCGCGCCAGGCGTTTCCAAAACCGCTCACTGTCAGCTGTCTGGGCGGCTTGGTTGAACATATCTTCCTGGGAGCGAGTACCGGAGGGTGTCATACACGGGCACCATCTTGCTTAGCGTTTGGGGGAGGCAATGACCTTGTCGATGGCAGCTCGAAGCGCTTCCTCGATTTCGGCATCCTGAATAGGTTCCTTGAGCACGATGGAAAAGGCTTGCGTATACCGAGGAGACAGAGAGTTCAAGGTCAGGGCATAGACATCCTGCACCGCGAGCCGGTCAAGCGGAAATTCCTCGTATTCACTGAGAATGCGCGGCAACTGCTCCCTGACGCGCCGCTCGTTCCGGTTGACGATCCCGGTCAGGGATACTTCGCCGATTTCCGGGATATCAACAACAGCGTTCGTGGGCATAGCTGGCCTCCCTGGAGTCAATGGTCAAAAAATTTTCAGGGTCCGGGACCAAGTACGCGAGGGTCCCAGGCTTGAAAACCGTCCTGGCGGCCCACAAACCCGCGTCTCGGGCCATACGCCTGAACGGGAATGTCGGCCGCATATCCTCGTATAGACGCGATCCTGCTATTGCTGGGCCAGATCCAGCATGGCTTCCGGAATGGCCGACAAGGGCAACGTTTTGTCCACGCCGCCAAGCTTGATGGCCTCTTTGGGCATGCCGAAAACAACACTGCTGGCCTCATCCTGGGCGATGGTCCGCGCCCCGGCCTGGTGCATGGTCAACATCCCTTCCGCCCCGTCTCGCCCCATCCCGGTCAGGATAGCACCGACGGCGTTGCGCCCCGCTGATTGGGCCACGGATTTGAAGAGCACCTCAACGCTCGGGCGCTGCCGGCAAACCATCGGTCCCTCCTTGACCTGGACATAGAAGCGGGCCCCGCTGCGCCGCAGGAGCATGTGGTAATTGCCCGGGGCCAGCAGGACCAGCCCAGGACGGACCGTATCGTTGTTCCGCGCCTCGCGGACCTCCATGGCGCAGAGCTCATTGAGGCGGGCGGCGAAGGAGGCCGTGAATTTCTCCGGCATGTGCTGGACGATGACCGTGCCTGGGGCGTTGCGAGGCATGGCCTGCAAAACGGCCTGAATGGCCTGGGTTCCGCCTGTGGACGCCCCGATGGCCAAAATGGCGTTGGTCATCTTCCGGTCCGTCAATTGCCCCTGCGGAGGGGGGACTCGACTTGGCGAGCTCTGCAGTGGCTTCTCCACGCGGGCCTTGGCCGCGGCCCGGATCTTGTCCACCAGGGTCGTCGACATGTCGGCCACGGAAAAGGCCGAACCGGGCTTGGTCATCACTTCCACTGCCCCGGCATTGATGGCGTCCATGGCCAGTTCGCCGCCCTGGTTGGTCAGTGAGGAGACAATGATCACCGGCAGCGGATAGTGCTTCATGAGTTTGCGGAGAAAGGTCAGGCCGTCCATGCGCGGCATTTCGATGTCCAAAAGCAGGACATCGGGCCGGAGTTGCACGATCTTGTCCCGGGCCACATACGGGTCCGGGGCCGTGCCGACCACTTCAATATCCTCGGCCTGCCCCAATTCCCGGCTGAATACCTGGCGGACGATAGCCGAATCGTCCACGATGAGCACTTTGATCATGCCCGCTCCTCAGTGTTCAGGACCAGAACCAGCGGATTGCCGTCAACAACCACAGTCAAGGCTTGCTCTGAACCGGTCACGGCCTCCCATTCCTGGGCGTCGCACACGCCGCTTTCCGGAACGGAGAGATGGACCACGGTCTCTCGCCCGTAGAGTTCAGCCACCAGGCTGCCACAGATCACGTTCAGCAATTCGCACAGCGCGTTTTCCGATGCCCCCTCGAGCATGACCTCCCCGACTTCCAGCCCGAGGACGTTGTGGGCCAGATCGTCGCAAAAGCCGCTTCCGGCCAGGGCGGAGACAGCCCCCTGTCCCTGCGGCGATTCAAAAGTGATGTCCGCACGGTACATTTCTTCGTCCTGGGGCGGCTCGGGCGCTTCCTGGGGCAGATCGTCCACAAACATGAAGGCGAAATCTTCCAGGGTCTGCTCCGCGACTTCAGCCAGGGTTTCGTGCGCCGTATTCATGTCGCCTCCTTCCCGGGCAAGAGCCGGTCAACGGTTTCCTTGAATTGCTCAGGCATAAACGGCTTTTGGAGATAGGCATTGACCCCCTTGGCCTTCAGGGCCTCGATGCGGGTCGTGCTGCGTTCCGTGGACACGATGACCACCGGCACCCGCTCCAGGAACCCTTCTTCGGCCATGGCATTGACCATCTCCACCCCGTCCATGACCGGCATGTTGATGTCCGCAAAGACGATGTCCACCTGGTTGTTGCGCAACTGGTCCAGTCCTTCCTGACCGTTGGTGGCAAACAAAATGGTGCCCAGCTTCAGGCCGGACATGCGCAGCGTCTTGGCGACCATGCTCCTGATGATCATGGAGTCGTCAACGACGAGTACTTCGTATCCCATATCCTTTCCTTCTCTTCACTCCCGGATCGTGAACACCGGCCCTTGTCACAGGTCCGGCCATTCCTGCCCGCTTGGTCGCAACCCGGAGCTGTGCCTCAGCTACGGCAAACCGTATTCCGTTTCCTTGCCCTGCGTCTTGATCACGAAACAGCCGCTGTCGTTGTGTAGCCGGATGGTCCGGGAATTGGTCCCCCCGACATCCGAGACGTGCATCAAGAGTCCGTTTTTCCATAAGATCTTGCGCATGACCGTAAAATTGCGCTCCCCGATCTTGAACATATTGTTCTCGTTATTGAGCACATGGGCCCCACCGGCGACATTGATCACGATCCGAGACTTCCGGGCCCCCATTTTGAACAGGGTCGTCAACAAAAGCGAGACGCCGGTATCAACAAACATGCCCGGCCTGGCCTTGGCTTTGCTCGGGTCCACCTTGGACAGCGGAAGCATACAATGGACCATGCCGGCAACCTGGATCTGGGGATCATAGACCGTTATTCCGAGGCAGGATCCCAGAGAGTAGGTCACCAGGACATCGGCAGGATTCTCCGTCACCTGCATCTGCGCTATATCAACTACCACTTGGGGCATACTTGACCCTGTTGTTTCACCTGTATTCGCTTCGGAGTTGCCGGGGCAATTCCGCTTGGCTTGTATGATTGTGCCGGCCTGAACGGCCAGCGTCTTCCCTCAAACCAGGACCTGCAGCCATGACCGTCCATTCTGCGAACCGGTCCATGGGTCCAGGACCGGTCCCTCATCCCCGAGCATCATCCCGGTTTGGTATAGATCGACGGGGCCACGCTTTGAAACTCACTCAAGAGCCCGGAAAGGCTTTCGGCATGGCCGACCATGAGATATCCGCCCGGTTTGAGCAAGCGATACATTTCATCCAAAAGCCTTTTCCGCACAGGATTATCGAAATAAATCATAACATTACGGCAAAAAATCACATCCAGTGGCCCACGCATGGGAAACGGGGGTTCGGCCAGATTGAGCCGGGCGAAGGTGATCATCTCCTTGATCCGGGGGGCCACCTGAAAAGCGGTGCCGTCGCTTTGCCGCAGCGAAGAAAAATATTTGCTCCGCATCTTGGGCGGAATCTTCGAGACCCGCTGCTGGTCGTAGACACCGCGCCGTGCGGTCTCCAGGACTTTGGTCGAGATATCCGTGGCCAGGATCTTGGTGTCCTGGAGCGACTGCAGGGTTTCAGCCAGAGTGATACCGATGGTGTAGGGTTCCTCGCCGGTGGAGGCGGCGGCGCACCAGAGGCGGAAGCGGCGCTGACCGGCCTGCTCCCAGTTGCGCACCAGATCGGCCAGAACGTCGAAATGGCGCTCTTCGCGGTAAAAATGGGTCACATTCGTGGAAATGGCGTCCAATAGCGCCACCAATTCCGACTCTGTGCTGTCGTTTTGGACAATATCGAAATACTGGTCGTAATCGCTGATGCCCAGCACCCGCATCCGCTTGCCAAGCCGCGAAGAGACCAGGGCCCGTTTGTGCGGCCCCAGTTTAATCCCGGCGCGCTGGTAGATGAGATTGACGAATTGCTCAAAAGTAGCGGTATCGATATTGGCTGTCACAATGGCACCTGATCCGGGACGGCCCCGAAAGCGGGGCCATCCCGGAGGGATAGCTGTTCTGGTCTGGATTTAAAAATCCCGGAAATCCTGATCGTCCAAGGGGATGATATCTTCGGGATTCGTTTTTTCGCTCCGCTGCACGTTTTGACTCCGTGCAGCGGGGCGCTGTTTTCCTGAACCGGTTTTCGACGTCCCTGCTCCGGCGGATTTCTTCTGGGAGGTCTGTCCCGAATCTTTACGCCCCGCCGTTTTTGCAGTGGCACCCTGGTGTTGGTGCTCCTGGAGCGCGCCCCCCACAATCACCGTGAGTTCGCTGACCATCCGGTCGAGTTCCACGGCCCGGGCGGAAAGTTCTTCAGCATCTCCCGCGGCCTCTTCAGAATCCGCCGCCGTGTCCTGAACGACCTTGTCCATTTCGGAGACAGCGGTATTGACCTGATCAATGCCCTGCGACTGCTCCTTGGACGCGGCTGCGATCTCGGCGACCAAGGCGTTGACCTTGCTCACACTCTCCTGGATCCGCCCCAGCCGTTCAGCAACGCCTTCGGCCATATTGACGCCCTTGTTGGCGCTGTTCTGCGATTGTTCGATCAGGGCTGAAGTGTTCTGGGCCGCCTCAGCCGAGCGTTGAGCCAGGCTGCGGACCTCTTCGGCAACCACCGCAAACCCTTTCCCCGCATCACCGGCCCGGGCCGCTTCCACGGCCGCGTTCAGGGCCAAGAGATTGGTCTGAAAGGCGATGTCGTCGATGGTTTTGATGATCTTCGAGGTTTCACTGGCCGACTGTTTGATCTCATCAATGGCCGAGGACATCTCCTCCATGGCCTGGACCCCGCCGTTGACCTCGTCGGCGCTTTCACGCATCGCCTTGTCCGCCTGATCGGCATTGTCCGCGTTCGCCCGCGTTTGCGAGGCCATTTCTTCCAGGGACGAGGACGATTCCTCCAGGCTCGCCGCCTGTTCGTTGGCTTTTTCGGCCTGCGACTGGCTGGCCGTGGTCAGATGTCCGCTCGTGTCCTTCAGGACTTGGGAGGTCTGCCCCATCCCGCCGATGACCCGGCGCAGCGGAGCACAGGCCACGCACAACCGCCAGAACAGAAATCCGCTGACACCAAGGACAAAGGCCACACAGACACCCACAAGCGCCATGTGCATCGTCTCTAATGTGGCATACAATCCACCGGCATCGACGCCGAGCAGCATGACCCCGATCTGTTTTCCACTGTAGTCCTGAATCGGAAACGTGGAGATGGCGTAATCTCCGTTCCGGGCCTGATTCGCCCCCTGGGCGCCCTGGCTCAGGAGATCCGGGGTGACCAGGGAGTCGGTGACCGGTTTTTCCGTGGAGGAGACAAAGACAAACTCGCCCCCTTCAATGGGGTGGGCTTGGCGGTCCTGGAGTTTGTGCGCCGTGGGCAGATATTCCTTGTTCATGTACACGGCGATGTATTCGTTTTCCGTGGCCATGGACTGCACCAAGGGGTCGTAGCTGGAGAGGACTTCCACCGAGCCCCGATATCCGCCGCTGTCCGATTGGATTGGGGCAATGCCCCGAATCGCGAAACCGCCGCGCCCGATCTCGATCCCCGAAATCGGCTCATGGCTTCCCCGGCTGATATCCAGGACGGTGTTGCGAAACCCGCTCAAATCATCGCTCACGGACTGCTCCGGCTTCCAGAGCCGGAGCAGACTGCGCGCTGAGCGGAGATGGAAGTGGATCCGGAACCGCTCCGCTCCGGTCACCTCCAGATACCCCTTGCGAAAAGAGGCCATCTCCTCCCGGAGTACGGAGCGGGCCGCATCCAGCGAAGGGCTTTCCGCCGTATTGATGTCCCCGCCGTGAGCCTTTTCATAGGCCTTCTGGACAGGGTCCGCCTGACTGAAAAGCGCCGCCCGGGCGAGCATATTCGCCCCCCGGTCGGTTTCAGCGGCACGGATCGCGTCGATTTTGTTTTCTATTCGCGTGTCAAGGGCAGTGGAAATGAGCTGGTTGACCAGCCTGTCACCCCCCACATACAGCGCCACGGCAAACAGAAAACTGATGAGGACAACGGGCAACAAAAGGCGGTACTCGATTTTCAATCGTGTCGTACCCATAGGTATCCTCCAGGGTTTGGCATCAGCAAAAAACGCGTCCGTGTCCGAAACACTCAGGCGACGCTGTCCTTGTATAGGTTAAAAATCCCGGAAATCCTGATCGTCCAAGGGGATGATCTCTTCGGGATCCTGGTCGTGTTCTCCGGGGGCGTGGTTACTTGAGGCCCGTGAGTGTTGCGACCTCCTGGTGCTGCTCGCTGTGGCCTGTGCCGGGGATTGTGCCTCCCTGTCGCCCCGGTCCAGAGCGGCAGCCGAGTCCCGGCCTTGCCCAGCATCCAGGTTACCGCCGATAAAGGCCGAGAGTTCGGTCACCATCTGCGTCAATTCTTCGGCCTGTGAAGTCAATTGCTCCGAGGCACTGGCCGATTGTTCGGCATCCGCGGCCGTGTGCTGGATGACCTTGTCCATCTCGGCCACGGCAGTATTGACCTGCTCGATGCCTTGCGACTGCTCCTTGGACGCGGCCGCGATCTCGGCGACCAGGTGTTTGACCTGGCTGACGCTGTCCTGGATACGGCTCAGGCGTGACGCGACCCCTTCGGCCATGGCCACGCCCTTCTCGGCACTGGTCTGGGACTGCTCGATCAGCGCTGAAGTATTCTGGGCCGCCTCAGCCGAGCGCTGGGCCAGGCTGCGGACTTCTTCAGCGACCACGGCGAATCCCTTGCCGGCCTCGCCGGCCCGGGCCGCCTCCACGGCCGCATTCAGGGCTAAGAGATTGGTCTGAAAAGCGATATCGTCGATGGTCCTGATAATCTTCGACGTCTCGCTGGAGGACTGCTTGATCTCATCAATAGCCGCGGACATTTCCCCCATGGCCTGAACGCCGCCTTCGACCTCGCCAGCGCTCTCGCGCATGGCCTTGTCGGCCTGGTCCGCATTGTCCGCGGTCTGTTTCGTCTGGGAGGCCATTTCCTCCAACGAGGAAGAGGTTTCCTCCAGGCTCGAGGCCTGCTGGTTCGAGCCTTCAGCCAGAGACTGGCTCGTCGAGGCCACCTGTTTGGCCGCGACCGAAGTGTGCTCCGAACTTTGGGACAGACTGGCCGCAAACCGCTTCAGCATCCGAATCATGCTCCGGGCGATGAAGAAGGCCAGGAGACACCCGAGCAGGATCCCGACACCCCCCAAGACCAGGACAGTGGTCTTGAGCTGGGTCACTTTGCCCAAGAGCGCGGTTTCGCTGATAACACTCGCCCCGACCACGGACTGGGCCTCATCGAGATGGTCCCGAACCTCGGTCAGTGCCGGCACGGTCTGGGTGGCGTAGATCTCCATGGCCTGACGCTTCTCGTCCAGGGCCGCTTCCGCCTTGTCCTGCAGGTGTTGCAATCCGCCCAGGACATCATCAAGCAGCGGCTGGGTCTGGTCCTTGAACACAGCGTGGGCCTGCTGCCGACCGGCGAGCAATTCCTCTTCCACAGCCAGGACCTCTTTGAGCCCGCTCTGGACGTTTTTCAGGGCCGGTCGCCCTTCCTCGGAAAAAATGGTCTTGGCCTTGTCAAAGGCCGCATCGCGATCCTGTTTGATCAAAAATTCGATCCGGGCCACAGCCGAATGCAGATCCTCGTGGGGTTTGGCAATGGACTGCGCCGCCTCGGCAAAGGCCGGAAAGACCTTGGCCAATTCCTCTGCCTCGTCGGAACGCAGAAACTGGGTCAGCGGGCATGACGAGCCTCGGACATGGACCCGGAGCGTGTCCTGCCGGGTCAGCAAGGCGCTCTGGATTTTCGTTCCCCAAGAGTCGTGGATGGCGATCAGATTCTGGAGCCGGTTCTTCAGGCCGGGGTGGATCTGGCGATAGGCCTGAACCACCTCCAGGGCGCTGTCATGGAGCTTGGTGTGCGCCGTCTGGAGCGTTTCCCACTGCTTTTGGAAACCAGCGTCGCCTTGGGCAAAAGCGGTTTGCCCCTCCTCGCTGGCCATCCAGCGTCCCAGCGCGCATTGGCTCGCCTCAGTCTGGACATCGATCTGCTCGGCATTGGCCAGGAAGCCGTCACGGATCGTATTGGCCCATTGCAGGTGTTCAGCCCGCTTGGCCGCAAGGATGCCGGGTAAATTGGTGTCCACCGCCTGAAAATGCGCAGCTATGGCTGCAGCGGATTCGTGGAGTCTGGCATGGGGGCCTTCCAGGGCAGTGAAGATCTCGGCCAGTCCCTCGACATTGGCTTCGGCCTTCCTCCGGGCCGGACTGGTCAGAAAACTGCCCAGAACACATTGGCTCGGATCGGTCTCGACCTCCAGACTGGTGACCTGGTCGTCGTTGAGGTAGCGGCTCAGTCCGTTGATCCAGCTCAAGTGGGCGACTTCGACCTCCGCCAGCCGGCAATCCAATTGATTGCCATAGATGACGTGCTCGGAATCATCGGCCAGGTCACTCACGCCGCCCAGCGTGACTACGACCACTGCGACCAAGACACACAGTACCAGGGCAAACCCCGTTCCTACCCGACGCCCGACTGTCCACGATGAAGCCATTGTATCTCCTTTGCTACGTTCCTCACGACCCGTCCTCACCTTGGCTGGCGGGCCAGGCACCAACTCCGCTGCCATTGGGCGAGAGAGTTTTCTGGTGAACGGGCAGCGGCGCAGACCCGTCACCAGCACCCAATCGCCTCCCTCATCTGGAGGGATTTTCTTGCCAGAAAGAAGCGTGCCCGTCGGCAGGCCGGCGGGCACGTTCCCCAATTCCCCAAACGAGCCACCCGGAATCGTTGAACGGTTTTCCTCGTACCGTGCGCAGCACTGCACGACGGCATATATTGCACATACCGTTCAAAACGCCTGGGCGCGTTCTTCCAGTTCAAATCCAGCAGTCAGCTTGCAGTCCGGGCCAATGCCTCCACATCGCCTTCGGAGAGGACTTTGTCGATATCCAGCAAGATCTTGAACGAATCGTTTGTCTTGCACATGCCCAGGATAAAGGTCGTATCCACTTGGGTCCCGAAGGCCGGAGCCGGTTCGATCTCTTCAGGGCTGATCTCCACCACTTCCGAGACTTCGTCGACAATGGTGCCCATGACCACACTGGAATCGCCGCGCTGGACTTTGACGACAATGATGCAGGTCTTGCGGGATTCCTCGGCCTTTTCCAGACCGAATTTGGCCCGCAGGTCGACCACAGGAATGACCTTGCCTCGCAGGTTGATTACCCCCCGGACGTAATCCGGGACCCGCGGCACCCGGGTGATTTCCATCATCTCGATGATTTCCTGCACCTTGAGGATTTCCAGGCCGTACTCCTCGTCGCCGAGGAAAAACGTCAAATATTTCCCGGCCAAGGCGCTCATGTCCTTTTCGTGAACTTGGGCGTCGGCTACGCTCATAGTTGTACTCCTTGCTCACACTGTCTTGGGTCTGGCCGGGAACGGGTCCCGGTCCCATTGATTCGTATCCTGCATTCGTCAAAAAACATCACAAGCCGCTTCACAACACGCGGGCCTCAGCGCTGGTTGTCCCCGCTGCCCAAGGCCTGCCGGGCCGTCTGGGCGAGTTCAGCCTGCCCCTGGTGCCCCTGGCTCACCGCTTCGCTTCCCTGCTCCGCCTGCTGGTGCGTCTCATCCAGCGAAGCGCCGACAGAGCGCATCAAGGCACGGACAGCACGCTCCATCTCCTCGGCCTGGGCGGCCAGTTCCTGGGCCGCGCTGGCTGAGGCCTCTGCTCCGGAGGCGTTGTGCTGGACGACCTTGTCCATCTCCGCCACCGCGCTGTTGATTTCATTGAGGCCTTGGGCCTGCTCTTCGGAAGCGGCCGCTATCTCATCGACCAGGGCGCCGACCTTTGTGTTTTCTGCTTCGGTACGCTCAAAGGCCGCCCGGGTCGTTTCCACCAACTGCGCGCCGCTCTGGATTTCAGCCACCGTGGATTCAATCAGGTTCTGGGTATTCTGGGCCGCCTCGGCCGAGCGCTGGGCCAGACTCCGGACCTCTTCGGCAACCACGGCAAAGCCCTTGCCTGCTTCGCCGGCCCGGGCCGCCTCCACGGCGGCATTCAGGGCCAGGAGGTTGGTCTGAAAGGCGATATCGTCGATGGTCTTGATGATCTTACTGATCTCGTCACCGCTTTTGGCGATCCGTTCCATGGCCTTGGTGGTCTGTTGCATGGAGGACTTGGCTTCCTGCAGGGTATTGTAGGCTTGGTCTCTGGAGTCGATAGCCTGCTTGGCATTGTCCGCATTCTGCCGGGTCTGCGAGGTCAGCTGCTCCAGCGAGGAGGAACTCTCTTCCAGGCTCGAGGCCTGCTCGTTGGTCCCTTCGGCGATGTCCTGGCTTGAAGAGGCGATCTGATCCGAAGCCGCGTTGACCTGGTCGGCGGTGGCAAAGAGATGCCGGAATTGTCGCCGCATGGGCCGGGTGATGCCCATGGTCAGGAAAAAAGCCAGCAGCCCGCCGACACCCACGGCCCCGCCGACCCCACCGAGCATGAGCCAATTGGCCTGCCCGACAATGGCGGCCGCGGCTTCCTGGTGCGCGGACTGCGCTTTGGCCGCTGCGTTCTGGACCTTCTGGGCCGCGGTCTGCAGGGCGGTGTCCGCCTCGTGCTGTTCACGACGCAGGGTCAAAAAGGTATCAAAGGCCTGTTGGTAGGTCTCGGCCGCGTCAACGACCCGTTTGCCCAGTTCGGCCTCCGTGGCGTGGGTCGAGGCCTGCATGACATCGCCGAAGACCAAAATATTGTCGATGGCTTCCGAGGCCTCCAGCGCTGCGGTCTCGTCCCCGGTCATGGCAAAGGTCTTCTCCCGGACCCGAGCCAGACGAATCACGCGAATAAATCGGTTGGCCATGTCCGCGTTGAGCATCATCGGCTGGCCGGCTTCCTCGGCGCCACCCTCATCACCGGAATGGCTGAAATCGAGCATGTCGTTGCCCGCGGTCTCAATGGCTGCGGCCGCCTTTTCCATCCGTTTCTGGACCTCGGCCTTGTCCCGGGAAAGGCGGATATAGGTCTGCATGGCCGTTTCGTAGGCGGTTGCGCCCTCCTGAATGGCCCCCATCCGCTCTTGTTGGGCCGCAGAGGGCATCGCCGTTTGCAGCGCTTTGGCCTCGCCCTGTACCTCGTCCAACAATTCCAGGACCCGGTCAGCCACCTCCCGGTCCGGCTCCAGGGCGTATTCCCGGTCCAACTCCCGGGCCTGCAGGACTTCGGCGATAATCGCCTCCGAACGATTGGCCAGGTCCACGGCCCCGGACATGCGCTGCATGCCCACATACCCCACAACACCAACCAACACGGTAACCACCAGCACAGCAGCAAACCCGCTGCCGATCCGAACTCCAAGCCGCGCGTTTTTGAACATCCCTCTGCCTTTGCGCTTGTCCCGTCTCGATCAGAGGCGCGACGTCCAACAGCTCATTTCCTCTATCCGGTCTTCTCGCGTCCCAGCCCGTGTGCCCGGCAATAAAGCCCTGCTCGTTTGTGCGTGAATTGCGAGCCGCAAAGCTATGTGCTGCGTCCCCCTCCTTGATTCGTGGCCATCCGGACCACGCCGTTGACATCGATGATCAATCCGGGCGTGCCGTCGGACAAAATGCTCGCCCCGGAGACACCGCGGATGGAGCCCATGGCCTCACCCAAACTCTTGATTACGGTCTGATTTTGCCCCAACAATTCGTCAACGAGCAGGGCGACCTGCCGCCCCCCGTCCTCGACCACCACGGCGATAGCCTGAGTCGGGTCGGTCTCGGCATCGTCGACGCCGAAGAGTTCACTCAGCCGGAAAAGCGGCAGCAGCCGGCCGCGAAAGGGCAGGGTTTCCCCCTTGCCGACCACGGTGGCGACCATCTCTTTGGTCGGCTGAAAGGATTGGATGATCGAAAGCAAGGGCAAAATATACCGCTCACTGCCGACCTTGATCTGCATGCCATCGATAATGGCCATGGTCAGCGGCAGGACCAGGGTGAAGGTCGTGCCTTCGCCGGGCGTCGAGCGGATCCGGATATTGCCGCGCAGATTTTCGATATTGCTTTTGACCACGTCCATGCCCACACCCCGGCCGGAGACGTCGGTGACCTGGGCCGCGGTGGAAAAGCCCGGAGCGAAGATCAAGCCGTAGATCTCCTCATCGCTCATGCCGTTGGCGGACTCGATGATGCCCCGCTCCACGGCTTTGGCCGCGATAGCCTCCCGGTTGAGCCCGCGCCCGTCGTCCTCAATGACAATATGGATGCTACCGCCCTCGTGGAAGGCCTTGAGCCAGATCCGGCCTTCTGCGGATTTCCCCGCGGCCACCCGGTCTTCCGGAGTCGGCTCAATGCCGTGGTCGACCGCGTTGCGGATCATGTGCACCAGAGGATCGCCGAGCTTTTCGACCATGGCCTTGTCCAGCTCGGTCTCCTTGCCGACCATTTCCAGCTCGACCTTCTTGCCGGATTTCTTGCCCAGGTCCCGCACCAGCCGGGCCATACGCCGAAAAGTCGTCTCAATGGGCACCATGCGCATGGACATGCCCATATCCTGCAGACTGCGGGTGATCTTGGTCAGCTGGGCCAGATTGCGCTCCAATTGCGGCGAGGCCAGATCACTCAATTTCTCGTCCTGGGTGACGATGGATTCGATGATCACCAGCTCGCCGATGGTGTCCAGGAGCAGATCGATCCGGTCCGCATCGATCTTCATGGTCTGCTTGATCTGCATCCCTTTCTGCCCGTTCTTGCGGGGTTCGCCCTGGGCGGGTGCGGTCTCGGGTTCTGGCTGGGCAGAAGAGGGTTCCGGAGAAGGGGAAACGCCAGCGGAAGCGGCCGGGGCCGGTTCTGGAGCTGCCGGTGCGGAGCTCTCCGGTTCAGAGGACGCCGGCTCCGGCGTGCTCGGAGCGGCCTGTGGGCTGGGAGCCGACGGTGCCGCCGCCTGGGGCTGCTGTCGGATCCGGTTCACAAAATCGAACGTTTGGCGCAGGCTGGGATCCGGGACATATTCAGCCCCCGCTCCCAGGGCCTCCTCCAGCTGCCCGACCATCTTTTTGAGCATGTCCAGGGCGCTGAAGGTGGCGTCGACCACTTCTCCGCGGAAGGTCAAATTTTCTTTGCGGACCTCATCGAGCAGGTTTTCGGCCTTGTGGGCCAATTCGGCGATCGGGGTCAGATCGAGAAAGCCGCAGGTCCCCTTGATGGTGTGAAAGGCGCGAAAAACCGCGGCCACGGCATCCAGATTGTCCGGGTCGCTTTCCAGGGTCAGCAGATTCTCGTCCGCGATCTCGAAATGTTCCTGGGCCTCGGAAATGAATTCCCCGGTGATTTCCGGATCGCTGATGGGTACGGGCTGCAGGAGAGGATCGTCACTGGCCTCTGCCGCGGGAGCGGCAGGGGACGCAGCCCCCTCTGCCCCGGCGCTGGGCCCTTGCACCTCCCCCTCGTTTGTAAACAGGCCCATTACAGCCGCGGTGTCCGGAAGGTGGGCATCCCGGCGGCAGGCCTCGACCGCGCTTTGGAACCAATCCTTGAAGGCCAGCAATGTGTCCGGGGAAATGGCTTGTCCCTGGTCCTGGATATAATCCTCAAGGCCGTGGCAGACCTCGGCTATCGACCCCAGGCCCATGACCCCGGCTTCGCCCTTGGCCGTATGGACCAGGCGACGCACAGCGTCCAGATTGTCGGTGTCGTGGTGCTTCTCATACTCCAGAATATATTCTTCCAGATCCCCCAAGGCCGATTCCTGCTGGGCGATATAGGCGGCAAAAATCTCCTGATCCACCCCGGCGGCCAGTTCGTCGCCCTCCGGTCCCGTGCTGCCCTCGGGATCGAGATGTTCGGGAAAAGAGAGGATCTCTTCCTCCTTGCCCTCGATGATCGCCCCCTGGAACGCCCGGGCCAGCTTTTGCAAGGCAGCCAGATGCGATTCATCGGTCTCGCTCGACTCCGCCCCCAGCTTTTCACGGACCAACGCGGCCGCCGCGTCGGCAGCGGCCCGGCACCTGGGGTAGCTGCCGTTCAGACTGTCCCGCAGCTGTTGTAAGGTCTGCGCCAAGCGGTCCACTTCGGCTTGCTGTTCGGGATCGAACAGGACCAGTTGTTCGGCAAAGGCTTCGACTATGCCCTGAACATGCTGTGTGTCGGTACTCATGCTTCTCCCGTCTGGGGGCTCAAGATTCTTGGATGAAAAAAAGAAACGACCGTGTCAGACACGGTCCCGATTTGCTGCCTGCGGACCATTTCCCGGCCGGACAGACGCGCATGTGGCTCACCTTGCCTATGCTGCTGCGGTGACACGGATGTGGCAACACAGTGCCCAAACGGTATCCACAGCTGAATACGGCCCCGGAGCGCAGCAGGCTACCGGTCGAGTGCCGTTGCGCCAGTCGGTGAGCTAATTGATGAAAAAATTCTTCTACTGCAGGTCGTTTAAAAATACCAAGTGGAGACAACAAACCGTTCAAGCTCGAAGCATACGTATTCGCATGTACGAATTTGCATTTTTTGCAGCTTTGCTTTCATTGAGAGACTTACAACAACCCACTAGACTTGCATGCGCATGATTTCCTTATAGGCGTCCATAGCTTTGTTACGAACCTGAACCATGAGTTTCATAGACGTGCCCGCCTTCTCCATGGCCACCATGGTTTCGTGTATAGATGTCCCTCCGCCTGTGGTGCTATCCAAAATAGCCGTATTGGCAGTTTTCTTCTGGCTATCTACTTCCTGGACCGCCTCCAATAAGGTATCGCGAAACGACTCCACCGGAGTCTGTTGTCCGCCAGCGTTGGCCGCGCCGCTTTGTTCCAGAAAGTTGGCCGCTCCGGCCGCGAGGCTGGGATCGATTACTGGCATACGGTTATCCTCCGATTTCCAAGGCTTTCACCGCCATACGCTGAGAGGCCTTGATGCTTGTCACATTGGCCTCATAGGCACGGGTCGCAGCCATGATATCAGTCATCTCCTCCAGGACATTGATATCCGGCATAGTCACATAGCCCTCCCCGTTGGCGTCAGGATGGCCCGGATCATAGACATCACGCAACGCCTCTTGGTCCTGACGGATCGCCGCCACTTCCACGCCAGCCACCCCCTCGGGCAGGCGCGAAGCCAGTTCGTCGTCAAAGGAATTCTTGGGACTGAGGACCACCGATTTGCGGTAATACGGCTCACCTGAGGCAGTCCTGGTCGTCTCCGTGTTGGCCAGATTGGAACTGGCCGCGTTCATACGCAACGATTGAGCGGTCATAGCCGATGCGCTGATGTCCATTGCGGTAAACAGATTCATAGCTCTTCTCGCTGGTCCTTCTTAGGATTTCGATGCTTCCTGAATCACATATTCAAGGGAGGCGAATTTCCGCGACAAAATCCGCGCCGCCGTCTCATATTTGATCTGATTTTCCGAGAGTCTGGCCATTTCCTGTTCCATACGCACCCCATTGTCGGAAACGGCCTTGCCGGGATCCGAAATCACTTCCCCATCAACCTGATTGATGTCATCGACAAATCCGAAATGATCCTCGTGCGTGGCTTCCATCTTTTGTGCCTCAGGGTCAAAAGCGGCTCGCAATTGCTCTTCAAATTGCAAGTGCTGCGAGGCATACCCCGGAGTTTCCGCGTTGGCAATGTTCGACGTCAACATCTCGTGATTTCGGGCTCGCAGGTTCAGGGACTGCTCCAACAGGCCAATCGTCGATCCAAATAAAACGTTATCCGACATGTCATTTTTTCCTGGTTAGGTCACAAAGAGATTTCAGCGGCCCGTGACTTTGGTTACGGCTTCAGCAAACCATTCCATTCAAGCACCTTCGATCCCGAATTACCCTTTGCCGGTGACAGCGCCGGGAATAAAAAACGCTTAGGCAACACCTGAGCCCTAATTCTTCAGACTGAGAGCAAAACATCCCTACCGGGCTGGCTGGCAAACTCGAGGGGCCATTCTCAAACCTAGTTCGCCAATGTGGCGCGGACCTGCCCCATGGCACGACTTTCCTCGGCCATTTTCCGCCACACCTGATTGTCTGTCTCATCGGCCAAACGGGTGTAGAGTTTAGCCGAGTCCCGATACCTGCCGGTCTGCGCCAAGGAATCTGCGGCCTTGTAGAGTGCCCGAGTGCCAAAAATCGGATCGTCGAACAACGTCCGCCACAGCGGCAGGACCCGTTCGTATTGCCCCAACTGGTAGCACCCGTCGGCCCAGATGTACCGCGTACGCGGTGAAAGCATATGCTCCGCCAGTGTAGCCCGTTCCAGATAGCGCCCCATGCGGTTGAATTCCTGCAACGCGTATAGCGCCCGGGCCGTCAAAACGTCCAAGCGGCGACTATAGGGACGCTGCGGCCTCAAAAGCCAGTCCAAAGCTTTTTCTGGTTCGTCATTGTCCAGAAATGTCGCTGCAGTTTCAGCGATCACTTCCCCGGCCTGGTCCCCGTTGGGGAAATCTTGCAAATACATGTCCGCATACTCGGCGGCGCGCAAAGGATCGCCAACATGGCGCCACAACCGAACTGTTCGAGGCAATAAAAGTTCCCGTCGCCCGGGATCATTGCTCTGGGCTAACATGTACAAAAAAACCCGAGCTGCGCGTTCGTATAACCCGAGCCTTTCAAAGGTGTCCCCCACTGTTTCCAAAAAGGGGTGGGGCATATCCGTGTGCACGAGAATATCACGGTGTTCGGCCACAAGAGCCAACCCTCGGACATAATCGCCCTGGTCCAAGTAACTCCGCACCACCGATGGGAGCATGCTCCCCATAAGCACCCGAGCCTCATTCTGGAGGTTGCCAGCGCCGAATGCGACAAGAAAATCAGATAACCAACGCACAGCCCGTTTCTTCTCGCCCATGGCCCGCATGACCAGAATGCGTTTAAAAGCTGCTTCGCCACGGACCTTACGCTGAGGTGATTGGCTCATGACCTTCTCGTAAGCAGTGACATGGCTGGGTTTGAGTTCGCCCATCTCCTCCATGACGGCAATATCGTTGCGAACGACGCGGGCACGGTAGCCGGCAGCCGTGTGCGGCCATTTGTCCAAAATTAAGGACATGACCTGCTTGGACCGTTGTGGACGCCCGCTGTAGCGCAGACTCATGCCCATACGCCATAAGGCCATAGCCTTGGGCCCGGTTGTGAGCAATGAATCAGCTAGAGCGTTGTAGATGCGCATAGCCTCGGCAAATTTGCCCCGGCCATAAAGAAGATCGGCGTAACGCTCTAACGCCGCCGGCACGCGACGAAGAAAGTCCAACGGCAGCTCGGTTCTCCGGCTCACTTGCCACGCCTCTTCGCGGCGACCAAGATCGTAAAGAGCCTGCACCCGACGGGCGGCAACTAAACGAACCGAGACCACTCCAGCCAGGGGCGGTTGATCCAGCTCAGCAAGGGCCTCTTGCGGCTGCCCGGTCTTCAACCCCAATTCCGCGCCCAACACCCGCCAATACAAGCGCATGTCTGGGGAGATCCCCTCAGGCAAGGTGATATCGTGGTATGCGGTATACGCCTGGTAATGGCGATCAAGTGCCATCAAAGAGTGCAAGTACAGGTAGTGCACTCGCACATCCAACGGTCCCTTCGGAGGCAGGTGGCGTGGCAGGCGTTCTAGGCGAGCCAAGGCATTACGGGGGGCGCCTGTGGCCAACAAGCCGCGGGCGGCCAACGTGTCCTGGGAAGGGGAGGTGGCATTCGCGTAACGTGGTGTCAACGCGCTGACGGTCCCCTCCCAATTGCCCTGCTTTGCTGCTCGCAGCGCAAGGGCATCAATCTCAGCGACATTCAATCCTCCGGCCAAGACAGCGTAAGGTGCCAGTGTCAGTTGCATATCCACCCAGGGGGCAACAGGTGCTGAATAGGTTTGAAAAAAATTGTCCCACTGGCCGCTGTACTCTGAACTAAGATAGCGTCCGACAGCCCCCCCTTCCCGGACGATCGTCAGGCGATCACCGGGATTATTGGTCAGCCCGGGCCGCACCCAGCGCCCTTGCTCTGACCAACGAAGCGCCACACGGACCAGGCTTTGATCCGATGATGTCAGGGTTTCGACATCTTCCGGAGCTCGTCGCAAAATGACGGTCACCTCGGTCTGTTGCCCGATACGGGCCACTCGACTCTGCACCACATCCCCGCCAGCCTGGACCCCACTCACCCCCTCGGCAGGGGCGGTGCGCTCAAAGCGGACCAGTATTCGCTGACCTAAGGCATTCACCGTAAATTGCGTCTTGGAATCCAGTTCGAATTGCAGCACCGTCTCCCGGTCTCCAGGAATTCGCTGCATACGTTCTAGGATATGTGCCGCCTGAGCCTGCACCTCAGACGGCGCCGTAGCGATAAAAATAAGCACGCTAAGAAGCCAGAGCGCTAATGCGCACAGTGCCCGGCCTCGGGAGTGGCATCGGGAAGAACCCCGTTGTGGTCGCTTTGCTGACTCAGAGTCTCCACTCACAATGATGAACATCCTTGCTTGATTGCTGAACAAAAAAGTTTGACGGATACATGAAAAAAAACGCAAGACCAGACCGAGCTTAGCAGGAAGCCGGGGACTGAAAAATTGGGCCGCTTGCGCGGTTCCATCAAGCCACCGGAGAATTCCGGAGTAAGCCGTTGTGCACCATGTGCGGCTAAGGCTGACCACCCTCGGCAGGAGCTAAAGATTATGCAAAATGCGAACCAGACAGCGCACTGTGCCCGATTGACGACCGGCTCCAGCTACCGTATTCGTCCGCTCCATAAACTCTTGTCTGTTCCTGTCCGACAAATAATGGTGGGAGTGTGCCCTTTGAAGGCGTCATTTTTTTGACCACCCCGAGAGGGGGCACCACCGCACGGCCTTAATCTACGCTGGCAAATTTTTTGCAATCGATACGAAAAACTCAGTCACCGCACACGGGCGACTGCAATCCACCACGAAGGAGCGACGAATGTCCAAATCCGTACTCATCATTGACGATTCAAAGACTATGCGCAAAATCATCACCCGCACTCTGCGCCAAGCTGGGGTCAATTTCGAAACCATTGAAGAGGCCGACGATGGCCAAATGGCTCTGGATCAATTGGCCCAATCCAAGCCTGACCTGATCCTCTGCGACATCAACATGCCCAATATGGACGGGTTGACCTTTTTGCAACACAAATCTGAAGATGCTTCCATCAAAGACATCCCCGTAGTTATGATTACCACTGAGGGAGGCTCTGAAGACGTGGTCCAGGAAGCCAAAGATAAGGGCGCCGTGGCCAGCATAAAAAAGCCCTTTAACGCCGAGCAAATCGAAGACGTTATCGCCCCACTTGTCTAGCCAGACAACAACGCAGCAACGTCTTTACTCGTTTGTATGATAAACTTGTTCTCTCTACGAGTTGTGTTGCTTAGAAACGCGTTTTAAACGCCGCCGACTCAAGGAACACCCGAGCTTGCCCACTCCTATGGCAAGCCCCGAGGTATATCGCAAACACCATCCAAAAGGAGGTTCTGTGTCCAATTTTGACCCCGCCTTTCTGGGCCAAAAAATCGTCGAGGCCACCACTGAAATCTTTGAAACCATGATCATGGCTGAAATCACGGCCAAGCAGCCCCTTCCTGAGCAGATTAAAAAATTCGAACACAATGTCTCCGGCATCATTGGTTTAGCTGGTACGCATCAGGGGATGCTGGCTATCCACGCCCCGGAGGAGGTCGCCAAGGGTATCACTTTTGATTTCCTCGGCGTGGAGGTCGAGAGCATCGACGAGGACGTCAAAGACGCCATAAGCGAACTGGCCAACATGATTGCCGGTTCCGTCAAACCTGCGCTGTCTGCTAACGGCAAGGACATCCAGCTCTCCATCCCGTCTGTTTTTCATGGAAATTACAGCGTCAATTACTATTCCCAGGCTGACTGGGCTATGGTTCCCTTTATCATCAACTCCGGCCAATTCCTGGTTGAATTCCAGCTGAAAAAAACTGAATAATGACACCCTCCGAAACCGGACAGGAACCCACCGAAACCGGCACTTCTTCGCCCTCCTCCCTTGCTTCACTGCAGCCCAAGGGGTGGCAAAAGCAAGCGAGCGCCCTGGCCGACACGTTGGCAGAAACGGTATCCTCCTCCATAGGCCAGGATGTCACCATCGATGTCGGCGACACTCGGACTCTTGCCACCGAAGCACTGGCCGAGGTGACCACTGCGCCGCTTTTGGTCGTTGGACTCTCACTGACAGGGACCTACGCCGGAACCGTTACCGTTGTCTTTCCCGAGGTTACGGCCATCGCCATTGCCGACTCCCTTCTTGGCGCTGAGGCCCCGGAAAACCCCAGCGGACAGCTCGACGAGGCCCGGGGGCAGGCCATTGAGTCCCTCCTTAGCTCCCTTGCCTCGCTGGCCGCCGCCCAGGTCAGCGAGGCCACAGGCGAAATCGCGGATATGGTGGTCAGCGACCGGGACCGTTTTGAAAGGAGCGACCAGCTACAATCCTATCTTGCTCCAGAAAGCGGCGACAAAGGCGTCCTGGAGACCACCGCTGCTCTCCATGCCGCAGAAACACGACTAGGTGATGTCCACATCCTGGTTCCCGCCGCTGTGATGCAGGAAATGGCCGATGCCCCTTTCGACGACGAGCCTCAGGAAGAAACCATCACAGGGCCGCAATCCCCTTCTCAAGACGACCTCCAGGAGACTGCGGCGAACGCAGAAAAACACGAAGCGGGAGAAACGACGGAGGGGGACGAAGCGAGTTCCGCATCCTCTGAGCCAGAGGAAACACTGGCGCCGTCATCTGAAGAGGAAAAGACGGAGGAAGGCGATCTCGAAGCTGGGGAAAACGATGATAGCGATTCCCACAGCGGCGTTTTGAGGCCGGAGGAAATGGCCGCGCTCATCGGCGATGACGACAATGATGTCGATCCTCAGCACTTCGAAGACGATGGCAACGGATCAGAAGCCGATGAGGACAAGAAGGCCGACGATAAAGAGAAAGCGGCTCAAGAGGAGGAAGATGACGTCCCTGAGGATCAGGCCGTGGACATGCACGCCGTGCACACCACCCTGCTTCAGGCATCGTACCATATCGACGAGGAGCTCAAGGCTTTTTTCGGTGAACCGCTGGAGCTCTACGACTACGTCGGGCGGGTCATAACCAAGCGCGAACTGCTGAAGCGATTTCAAGGCAAGATCGTCGTCACCAATATGGCCATTTCCGGCGACACCTACGGCGAGGCCTTTACCGCCGTGGCTCTGGACGACGCCATCTTCCTCGGCGCGACGCTGATCATGCTTCCCACCGAGGAGATCAACCGCAAGATCCGCAACGGCCACTTCCGCGAGGACGAATCCGACGCCTTTGGCGAAGTCATTAATATTTTTGCTGGTGCCTATTCCGCGGCCTTCGGTGACTACTTCCCCAAGAATCTGCGGCTCAAAAAAGACCGAATGACCACGGTCGCTCCGACCAAGGTCGACGTCACCGCTGAAGAGCCCTTCCCGGACGGGGACTATTTCCTGGCCACCTACTCCATGCGCCTCGGCAGCCGTCCATTGCAGGAGTTCCACCTCTTTTTTCCCCCCAAGCTGTTGGGGATCACCAAACAAAACGCCAAGGAACTCAAAGAAAAGCCGGTCACGGCTACAGAGGACTCCTCCGGCGGTCCCGGCTTCGCTACCATCCAAATCGCTGGCGAGGATACTGGCAATCCCGCCATCGCCGTTCTCGCCGATGACGCCAAGCAATTTGCGGCCATCAACGAATTCCTCGGCGAACAGAATGTGGAGATCTGCCAAGCCAAACTCCGCGACAATCTTCGTGAAAAATTTCGCGCCTACGACATTCTCGGAGTCTTTTTGGTCATGAAGAATATTGACGAAAACAGTTTGGCCAGTCTGATCAAGATCCGTTCTTTGCTCAAAGGACGCTGCCCTATCATCGTCGCCGCGCCCAAATGGGACCGGTCCATGGTCATCAAAGCCGTCAGCTATGGCGCCAAGGATATCATCGTCACCCCGACGGACAAGGAAACCGTCGAGGCCAAGGCGAAGCAGCATATGTTGGCTTGATTATCTGGAAGAAGAGAGTGTTAGGTTTTAGGTGTTAAGTTTTAAGGAAGAGCAAAGGCGAAACTGCATTTCCAAATCGGGATCGGGATCGCTATCAGGATCGGTCTTTTGAATTGAGGGATTGAAGAATTGAAGGATTGAGGAATTAGAAAATTCAAGAATTCAAGAATGAAAAAAATACATCTTTTGAATAAGATAAAAAAAGTGTTAGGTTTTAGGTGTTAAGTTTTAAGTAATACAGAAGAACTAAGTCCATCATCCAAATTTACATCGAAATTGAAATAGCTATCGGGATCGAAATCGATTTTGAAAATCAAAAAAGCGTAGTTTATTGCGTAGGTCGGCTCCAGCGAAGCTGAAGCCGACACTGATTTTCAGTATTTGCATTGCACTGATAT
This sequence comes from Desulfohalobium retbaense DSM 5692, assembly GCF_000024325.1. Classification (NCBI taxonomy): domain Bacteria; kingdom Pseudomonadati; phylum Thermodesulfobacteriota; class Desulfovibrionia; order Desulfovibrionales; family Desulfohalobiaceae; genus Desulfohalobium; species Desulfohalobium retbaense. Next base: position 774,245 of record NC_013223.1, on the reverse strand, counting down.
CCACTCCGACAGGAATATACACGATGTGTATTTATTGTCTTCTGTCTTCGGATTGCCAGGCGCCTGCCTGGTTTGCATAATAGATGCATCTCATTCTTTAATCTTTCAACTCTTCAATTGCTAAATTCCTAATTTTCTAATTCTTACAATCCCTTAATCCCTCAATTTCTCAATCCAACTATGACCCAAGACAAACGCAAAGGCGCAGTTGCCCTCAAATACGAACGCAGTAAAGACGATGCTCCACGGGTTGTGGCCAGCGGTCAGGGTCGCCTTGCTGAACGCATCCTCGCCACAGCCGAGGAGGCCGACGTTCCCTTGCGTGAAGACCCGGACCTGCTGGAAGTCCTGGCCCAGGTCCCTGTCGGCGACGAAATCCCGGAAGACCTGTACCAAGCCGTGGCCGAAATCCTGGCCTTCGTCTACCGGTTGAATGGGAGGCAAGAGTGATTGAAAGATTGCAAAATTGAGGAATTGAGGAATTCAAAGACCTAAGAAAAAGTCAAGAGATACAATCTATAAATGATAAACATGCCACATCAAGCCCACAAGCATTTTTATCGTAAGTTTAACTTCATGGCTACAAACAAAAATTGTGTAACAAGCTACATCCCAAAAGCAAATTCATGGATCGTAATGCCCTTTTCACCTCTTTAAATTTCTGCAATTCTTTAATTCCTAAATTATTGAATTTTTCAGCTTTCAATTTCTTTATCCTTCAATCCCTCAATCAATAAATCCCTAAATTCTTAATTAAAGAACCATGACCAATCAAACCGAACTCCATTCCCCGATCTTGCGCTGGGGCTGTATTGGCCTCCTCTTTCTGGTTCTAGCCGCACCGCTGGCGGCCCAGCAATGGTCTGACTGGGAGCAGGACCACGCTGTGGCCAAATACAAGGACTGGCTGGTGATCAAAGAACCCGGCCGCTCCGACTGCTACCTCAAACAATCCTACGACGATCCGCACAAGATGGAGCTGAGCATCAATGAGCAAGGCCAACCCTTGCTATGGGGCGCGTTTGCCCTGGAGCCGGTGGACTTGACTATCACGTGTCAGGTCGACACCAACCCCGCACGCACTACTACCGCCTCCAACGTAACCAACGGCTGTATTTTACCCCAACCGCTGGTTGAAGAAATGCTGCGGGGGTTCGTCCTCTCCGTCAAAGTCAGGCCTCAACATCCGGATCGCTCCCTGCAGACCGTCAGAGAACAGGCCTTCGGCCTGGAAGGGCTCATGGACGCTAGCGAAGCGCTCGATTCAGGGATATGTGGAATGTAATTGGGGGATTGGGGAATTTGGAAATTGAGGGATTGAAGAATTATTGCATTCAAGAACTGGGAATTTGTAAAATCAAAGAAAACAAAAAAATTTCAATCTTGAATAGTAAAAAATGTTACTGAAAAACCTTTAAAATTATATATAATCGCAGTTGCGCAAATACCTTCGCAAACCTTTGATCTGCTTTCGGCATAATGCTGCCAGCCCATAGATAGCATTGACTTGCTCAACATCTATATATGAAAAATGGTTCCTCACACAAATCTGTGCATAATTTGGGGTTCCTCACACAAATCTGTGCATAATTTGGGGTTCAGGTAGCCCGCCCATGCAATGGTACAGATTCCGGATGTAGTTCTTGGCCGACCTGAACCCGTATGCTCTGTGACTAATGACTTTAGCCTTATTGTTGAGGCCTTCCACCGAGCCATTGCTGATGGGCATATCGAAATAACTGAGAATATTTTCTTCTTTGCGGCGCAGCATCCAAGCAAAATTTCGCATTGGCTTCAGCCTGGAATGCGTCGCCCACCAGAACCACTTGTCGAGGAAATCTTTGGCTGAAGTCCTGCACTCATACGACCAGAACTGGCGAAATGATTCCTTGAGTAAATACGCCCTGTTGATTTTGAGATTGAGTTTTTCCAGTGCACTCAACCGAGATGCCTGCTTGTCAGTCAGGTTCCACGGGTTCTTGAGCCAGATATATCGGGTGTCTTTAACCAGATCCTTGTGCTTTTGGCCCTTTTCCCGGATCTCGTCTCTACGGACCTGGTCAACGGCTTCATTGAGATGCCGGACAATGTGGAATTTGTCGAAGACCATCGTCGCTTTCGGGGCCTTGTCTTGAACGACCTGGGTATACGGCTCCCACATGTCGCAACAGACCCCTTCAAGCTTATCGGTCTTGCTAGGACCTAGCGAAGTGAAGAAGTTGGTGATTGTTGCCTTTGTCCGTTTTTCCCCGCTCCATACGAGTCTGGAGGTATTCAGGTCGTAGACATTGGTTAGGTATACTTGGCCCTTTTCTCGGGAGATTTCGTCAATCCCAATGTGCGTCAGATTCGAGAGATCTTGATGGGCCAGACCATACTCGACAATCTGGTCAACAGCAGCGGCCACGGTACCCCAGGAGCAACCAAAAAGCTGTGCTACATGTTTCCAGGGCAGTAACCGGGCCCACGAAGCCAGGAAGTGGGCAAAAGCCGTTGTGAACCGATGTTTGCCAGTGCTCCAGGGGAAATACTCCACCTTGACGCCGCAATGTCCGCACCGAACTCTGCGGGGGCTGTACCGGAGCCATACAGGGATCCCCCAAAGAGGGACATGGCGAAAATAGCGAATTGTAAGGGTATCCCGATACTTGGCAGCGCCACCGCAGCGGCTGCAAAAGAGCAGATGACGCCGGTCTGGGGCTATATCTACGGTGATCCCGCTCGTATCACCCTGAACCCGACCGACACGAAATCCTTGAATATCCAGCGTCAATTTGGTTAACTGGGACACGAGCATGAGTTCCTCCTGGGTGATAGGTTTGTGTGGTAACTACCTAACTACCCGAGAGGGCTCATGCTTTTCAAGTTTTTGGCCTCAAGTCAGGCACAGATTTGTGTGAGGAACCTGAAAAATCATAGGCCCGGTAGAGCTGCGATTGAACTTCGCCACAAGAGCGTTGAGCATAACCCAGAAATCGTATAAATTCCTTGGCTGATCCGTCATCAAACCCTTCGGCAATATTATCCATGACATATCCTGACGACCGTCTGATCTGATCCTTTAGACTAAAATCTTCTCGCAACTTTGTTGTATACACGATATCACTCACTGCCTGACACAAACTCCGTGCTTCTGGCCAACATGGCAGCTCTTCAAACTGATGATACCGCATATTTGACCCTTAGTTCCTTCGTAAACCCATATCCAAAAACATTTTACTTCTTCAACCTTTCAATTCTTCAGCTCTTTAATTCTTCAACTCCTCAATCTTTCAATCCCTCAATTTCTAAAATCTTCAATACCTCAATTCCTTCCATGAGAAGGCATGTCAACGTCCGACGTGGCGGACCACCGTATTGCCCTATAGTCCCAAGCAAGTCGCACTTCCATACGCACTCTTCGAGGATCGTTGCCATTTGATCCGGTGTCTCAGTACTATTCGCTTGGTGGAAGCTGCCACCTCAATTGCGGCCTTGTGTGGTTTTGCCGGCAAGCAAAGAGGCCTAGGAATTTGCCGCAGTCTTCCGAATGGGACTTTATTTGGTGCTAGCGGTGGTTGACCACGAGGCCGTTGCTGGGCCCCCTGGAAAATTTATTTCTACGTGGTGAAGCGTTATGCAGCTTCGACGGTGGAATCCTTGTGGCAATAAAAGGGGTGATACTCCTCCCCCGTCACCCACAGTCGGTGGAGCAAAACCGCCAGTTTGCGCGCCACAGCTACCACAGCCCGTTTCTTGGCGATCGTGCCCCCTCTCGCGGCAATGCGCTGCCCGAATCGTCGCAGCTCACTATCAGCCCCAAATGGGCCCAGGACGTAGTGAGCGACATTGACCAGCAAGGTGCGCAACTGGGAGTTACCGCATTTCGTGATGCGTAGCTGCTTGTCGGTATCCCCGGATTGGTCCCTTTTGGGAACCAAGCCTAGAAATGGCCCTACATCTCGGCTCTTGGTGAAACGGTCCTTATCTTCGAGCGTCAAAACGAACGCCAAGGCTGTGATCGGCCCAACGCCGGGGACTTGTCGCAACACTTCTGTCTCAGGGTAGTGGGTGCGGCTGAGGTGTGTCACTTCGTGCTCGTATTTTTTTATCCCTTCAGTGAAATTGGCAATTTGTTCTATCAACGGCAGCAGGGCTGCTTTGAGTTCACTGGGGATATGCTCCGGTGCTTTTTTGTGGAAGCTGGCGGCGCTGCATTTCGGCAGGCGTTCCCCGGCGCATTTTACGGTCCCTCGAACGTGGTTGATAAGAGAGGTCCTGCTTTTTACCAGCGCATCACGGGCTTGCAGGATGGCCAGCCTGGCTTGTGCATCTGCGCTTCGGTGCTCAATGGGGCGCAAGAGTTTGGGATCCATCTTGGCCACCCGGGCCAACATCTCAGCGTCGCGAAAGTCTGTTTTGATCGGCTCCTGCCGTAAGCGTCCAATTAAACCCATCTTTCGCTATTTTCCCCATATGGTAAAGGTCTCCTTCAAACCAAGGAGGCCTTTATGGACGACCATTCCCAGGGCGATAAGCAAAACGTATCCAGCACGGCCGAGTACTGGCTGGAGCACATTCGCAAGTGGAAGGAAAGCGGCTTGAGCAAGGCCGAATACTGCCGGCAAAATGAATTAACCAAGCATAGGTTCTACTACCGTTGCCAGCGGCTCCAGCGAGTTGCCCCAGAAGAGGGCACCGCCGTTGCCTTGCCGTTTCAAGCCAGCGATCTCGTCTCGAGCCGCTCCAGCCTGACGATCACCGTTGGTGAACGCTTCCACGTCGCCGTGGGAGGGGATTTCCACCCGCCTGTTTTGCAAAAGCTCATCCAGACCCTGGAGCAGATGCCGTGATCTTGGGGCAGAGCCAGGCCAATGTCTATCTGGTCACTGGCTACACGGACATGCGCAAGGCCATCAACGGTCTCTCCATAATGGTCCAGGCCCAACTGGAACACGATCCTTTTTCTGGCCATCTCTTTGTCTTTTGCAACCGTAAACAAACCATGATTAAAATCCTTTACTGGGATCTCAATGGCTTTTGTTTATGGCAAAAAAAGCTCGAAAAACACATCTTCCAATGGCCTCAGTCGGAAAAAGAGGTCTTAGCGGTTCGGAAACGCGAACTTCTCTGGCTTCTGGACGGGCTAGACCTGGCAAAAACAAAAGGCCATAACAGACTCAACTACAACACATTATTCTAATTGCAACCCTTGTCATCTGGTGCATCTTTGCATATATGTATACGCAGCCATGAACACGAAAGACCTTCCCAACGACACACAAGAGCTGAAAAAAATCATTTCTGACTATCAGTACCACGTATCGTATTTAAAAGAGAAAATTGACCTTCTGCAAAAAGCGATATTTGGCACGAAGTCTGAAAAAAGCTCGAATGCACAATCTTTGGAAAACCACCTGCCTTTGCCTGGTTTTGAGATGGCAGAGCCCGAATCCAAAGAACAGCACAGCGTTACCGTTCCCGAGCATACCCGCCAAAAACGCGGCAGAAAGCCTCTTCCCCCTGATCTGCCTCGCGAGGAGATCGTCCACGACATCTCTGAGGAAGACAAGGTCTGCGCTTGCGGTACCTCACTGACTTGTATCGGCCAGGAAGTCAGCGAAAAGCTGCACTATGTGCCCTCACGCCTTTGTGTGCACAAGCATATCCGCCGCAAATACGCCTGTCGGGGCTGTGAGGGCGTCGAAAGCCAGCAGGGAGCTGTGGTCACCGCGCCCATGCCGGCCCAGCTGATCCCGCAGGGGATTGCCACCCCCAGCTTGCTGGCGCACATCCTGGTGGCCAAGTTTGTGGACGCCTTGCCGTTTTATCGCCAGGAGAAACAGTTTGCCAGACTGGGCGTCGATCTCTCCCGCTCCACCATGGTGGCGTGGGCCATGTCTGCAGCCAGGGCCTGTGAGCCCTTGCTCGGCTTGTTTAAAAAAGATCTGCTGGCTGATCACTTCCTGGGCATCGACGAAACCCCGGTGCAAGTACTCAACGAATCGGGCAAAGCCAACACCACCAAATCCTACATGTGGGTCTTTCTGGGCGGATCGGCTGAGCGCCCCACCGTGTTGTATCAATACCATCCCAGCCGCAGCGGCAAGGCGCTGGACTTCCTCCAGAACTTTACTGGATATATCCAAACCGATGGGTATGCCGCCTACGAAGCCCTGGGCGAACGGCCGGGGATCACCCATGTGGGCTGCCTGGCCCATGTCCGTCGCAAATTTATGGATGTTATCAAGATCTCCAAACGGGCAAAGGCCAAAGGCGGCGTTGCCCAGGAGGTCCTCGATCGCATCGCCCAACTCTACAACCTGGAGCAGACGCTGGCCCAGCAAAAACTGGAACCGGGTCGGATCAAAGAGCAGCGGGAACAATATGCTGTCCCCATACTGGATGAAATCAAATCAATCCTGGACCAAGGATCGCTGAGCACTCCTCCCAAAAGCCAGTTGGGCAAGGCCATCGCGTATGCCCTGAACCAGTGGGACCGCGTGGTGCGTTATGTGGAACACGGTAGGATCAGGCCGGACAACAACCTTGTTGAAAATGCCATCCGACCCTTTGCCCTGGGCCGGAAGAACTGGCTGTTCGCCGGCCATCCCAATGGCGCCCACGCCGGAGCCCTGTTTTTCTCCTTGATGGAAACCGCCAAGCTAAACGGCCTGGAGCCCTATGCCTATCTGTGCCATCTCTTTGAGCACCTGCCCCGGGCTCAGGATGAGCAGGATGTTCAAGCACTCCTGCCCCAGCACATCGATCCCGCCCTGATCCAAACGCCTTCCGCAGGCTAGCCCAACAACCGACTTCGTCCCAACCAGGCCCGCTTGGTAGCACCTACCAAGCGGGCCTTACCATTTCCTGCTCCCCTCTACCATGTGGGGTTAATTGGACGCTTACGTTTTGATCGGCTCCTGCCAAATGCAGCGGAGTTTGCGAGGGTTGCCGACGACAACTGCGCAACCAAGCTCTTTGAGCAGGCGGCTGATCCAGGCAGAGTGTGTCCCCGCCTCAATGGCAACAAAGGCTCCTGAGTAGGCAGCAAACCGTTTACGCATCGCAGTCTTGGTATTGGTCACCTTAAAGGTGGTGGCAATGTCCCCGTTCCAGTCCAACACGCATACGACGTTCTGCTTGTCACCGAGATCGACACCGATGGTATGATTTGCTAAATGGCACTTCATGGCTGGGCCTCCTGGTTTGCAGCATATGACTGCGTTGTTTTGGTGAGCATAGCTCTAAGCTATAGCTCGTCAGGTGGTCCAGCCTTCTCATCCTACCTCAATCGTGCAATCTTCAATCCTGCAATCCTACACCCACGCCTCAAACGACCGCTCCCCCTCCGGCACAATGAGCCGCAGCAAGTGCTGACTCGGATCTTCTGCCCCGATCCCGATCTGCAACTTCTTCACCGGCAAAGCCTGAACGGTGTCCACTAATTCCTGACGAGCGGTTTCGAACTGGTGGGCTGCTTCGCGGGTCTCGCAGAGCACCCGGACGTTGATCCCGCCACCCTGACTGACCACGTGGATATTCAGCGCGCCAAGTTCCTGAAGCTGCAAAAACAGCCCCACAGTCCAGGGCTCGATGTCATCCTCTTGACCCTGCTGCTCCTGGCCCGATTGGTCAGCGCCGCGCTCGGCCACAAGATAGCCTTGGTCGAGAAACGGCAGCGGCAACGGCAGCCACTCCTTACCCAGCTGGGCCAACCGGACTCGGCAGAGCTGAAAGAGCTCCAACTGGTCCACCAGCTTTTCCGCCCGGTCTCCAGCCTCCTGGCCCTGCCCGGCCTGCGCCAAAGTGTGCAAGGTCGCCTTGAGTGTGGCCATAGCCCGATCCGCCTGCCCCTGGGCCAAACGGTGCTCGGTGTCCAGGCCGAGCAGCCTGAGCAGACTGCTAAGTACGTTGGCGTCTGGGCTGCCGCCCAGACCCAAGAGCGTCCCAGCCTGTTGCAAGGTGGACTCCATCTCGGCACCGCGGGAATGGCCCTGCAACAAGCTGCTGAGCTTGTCCAGGCCCAGAAAGCCACTCAGATCGAACTTACTTTGCAGATGGTGCAAGGCTTGGAAAAGATTTTTGAGCGCGGTCTGATCCACAAGACGGAGCTCGATAAACGGGGAGGTGCGCACCACTTCGGCCTGGATACGCTGGCCGGTGGTCAGCGGCACTCGGGTCACGGCAGTGAAGCGTTGCCGGCCGAGTTCGAGTTCGGCCTTGTCCATACCGCCACGGACCACGGAGGCGAGCACGATCTGATAGGGCTTGAGATCAAGGAGTTGGACGTCCTGCTGGACGTTGGTCGGCACGGGCTGCTGCTGGGCAGCCGGCTGGAGGGTAATGGAGACCCCCGGCGGGGGCGCAGCAGGGAGTTGCATAATTTTTTACTAAATTGGAAAATTCAGGAATTATGGGATTGAGGGATTGAGGGATTGTAAGATTGGAGAATTAAAGCAATTGAAAAGCTAAAATATTACCAAATTGAGGAATTAAGAAATTGAAAGATTCATAAAGAACTGTAGAAAATTGCATTTAAAGATTTCAACAATAAAAAAGCCTAACAATTGTGCTTTCTTAAAATTTTGAACTGGAAAGGCAAAACAGTGTCAGTGACCGCGCTAATGGATCCACTCCATGTCCACGCTAATGGGGCCAGTCCATGTCCACCTAATGGATCCACATGATGTCCACCCTAATGGAGCCAGGTCATGATCGGCGTAATGGAGCCACCCTTTGACCGGTCTAATGGCGCCACCTTGGGATCGGCCATGTAGCCATTTTGAAGGTTTCGAACCTCCCGCATTCAATATACCTCCTTGGAAACACCAACATTCCAGGGGGGTACAATGGCAAACAGGAGGTTCGAAATGTATCAGTATCAGCATGTTTTGCACCGGATGCGCTTGGGCGATTCTGACCGGCAGATCCAGAAAGCTGGGCTCATGGGGCGCCGCAAGGCGGCTACCGTCAGACAGAAGGCTCGAGAGCAGGGTTGGCTTGACCCTGCGTGCCCCATTCCGCAAGAGGCGGACCTGCAAGCGACTTTTGGCTCCCAATCCGCAGCAACCGCGATGTCAAAGCTCGAACCGCACAAAGAGAGGGTCGCACGCTGGTATGCACAGGGTATCCAGGGTTCTACCATCCATAACGCCTTGCGCCGCGATCACGGCTTCACCGGAGCGTATTCCTGTGTGCGCCGCTACCTCAAGACCCTCAAGAACAAGGAACCAAAAACGACGGTTCGGCTCATCTTTAAACCCGGGGAATCCGCCCAGGTGGACTTCGGTAAAGGACCTGATTTTAACGATCCCCATACCGGCAGCCCCGTTAAAAGCTGGATCTTCGTTATGACCCTGGCCTGGAGTCGGCACATGTATGCTGAGATTGTGCCCGATCAAACTATCGAAACCTGGCTGGGCTGCCACCGGCGGGCCTTCGAGTTTTTCAACGGCGTTCCAACCCAGGTACGCATCGACAACCTCAAATCCGCCATCACCAGTGCCAGCTACTATGAGCCGAAAGTACAGCGTTCGTATGAGGATCTGGCGCTTGGCTACGGCTTCAAGATCGATCCCTGTCCCGTCCAGGACCCACAAAAAAAGGGCCGGGTGGAGTCAGGGGTCAAATACGTCAAAAATACCTTTGTCCCCTTGCGCAGGCATCGGAGCATGGCGGAAAGCAACCGTCAGCTCTTGGTATGGATCATGGATGTGGCTGGCAATCGCATCCACGGCACCACTCATGAAAAGCCCCTGGAACGGTTTGAGCACACCGAGCGTTTTGTGTTGCAGCCCTTGCCCGCTATCGCGCCAGAGCTGGCGGTGTGGCAGCAATGCAAGCTCCACGGAGACTGTCACATCTGCCTAAAAAAGTGTTTTTATTCAGCGCCCTACATCTATGCCAATCAAACTCTCTGGGTCAAAACCCTGGAGAAGACCGTCGCCATCTACAAAGACCACCAGTTGGTGGCGGCGCACCCCCGACTGTTTAAGCCAGGTCAGCAATCCACCAACAAGGACCATTATCCGCCAGAGGCCCAGGCCTATCTAATGCGCGATCCCCAGTGGTGCGTGGCCCAAGCAGAGAAGATCGGCCCGTCCTGTCGGGCGGTGATTGACGCGCTCTTCGCCGACAGGGTCCTGCACAATCTGCGTGCAGCCCAGGGGCTCATAAGCCTCAAGAAGGCGTATGGGGCCAAATCCCTGGAACTGGCCTGCAAACGTGCCGTAGCCTATCTGAGCCCTACATACCGCACTGTAAAGAGCATTCTTAAACAAGGTCTGGAGCAGGAGCCCATTGAAACCCAAACCCAGTTGCCGCTGGATGAGGTGTATACCGGTAAAGGCAAGCATACCCGACCCCCAACTGATATGTTCCAATAATGGCCGGCTCTCGTCGTGCCCCGGGCGTGTCCTTGCCCGGGGCGATCCATCGCACCACCATTATCAGGGAGTCATTGTATGCAGCCCAAACCAGACATAACCCCTTTACTCAAAAAACTGCGCCTTTCCGGTATGTTGGACTCACTGGAGGTCCGGAATAAACAGGCGATTTCAGAAAAGATGCCCTATACCGAGTTCCTGTCGCTGCTTTTGAGTGACGAAGTCGCCCGCCGGGACCAGAAGAAGTTCACCTCCCGGATGCGCAAGGCGGGCTTTAAAAGCAGTAAGACATTGGAAGAATTCGATTTTGACTTCAACCCCAAGATCGACAGAAACCAACTCTACGACTTGGCCACCTGTCAGTTCATCCATGAAAAGGCCTGCGTGCTCATGACAGGCCCCTGTGGTACCGGCAAGAGCCATATAGCCCAGGCTCTGGGCCACTACGCCATACGACGGGGCTTTGATGTGCGCTTCATCACCCAGACCAAGCTGCTGTCCACTCTGCACGGCGCCAGGGCCACGCAGACGTATGCCAAAAAGTTCAAGGCCCTGGCACAGGTCCCGCTCCTGGTTATCGACGATTTTGGGCTCAAGCCGGTCCGGCCCCCGCACGATGAGGATCTGCATGAGCTCGTGGCCCACAGATACGAACACGCGGCCACCATCATCACCAGCAACCTCGACTTTCTGGAATGGGACCGGGCGTTTGAGAATAAGCTCCTGGGGTCAGCCACCATCGACAGGCTCCGTCATGACGCACACCTAGTCTACTTGGACGGGCCGAGCTACAGGACCCCGAAACCCAACCAAAGCGTAAAAAAAGCACCACCCAAAACACCAAAACGGCCTAAAAAATGGGGGGTTCGCAACCGCAAAAATGGCTACTCAAAGTGGCTCCATTAGGGCGGACATAGAGTGGCTCCTTTAGGGTGGTCAAGGGTGGCTCCATTGGGGTGGATATTGACAAACCAGAAACTGCATCACTGCAAAGCCAGGCAGGCGCCTGGCGGTCCAAAGAATGAAGACAGAGGACTATGGACAAAAGACAGCAAATTCAAAATCGTGTATTTTGCTATTGCAGTGGATGCCAGTAAAATGCAAAGACTGAAAATCTGTGTCGGCTTCAGCTTCGCTGGAGCCGACCTACACAATAAATTGCGCTTTCTTGATTTTCAAAAAACGATTTGGATCCCGATAGCGATCCCGACTTGGAAACGCAAATTCCATCTTCGTTCTTCCCTAAAACTTAATACCTAAAACCTAAAACTTTTTTTGTCTTATTCAAAAGATGTATTTTTCATTCTTCAATGCTTGAATTCTTGAATCTCTAAATTCTTCAATCTCTTTATTCCAAATTCTTCAATTCCTGAATTCCTGAATTCCCCAATTCCTCAATCCCTAAATTCTTCAATTCCCCAACAACAATCACTCAAAATCACGCACGCGGACCTGGTTTCGCAATTGCTCGCGCTGCTTGGCAAAACAAAAAGCCATGATCGCGTCGTGATACTCCCCGTCGAGATCTTCAAAGGTCACGGCTACGTCATACCCTTCCCCGGGTGATTTACAGCGCACCACAATAGCATAGCATTGGATGGGTTGGCGGGCGAATTCAGCCAAATCGAAATTCAGGCGAAGTTTCGTGCCCGGACGTAAAGGGACTCGAGTCCACATACGCATGCCCCCACCACTGATATCCCGAGCACAGACCACTTGCGCAACGTGGCGGTTCGGATGCGCCTCGGCCGGCATAACCTGGACAGTAAAATCAGCACGGACCCGAAAATATTCCCGGCGCTGTTCGGATTTCGTAATTTCTTGCGCCCGGAGCAAAACTTTATCCTCGGATTCAACGCCATGGAGCCTGGCCTGGAGGGTAATGGAGCGGAAATCGACCCCGGTGAGAAGTTCATAGTTTTCATCAGGCGCGAAATTCATGGCCGAAGGGCGGTCCCGGCGGCTAGTCCCATCGCAGGTAAAGCGCAACACTGGAGGCTCTTCAGTAGCAAAGGCGATAACGCGCCCATGCACTTCGGCCGTGCCTCCATCACGAAGTGGCGCGATCAACCTAGCCCGCCGGGGGGAGGTAATGGCGTACAATGATTCAAGTTCTGGCATATAAAAGACTGTACGCGCTATCGGGCTGAATCACAAGAATAGAATACGGCACGAAAGGGCCCGTCACATCATCGTTCAGATGGCGCACTGAATACATGTTCTTGATATACACCGATTCTCCGGTACCCACATCACCGAGAGCCTTCGTAGCTCCGCATATCTCCATAATTCTCCGCCTGCCCGTAACTCGGTCCACCCAGCGGCTTGTGCTGATGCTGTGACTTCTTGTACTCAGCCACAGCATCCTTCCAGCCCTCAAAAAGGGTACTGAGCACATCCACCACATTATCAAGGCGTTCAAAATCGTCATTGAGCGAAGCCTGGGTAATTTCCCGGAGCATAAAATCATACAGACTGTGCAGGGAATCGACCAGTTCCTGATCGGCATTCGCATCTAGGGTGGCGTCCAGATAACTTATAATGTCAAACGCTTTTATTCGTTGCTCACGGGCTTTTCCGATCTGGTTTTTTATTTTGTAATCTTGGGCTTGTTTGAGGCGAATAATCGCCCCTTCAAAAAGTTGGAGCAGGATATCTTCACGGGGTGCTGTATGCACTTGATTTTGCTGGTAGGGATTCACTGGTTGCATAATACATCTCCAATATTAACCGTCTTTGTTGAAACTTAAAGTAAGGCTAGTTATAGACTCTTGCATCTGCTGGTATTGTCGAATTTGAGTTTCCATAGCGGTATACTTGTCTACCAAACGGTCTCGATACGATTCAATAGAATTATACGCATCTTGTTTATCGTCTTCCAAACGCGACATCTGGTTATTCAGGGACTCAAGCTTGTAGGTTAAAGATCCGTCTATTGAATCAGTATATCCGCCCAACAAGGATTGCATCTTATCGGCGACACCACCGTCCTCAGTAAACAAGGAAGCGACATCCTGCCCATTGGTTTCCATAGCCTCTTGAAATTTGGCAGAATCAAGGGCCAGTGTCCCATCCCGCTGGAGCTCCACACCGATTTCCGGCAACCGGTCATAGGTATTTCCGGATAGCGCAGCAAAAGAATCAATAGCGAGATTGGCCATGGACATTTCCAGACGCCCAGCTAACGAACTCCCCAAAAGCCCCCCAGCTGTGTCATCGTCCTCAGAGTAGCTCGATTTTGAAGAAATAAACGACCGGACATCATTAAAAGCAGAGACAAAGGCACTGACTTTCTTCTCAATGGCTTCGGTGTCCTTTTCCACGCCCACGGAAACCTGCCCGGCAAAATTTTCATTTAAGGTCATACTCACACCGGGAATGACGTCCTCAATCGTATTACTGGACCGCGTATACGAAACGCCATCAACCGAAAAGGCGGCGTCTTGTCCAGCCATAGAATTTTCGGTGGTGGTACTCGTCCCAAAAAGATTACCGCTTATATTACTGATGAGATCATCAACGCCACCACCCGGAGTATCACTTTTTAAGGACAGGGCATATTCCGGGTCATCTTGGGTGCCAATATTGGCAGTATAGGCCTGAACCCCAGCATCAGAGGCGTTAATCTCATCTGCCAGGGCCTGTAATGATTTTCCTGTGGTATCAAACGAGTGGGTGCTGCCATTGTGGTCAAACTCGAAGGTGACATCCTCAACCAAACTCGCGTCGGTCGTATCAGCAATCCCGGTGTCCACACCGGTCGTGGTCCCGTCATCCAAGCCAACAAGTTGCACGTCTGCCTGGGCAAGGGTATCCACTTCTACGGTATAGGAACCGCTTTGGGGAGCCCCATTCTGAGCAACTGAAAGGGCTTGGTCATTAGAGGAGCTTACCTTGGCCTCCTCAAAATCCGACGAATCTTGGAGGTCACCGAGCGTGTCTTCCAAGGAAGCCACCTTGGACTCAAGTGACTGGAATAACGAAATTCGGTCGTCAACTTCATTAATATCCTGATTAATGGGCGTAATTTTTTGCTGTTGCCGGGCACTCACTAATTGCTCGACCAGATTATCCGGAAGACCACTCGGCCGTCCTCCTAAATAGACACCGCTCACACTCCCTAACGCCATAGCCGCCTCCCTTTTTCATGAAATTGCAATCCCACGCCCCGCAAACGGTTATCCCCATTCACTGATAAGCAAACCGGTCATTTCTTCCATACGTTTCGCCATACGAACCATAGCTTCCGGGGGGATCTGACGGATGATTTCTTCTGTTTCAGGGTTCACAACCTTGACGATAAGGTCTTCGGTCTCTTCCGCTTGGCTGAATTCCAACTGCACGCGGATGTCTTTTAAGGTCTCGTTAATGGCCTGCCGCACATCCTCAAGCTCATCTGAGGTATACTCTTTGCCTGGCTCAGCAGGCTGGGCACCCGTATCTCGAGATACACTGGAGCGCCCGTCTTTTCCCTGCACCCCGGGTTGATCGAAAGGTGCAGCAGGGTCTCCGGCTTTATGCCGCTGAGCGGGCATGCTGGGCTGAGCCTGCTCGAGCTGCTCACCACCTAATCCTCGGGTATTGGAAATATTCTGTATCGCCATAATCTTTCTCCCCTAAAAAAAGGGCAGGGGAAGGGCACATCCCTCCACCCTGCCCTTTTTATAACAGCTTAAATCCCAAATTACCCGAGCAACTGCAACGCAAGCTGCGGCTGCTGATTCGCTTGCGCCAACACAGCGGCTGAGGCCTGCTGGCGGACATTATTCTGGGTCATTTCCGCGGATTCTTTAGCGATATCCGCATCCATAATCCGAGAGCGGGATTCAGTAAGATTTTGTGCAGCATTTTCGAGATTCGAAATACTCGACTGAAGTCGATTTTGAGTAGCACCAAGCTCGGAGCGAAACTCATCGACTGTCCCGATAGCGTCATCAATATCTGAAATTGCAGTTTGTATCTGAGTTAAAGACGAACCACTCCCGATATTTAAGCCGTTAACACCAAGAGCACCTGTTGCGGCACGCAGATCTTGGCTAAGATCAATATTAATCGTATCATCACTTGTGTTATTTGGACCTACTTGAATATTAACACTTGCCCCAGCAGAACCTGTAAGAAGATTTTCCTTATTAAACTGGGTTGAATTACCAACACGAGTAATCTCAGCAGTCAATTCATTGAATTCTTGTTGCAATGCCTTTTTATCAGCATCAGTATTGGTATCGTTTGCTGCCTGAACTGCCAACTCACGCATGCGCTGAAGCATATTGGTAATCTCTTTAGCTCCACCTTCAGCAGTTTGGGCCATTGAGATACCATCATTGGCATTTCGAACAGCTTGATTCATGCCCCGAATCTGGGAGGTCATTCCATCCGTGATTGTCAGTCCGGCGGCATCATCAGCTGCAGAATTAATACGCAGACCAGTGGCCAACCTTTGTTGGTTTTGCTCCAACGCCTGAGTGCTATTTGCCAAAGACATCTGCGACTGAAGCGACGCCATATTGGTGTTGATCGAAAGTGCCATGTGATCCTCCTTGATTTGTTTCTAGCTTCCTTGCTAGTTTAGAAAAACTTAACCTAACAACTGTAAAGCAAGTTGTGGCTGCTGATTCGCTTGCGCCAACACAGCGGCTGAGGCCTGCTGGCGGACATTATTCTGGGTCATTTCCGCGGATTCTTTAGCGATATCCGCATCCATAATCCGAGAGCGGGATTCAGTAAGATTTTGTGCAGCATTTTCGAGATTCGAAATACTCGACTGAAGTCGGTTTTGAGTAGCACCAAGCTCGGAGCGAAACTCATCGACTGTCCCGATAGCTGTATCAATACCTGAAATGGCTGCTTGAATATCAGATAAGGTTGAACCACTTCCTATAGTTAAACTATCAACAGCGAGGCCTGCAGCAGAAGCGCGCAAGTTTTCACTTAGATCGATATTAATAGTATCATTACCAGTATTGTTAGGCCCAACCTGTATAGCTACTGATGAACCTTCCGTACCAGTAAGGAGATTTTTCGTATTGAACTGTGTTGCTTCACCCACGCGGCTTATTTCAGAGGCCAATTCGTCGAATTCTTGTTGCAGTGCCTTTTTATCAGCATTAGTATTGGTATCGTTTGCTGCCTGAACTGCCAACTCACGCATGCGCTGAAGCATATTGGTAATCTCTTTAGCCCCACCTTCAGCGGTTTGGGCCATTGAGATACCATCATTAGCATTTCGGACAGCTTGATTCATTCCCCGAATCTGGGAAGTCATTCCATCCGTAATTGTCAGTCCGGCTGCATCATCAGCTGCAGAATTAATACGCAGACCAGTGGCCAACCTTTGCTGGTTTTGCTCCAACGCCTGAGTGCTGTTCGCCAAAGACATCTGCGACTGAAGCGACGCCATATTGGTGTTAATCGAAAGTGCCATGCGTTCCTCCTTGAAATGTTTTTAGCTTCCTTGCCTTCATCCAACATACTGAAATAAAAAATACTTTGACCAAACCTCCTTTGTTGTAGCCTTTAGGTTTTTACTGCTATTGCTCTTTTTATCGGATTTCGACCACATTCCTTTAGCCCAAATTTTCTCATTCCAAATATCGAGAGCCATAAACAGCAAACTTCAAAAACACAAAAAAGTTTTAAATTTCAAGTAATTAATGAAAATCATATTTTTCCGATTTTTATCCCATCTAGCAATTTTTGAACCCAAGTTATTCAATTGAATCTAGGACAGCTAGCGCGCTTCATTAACTGCCTCTGCTAACTCAGCGAGCTCGGGCTCAAGATCACACAAAAAGTCATACAGTATACGGTTAGCCTTTTCCACAAATTCTATCGTTAAATCTTCGTCAACAATGCTATACGCATTAGAAAAAACAATATGCATATACTGCAATAGCGTATAATTGATAATATTAAACAAAGCAGGTGAATTATCCTGCAAATTATTTTGCAAATAAGAATGCAAATCCATATATAAATCGATGAATGTACTGAAACTATAAATTTTCTGAAACAGCATACTTTTAAAATCTTTTATCAGCGCATAATATAAATAACATAAATCAAAAAAAACTTGATCATTAATTTCATTTGTGCGTTTAATACTATATAAGTTATTTTTAATATAATAATTTGTATATATATATTTAGATGGAATAGGGAAAGTATTACACACCTTTGCGCCATTACTTGTATTCAAAACACATGATTTATTGTAATTTTTTAAAATAGTTTCATAAGTTTCTATTTCATGGTAAAGAACTCCGTCAGAGCAAACATGGTTTTTAAAATTACCGGGTACTACCTGCATATTAATCGCATCATATTTATATGTATATTTGTAATGAACATGCCCCTTAGCATGATGATTTTGAGTATTAAAATACCCCAAGTCACACCCAAACAGGTAAACAACATTAAAAGTTGCTTGCAAGGCGAGTTCTAAAGCATAACTCGTTACTGTCAATCCTCCGCTTAAAAGCAAATCGCCCTCGGCCACATTAGCAAAAAACAAATCATAGTTATTTTGTACATGAAAGTATGTTTTCGATTTAAACAAATCGGCATACTCATATCTTTCTTTGAAATAGATTGGATACAATACATGAACATTGTTTAAATATTCTTTATCAATATAATTAATATAGGGCTGAATATTGTGCTGACGCTCAATATCGACATGATAGTCAGGCAAAACATTATTTTCATAGAGTGAAAGAAGAGAAGATCCGCAAGAAAAAATTGTAAAATTATTTTTATGATCTTTCAAATATTTTATACTTTCATCTAAAGAAGGACCAGAACCTACGATTGCCGCCGCAAAAATACTACTATCTTTTGTGCTTTTTTTACAAAAATATCTTTTTTGCAAGACTTGACGAGGTTTTGACATATTAAAAGCCGTATTTTTACATATTCGTAGCTCCGTATCAACAACTCGCATTTCGAAAAGTTTTCCACTTTCTAAAGATAGTTTGTTATAACATGACTCAAAATCATTACACTTATATTGAAATAAATGCATAGATGAGTAAATAAAAACAGGATTAGATTTTAATGCAGTATCTAATGTTTCTCTAAAAAGCCTTTGCGTATCATTATCAATTACAACATTTAAATGAGTATTCTTTTGCTCAATTAAGTCCAACACTCCAACCCAATCAATAAAATAAAGTGACGCTTCAATAATATCTATACTTCTTTCTATAAACACTAAGTGGCGTATATTGAAATTTTCTAATAGGTCTATAATTTGCTGACCGCCAATAACACCGTACACATATATTAATCCAATATCTTTTTTTGCCACTTGAAAAACATTTTCAGTGTTTGCATATTCGTCAGCAAGACAATGCAATTGATTATAATATTTTGCAAACAAGGGATTCCTTTTTAAAAACTCTCCTTTCAAACTTTGCTGAGCGGGCTTCAAGGCTGTCAATTTTAAATTATCTTGAAAAAGATTTGAAAGTTTTTTTTCAATACTTCCTTCAAATATTAGTTTGTTTTTTTTAAATACTTGGACATAATTATTTGATGAATATATACTCAATTTATCGCTATCGCAATTTAATATTTTAGAATACAAATCAAAAAATTTTGTCTTTAATACTGAAATATTACGCTTATACCTTGCATTAAAAAAAACATTTTGCTTAACATCGATCATTATATAATCACCTAATAAGGCTATAAATTTTCATTTTAAACACAAAGAAGCAAATCCTCAGAAACAAAACTCGGATCTAATATATATAATGTATTTATATATAAATTCAACAATTCGCTACCGGCTTCTGATGTTTCTATAAGCAGCTTTTCTAAATAAAATGCTGATTGATGATGAAAACCCATTTCATTGGACAACAAAGCTAAATTTTGAACAGCATTTAAATCATTTACATCTAATTTATAAACGCGATAAAAATAACTATAAGCCTTTTCTATCATTTGCAAGCTGTAATATGATAACCCTAAATTTTCTAAATATTCTTTTTCTTTTGAATCATACTTTACAGATTGTTCGAAATGAATAAGTGCTTGCTCAATATAGCCTCGCGAGAAAAACTCCTTACCAATAATATTGTGGACTTGAGCAGGATCTTGACTTTCTTCGGCCAAAGTAAGCATTTTTTTAAAAAACGAATCAACATCTGAATTTTCATTTTTATCAATAAAATCAATAAATAAATTTCTTAAACTCTTTTCCATTATTGATTTTCTCCTTGTATCTACCTCAACTTTCGGAGATAGCCTTATTGCCATAACGCTCTAAATTTTCTGCATATTATCGAGGTTTAATCCAAAAAACAAACTTGATTGAAGCCCCGAATATAAGTTCTTCGGCACAAGCTGTGGAATTTCCCGCAGACACTACACAATGATTGTGATAATCCAAAACTGACCAGGTAGCCCGGGGTGTGATCACCGAAATTTGACCACCTCCAGCACCCCCTTCATCTTGGGAAAGCCAACTCAATCCAAGATGGAGGAAAGGAGGTATGCTGAAGGTGGAACAATTTGACTCGACTTTAGCAGGTCAGCCCGGAAAACCGGGCACTCACGAAACACGATACGCAAGGTCCTACGCAACGAGCACAGCGGCTATGCCACCAGGAAGCAGCAACCGATGCCGGCATTAGAGGGCTTTGCGGGGGTCATCGATTCTTGGCTTGAGCAGGACAAGCAAAGGCCTCCAAAACAGCGGCATACCGCGAGGCGGATCTTTCGCCGGCTAGCCCATGAGCATGGGTGCATTCGCTACTTGCGACGGCCACCTTGACAAAGCGATAAGTGGGGCTGAGCCGACCCTAAGTCCTGCCGCTGGCTTTTTTCATAGGCGGCAAAGAAGCGATCGATGGATTTGTTGTACCTCGAACAGCGCAAAGCCAGGATATTGTTAGCCAGGTCGACTTTCCACCAAGCTCCTGAGCGTTTGAGCCGTATGCGGTAAATTTCAAGGAAGTTGTCGCTTCTAGGCTGCAGACTTTTCCGCTTTAGAGGTTCTGTGTTTATTTAGGGTGACCGCTACCGTCGTAGCCCATTGCCTGGTCTGTCCAGACCACCTCTCAGGCTGTTTTTGCCTTGCTCTTTGATATACGGCCCGACGATTGGCCAGAATGGCTTTGTCCTGCCCTGTATGCCGCTCGTTTGGAGTCACATATTCCAGCTTACTGTGCCGGTGTTCAAAGTTATACCACTGCACAAAGCCTTCTACCCATTCTCTGGCCTCGCTCACGCATTGAAACGGCCTGTGGGGATACCAGGGACGATATTTCAGGGTCTTGAACAAAGATTCCGAATAGGGGTTGTCATTGCTAACGTGGGGCCTGGAAAACGAGGGCATGACGCCCAGTTGCTGCAAGGTGGCCAACATCGTGGCCCCTTTCATGGGCGAGCCGTTGTCCGAGTGCAGAACAAGCTGTTCCCGGGCCACGCCTTCCTGGTAGCAAGCTTCGCGAATCACTTCGCTAGCAAGTGTCGCATCCTCTCTGTCATGCACCTGCCAGGCTACGACTTTTCTGCTGTAAAGGTCCATGACCATGTAGAGATAGAAAAAGCTGCCCTTGGTTGCACTTGGTAAATACGTGAGGTGAGTAGACCAACGGAATCTCACCGTCAGCCTCTCGCAGAACGGTACGTGAGCCTCTCGGCTCATACCGCTCCCATCAAGCAAACGCACCCAACATCCCTTGCTTCCAATGAGCAAACAAGTACGGCCTCAGCTTGGCCACGCGTTCCAAGACCTGCATGGCCCGGGTCTTCTTCCCACGGAGATGCTTGAACTTCCGCATCGCCCAACGTACCAGAGTTTGGTTAACATACCGGACCAACCGGTACATCTCCGAACGGTAGAATGCACCATGATATTCCAACCAACCCCACAACACCGGGTTGATCCTGGCTGCAATCTCCTCCAGAGATATCTCTGTATGACTCCGAATACGCATCTTCCGAATCTTCTGACGCATTGCCTTCATTGAAGTTGCGCTTGCCGCCGGCATAAAACCCAGAAACATCTGGCCTGTTCTACGGTCTCGACCGCTTCGCCGCCGGAAAGTATAACCCAGAAAGTCAAAGGAAGTTTGGGGATAGTCCCCGGTTCGTCGTCCATCCTTGCAGTAAACAATCTTTGTCTTCTCTGGATGCAGTTCCAGGCCGCATTCCTTGAATCGCTGACGAAGCGCTTCCAAAAGGAAACGAGCTTGGGCCTCGCTTTCGCAATGCACCAAACCATCGTCAGCGTACCGGCACCATTTGACGCGGGGATAATGCTTCGTCAACCACGCATCAAAGACATAGTGCAGGAATAGGTTGGCCAGGACTGGGCTAATCACGCCACCTTGCGGGGTGCCCTTGTCACGATCCACCAACTCGCCGCTTTCCAATTGCATTGGCGCCTTCAGCCAACGCCTAATGTATAAGCGCACCCACGGATTGTCGGTGTGCTTTTCCACGGCCTTCATCAGCAGATCATGGTCTATGTTGTCGAACAGGCCCTTGATATCGAATTCCAGCACCCAATCTTGGTCCCAACACCGCTTACGCGTGACATCGATGGCTTGTCGGGCCGACTTCTTGGGCCGGTAGCCATACGAGTCCGGCAGGAAATGCGGTTCCACTTGGGCCTCGAATTCCAGCCTGGCCGCCATCTGGGCAATGCGGTCGCTGACCGCAGGTACCCCGAGCAAACGCGTTCCGCCTGATTTCTTCGGGATTTCCACCCCCTTAACCAGCGGGGGCATGTAGCTTCCCGAGGACATCCGATTCCAGAGTTTGTAAAGATTGTTCTTGAGGTCCTTCTCGAAGTCCTC
The DNA here is from genome assembly GCF_000024325.1 of Desulfohalobium retbaense DSM 5692. Classification (NCBI taxonomy): domain Bacteria; kingdom Pseudomonadati; phylum Thermodesulfobacteriota; class Desulfovibrionia; order Desulfovibrionales; family Desulfohalobiaceae; genus Desulfohalobium; species Desulfohalobium retbaense. The sequence continues at coordinate 752,065 of NC_013223.1, read as the reverse complement.
CAAGGATTGGCGATCAACGCCTGCTGAGCCAGCGTTGGCCTTTACACGACGGTACGCCTCGACCAATCGCCACTTGTCGATGTTGAATGGTTTTGCCTTTCCACCCCCTTCCTCCTGAGCCTCGCTCAGTTGAGAGGATGGCTCCAGCTGCTTGATGCTGCCCCTTCGCTCCACGTTCATTACAAACGCTTCCGCACTACTACAGGCAGCTCCGCCCCAGTATCATGCATCGGTACTCTCGGTCTCGCGGTGATCGCCGCTTGCACCTTCTCCCTTGGTATCATGATGACTGGTTCCCGTAGTTCCCAGGAAGAGCCTGATACCGAGTCACGCCCACCTTTATGCCGGGCACCGCCTGCGCAGCATTCGGAATTCACCCGCAGACTTATCACGGAGATGGGACACGCCTCCGCTTTTGATGCCAAATCTGGTTCTCGACACGTCAACATGGGTTCGGAGATCCTCGTCTCTCGATATCTCACCTGATAACGTTTAGCGCTACCTTCTCACCCAACGCTCACCACCCGTGCTCTTAACACGCGCAGCTTGGGTTGGTTTGAAGCCGGCTTCCGACAGCAGACTCCGGAGGGCCTACCTCCATCTCTTCCTAAGAGCCTGTTGTAAAACTCGACTAACCCAAAAAGTAGTGAACAGGTATTTAGGGTCCCAAGATCGAGCTTTGACTTTAAGGGGTGCGCTTTTCCCCTATCTTTGGGAACCTACTGACTGGTGGTGGCCCCTGACAACCGAAGCAGCTTGAGCATATTGCTCACTGCACATTGGAGGTCCCATTCACCCTGAACTTTTTTGAGGCTACGCAATAGAAAATTCCTGTATCCAAGGCATTCCTTGAGTTGACCGAAAATAGCTTCTATCGTTTGTCCGCGCTTGGCATAGATCCGCTGGCCTCTTTGGGTCAGTAGCTTTCGTTCCATCAACTCCCGCTGGGATAACCCTTTGGGGATCCGCCCTCGAGGTGGGGATTTTTCACGGTTTTGTTTTCGCTGCTTCCAGCCTTTGCGGGTAGCCATAATCACCTCTGGGCCATTGCTCTCGATCTTTGAAATATCAAGTTTCTCAGCCCAGTAACCGGCATCTGCCGAGAAGGTTTCGGTGTTCTGGCCTGTCTCTATCTTGGACAAGTTGCCTTGAGCCGCTTGGAGCATTGGTTCGAGTTGGTGGGCGTCATTGCAGTCTTGAGTAACCGCGTTGGCGACAATAAACTGATTTTCGTCTGAAACTCCTTGGCAATTATACCCTTGCACCCAGCCGTTCCGTGTTTTCATTATTCTGCTGTCAGGATCGGTGATATTTGCTTTTTCTTTGTTGCCAGTGGCCGTTTTTTCATCACCGGTACCAGCTCCAGGACCATTTGAGTCGTCGTCATCTCGAGACTCTTTCGCCGCAGCCTCTTTTTCAGCTTCCAGCCTGGCCTTGGCAGCCTTGAGTCGCTCCAACCGGGATTTGGGATCAGCAAGCTCAGGGGGCAAAACATCATCCCGGTTATCTTCGCCAAGCTGCTTATCCTCACTGGCATCGACTGCCTCAGCTTCGTCCACGATGCGTTCAATGTCTTGCTTAATATGCTCGAGATTACGATTGGCTTCCAAGGAAGCCGAGCCTTTCACCTTAGTTCCATCAAGAAAAAGACTGCCTATTTTTAACGCACCGGATTCAGCGGCCAAACAGATTGTTTCTCGGAAAAGCTGCTTAAAATTTTCTTTATGCTTAGCGCGGAAGCGGCAAATAGCAGAATGATCAGGGATTATATTTCCAGTAAGCCACCGGAAAGCAATATCTTCTTCGCATAAAGCAGATATCTTCCGAGAAGAGCGTATTCCTTTGCTGTATGCATAAATAAGAATACGAATCATCATAGCAGGGTCATAAGGCGGCTTCCCCTCGTGAGAGTAGCTTTCATAAAAAATTGATAAATCAATATTTTCTACACAAGAATCGATCAACCTGACACTGTGGTTTTTTGATATCCAGTCATCAATCGAAGGTGGCAACAGGTAGAGTTGATCTCGATGCCCTTTAATGAACCCTCTAGCCATTTTTAGCTCCAAGTTGTAATGTAATTTGCATTGAAATTACATTATTCATTAGCAAATAACTGTATTTAAAGCAAGAATTAATCTATGGGTATTGCGACAGACTCCTAAGCTTGCAGCTCCAGCCGAAAAGTCTACGCAGACCTCTCCGCTTTTGCTTCTACGGCACACTGTCCCAAGTCCAGATCTGATTAGCATCTGTAGCAACAAGCTCTGTTGGCTTTTGATGCTTCTTGGGGCTTGCGTCTTGCCTATGTGTATTTTGGCCGACTTCTTTTAATATGCGGTACATGGAGGCCTCAGAAGCAAGGTATTTTCCTTGATCCGCCAGCTCGGCAACAATCTGGTGAGGTGTTTTATCCCTGAATTCTGCACTGCTCAGAACTTTTAAGATCCTTTGCCGCTCTATTTCGCTGATCTTATTGCTTGGGAATATATGGAGCCTTTACGCTTGTCCTCGATTGTTTCAGGCTGCCGCCAGCGCTGGAGAGACCTGACTGAAATGCCTAATATTTCACAGGCTTTTTTCATTCTGGCTCCAGCCCTACAAGCCTCGTCTATCAAGGTAATCGCATACTTCTTCATTTCAGGGGGTATCAATCGTCCTCGTTGTCCCCCCAGATTGCATCGGCTTTTTTTTTCAGCACCAACAAGGCGCTGGTTTCAGCAAGGGCCTTATCTTTTCGATTTAATTCGCTTTTGAGTTCTTTGATCTCTTTTTTCAGTTGTTTGGATGTTGCCTTTTCGGCGCTAGGTTGTTCTTGGGCAAGTTCTTTGCGCCATTTTTCCAGATGGTGGGTGTGTAGTCCTTTTTGCCTACACCACGCCCCCAATTCTTCATCAGAGAGCTTAGCCGCTTCGAGAAGGGCATTGAGTCGCTCTTCCCTGGTCCAATCTTTGGGGCGCTTTTCTTTCTGGGCCATGCCAGGGGCTCCTGAGTTTTTTGCATTTTTGATCCAGCGATTTAGACTGGACTTTAACCGGTCAGCCGATTTTTTTCTTAAAAGCGCAATAATACCAGCTTGTTATTTCGATAGGCCCTGGTCGCGATAGGAACCGCCCTTTCGGGCGGCCCCCCGCACAGATCCCAGCGTGCGGAACTACCGCACTGGGCTCCTACCTCGGGTATTTAGCGTAGAAACGCTCGTTTGGATACGGATGCATGACTCTGGGTCTGGATATCCACCTTTTCACGATCGGACCGTAGCCCCTCCAGTTGATTCGCCGCTTCTGGCCCCGTCGCCGTAGCACCTTATACCAATAGCGGACGAGATCATCACGGAAGGCTCTCATAGCATCAAGATTTCCCGGAACAGCGTGGTATCTATAATAGCCGAGCAAAACGCGCTGCAGCCACTCACCTACGTCGTTGATGGGATCATGCATCCGGCTACGTAGAATCGTCTTAACCCTTTTCAGTGCCGCCCGTAGCCGTTTCTTCACCGTCTTGCGGCGCACGAGGAACCTCTTTCGTATCCTGGTTATCCCACACATATGGGTAAATCCCAGAAAATCGAATGTCTCCGGTTTGCCCTGTCCCCGTTTGCGCCGACTCTCGGTAGCAAATCGACCGAATTCGATAAGCCGGGTCTTTTCAGGATGCAGGGACAGGCCGAAACGATCTAGTCGTGCTTTGAGATCAGTGAGGAAGCGCTCTGCTTCGTGGCGGTACTGGAATCCCAAGACATAATCATCGGCATACCGCACGATGATTATGTCACCACGGGCGTGTCTTCGCCTGTGGTGTACCCATTGGTCCAGGACGTAATGGAGATAGATGTTCCCCAGAATCGGCGAGATCACCGCTCCTTGGGGAGTGCCCATACTTGTCTGGGACCATACACCGTCCTCCGATACCCCAACCCGGAGCCATTTGCGCACCAAGCGAAGTATCCGAGGATCGGCAATCCGGTGCTCAAGGAAACGGATCATCCATTCATGGGAGATGGTATCAAAGAATCCCTGAATGTCCGCATCAAGCACCCAGCTCACCTTCCTGTGGGTCAATCCGACATTTAGGGCGTCCAGGGCGTCATGCGCCCCTCGCCTTGGCCGGAACCCATAGGAAAAGCCGAGAAAATCCTCTTCGTAGATAGCTGAAAGCACCTTTCCAACTGCGTGCTGTACGATCTTGTCTTCCAGCGCCGCGATCCCAATTGGACGTTTGTGCCCATCGGGTTTCGGAATATGGATTCGCTTTGAGGGTTGTGCTCGATACGAACCCCTATGCACCCTCGCATGCAATTCTTTCAGCCCTTCGCGGAGGCCATCCTCATATTCTGCACAGGTGAGACCATCAACGCCCGGAGTTGCTTCTCGCTTCAGTTCGCGGAAACTTTGGCCGAGCATATCAATACTCACATGGTGCAAAAGCGCAGTGAACCGTGCATCCTTATCCTTGCGAGCCATATCTCGCACGCGTTGCAGTCCGATTGACGCAGCTGTCCGGCTCTGTGTCCGGACTGCGACCGCCTGCCTCGCGTTCCCCTTGGTTGGCCGCCTTCCCTCCACCGCCTCCGCAGACAGGCTTCCCATGCCCTTGTTCAACGGCTTTCCCGGTACTATGCAGCCATCCGACTTCCCAGAAACATGTTTGTCGGGCTTCTGGCCACCAGCCTTCCCCGACCGTCCATCTCCACCATCAGGAGAAGGAGTTCCCGGGACCTCCCGGTTCCCGCGCAAGGAGTTTCCGCACGTGCACAGGGTCTTCGACTGCGCGGGACCCTCGGACGGCTCGCGCATATCGCCATCCTTGGTGTTGCCTTCCGCTTGTCTTAACAGCGTCGGCGTCCCGGACCATTTTATTTCGCAGCTCAATGGCTGGCCCGTGCGTGCCCCTGTCAACGCTTCGCCGCCGACCTTACGGCCGTCAACGCATGACTCGGGGTCGGTGTGGGGCGCTAACCCTTCACCGTAAGGCTCTTTCATCCTCAACTCCTTACCGGTGTGACCGGCGCTCTAAGACCCCATTGCGAATTTTGTAGCCAAAAGACTTCAATATCGCCGCTTGCTCCTCACTGGGTTCTTCAATGATTCGAGTTGGCTTCCGCTTGCCCTTGCTCCAGCATAAGCAGCTGGAAAGATTGCGCATTGATTTCATTGCTTGATCTACGGAATAATTCAGTCCAGCTTTTTTCAGGTGCAAGGCGATCAACTGCAAATAGGTCTGTGCGATAAGGCAGGCGAACAAGTGGCAACGGATCTTGCCATCCGTCCAATGCCATACGGGACGAAAATTTCCGAATTCATTGCCCTTGGATTGGCGAAAGGCATTTTCGACTTGGTAACGATCCAGGCTGGCCTGTACAATGGCCTCTTTATCCCAGTCATCATGTGACGTAATGATGATATTTTTCCCGAAGCGTTTGACATGTTTGCTGATTTGATAGTGATCCTTGCGAAAATACATTTTCAGCTGTTTGCCAGTGGTCACAAATTCGATTTTGTAAAGATTCTTGGGAAGATATAGCGATTCGCAAAGGTCTTTGTACCTGGCTTTAACCTGCTCTTTGCTTTTCAAGGCCTTATTGCCTGCCCGGACTCGAGCGCGTAGCTCGAAAAGACCATTTTGGAGCTTGCCGAGTTTTTGATCGAAGCGATACCGCTGTTTTGCCGCTGTCCTGGGGTTGTAGGTAACCACCACTGTTCGGGTGGCGCCCCAGAAGAACCCAGTGGTTCGCCAAGCCACCATCTGATCGTCTTGGCGACCCCTTGCAGCGAGTTCGCGGTTTTTCCGGGTATCAACAGGAGCAAAATTTTCCAGGTCGGTTTGGGCTAAATCCTCAGCGAAGGCAGGAGAATAGGTGGTCACAAAGTCCACTTTCGCTTGTTTGTCGATAGCCTGCATATTCGCCTCGGAATTCATCCCCTTGTCGACGACCACGGTCAACGAATCGGTTCCTCGGCCCAGGTCCTCCAAGGAGGCGAAAATGTTTCCCAGTAGCCGGTTAAACAGCTTGGAGTCGTGGCAGTTGCCCTCGTATTCTTTATAAAAAAGAGGCAACTGCGAGCCCCTTGAGACAAGCAACGCCAAGCCGACCTGTCGGAGCCAATTTTTGCCGTCTTTGTTCCGCCCCCGCTGGGCTAGCTGGGACGAAGTCTTGCTGTCCATGTAGTTGAAGTAGTTGGTGGTATCGAAAAGAAAACAATCCGATTTAATGGGATCTAATTCACTAACTTTTTTGAATAAAGCTTTGGAAATATCTTCAATAGACTCCTGATCAACACGCTCCCAACGCTTCCAATATCGCTGAGAAGTCAAGGCACTGGTATCCACGGGTCGAATCTGATGGACAGCGAAATCTTTCAACCAATCCGAAAGGCTATGCTTGGAGCAAGGGTCGATCATACGGTTAAAGGCCGCATACAGAAAAAATTCTCCCAAACTCGGACCTGAATCCCTGGGATCTGGCGGGATGACTGAATCGATAATCTCCACGATCCCAATTTGTTTTTCCATGAGGTTAGCCAGAAAAAGAGAACCGAACTCCTGGACTTGGATTCTGCTCAGGTCAGCTTTTTCCTGGCCCATGGCCATTTCCATGATGCGCTCAACAGACCCCAGATAGATCTGGTTAACGACTTTGGGCTTCCCGTTCACCCGGGCCATCTCCCGGATATAGTAGTAAGGCTTGCCCTGTTTAACTTTTTTATGCAGGTGTGCCATGGCTTCCGGTTAAGCCAAAAGGGTCTTACAAGTCAACCGATTTGCCCTAATTTTGTTACCTGGCATGAGAAAAAAGATAAAAGCAAGGCTTTAAATTAGGGTCTTACATCTCGCGACAGTGTAACATTTTGAAATAACGACGATTTCTCGAAAAATCCGGGCTGACCTGCTAAAGTCGAGTTAAAGTCAAAGCTCGATCTTGGGACCCTAAATACCTGTTCACTGATTTTTGGGCTAATCGAGTTTTACAGCAGGCTCTTCAATCCAGCTTTTGGGATTGAACCCCGATAATGTGCAGAAAATTTAGAGCGTTATGACAACAAGGCTATCTCCGAAAGTTGAGTATACCCCAATAAGTCATTTCAGCTTGTTCCCAGTCCTCCTGTGTATCAATATCTATAGCTAAATATTTTGAAATAATAATAGGGGAAACTGATTCAGTGTTATGACTTGGTTCCATCAAGGAATCTACATGATACCAGTGAAACTGTCCGGCGTTGTAGTATACTTGGAAAAAATCCTGGGATCGAGTTTTGAAATTTTCCGGCCATATCATTTCCAGATGTCCTTTCCTGTTAATTTTTAAAGCCCGAAAGATGGGTGAGGGGAAAGGAGCAACTGTAAAAGCCCTTTCAGATTTACCTTTGCGAATCATATCATACCCTTGGACCAAATGTTCTTTTTGAACAAAAAGGGCTGTTGCATACATGCCGCATATGAACTTGGGATCCATTTGATTATTACGCATCCATTGCACTACATGCTGAAAGACATTTGTCACCGGTGTAAAATCATCCGCCAATTCTTGTGGGCGGAGAAAAGGGGTTTCGGCACCGGTCTCGCGGGCTATGGCAGCAATTTTCTCGGAGTCTGTGGAAACGATAATCCGGTCAAAAAGGTTTGAGTCCCTGGCCGCCTGAATCGGATACCAGATAACCGGCTTGCCCAAAAAAAGACGGATATTTTTGTCTGGAATCCTTTTGCTGCCGCTTCGAGCGGGTATAATGCAGACTGTTTGTGGATTTTCCGTGTTTTGGCTGTCGGTCATATTTTTCAGCAAAAAAAACAGTTAGATGTTTTCATGTACGAATCTTTACTGTACTCACAGCCTTTTCAGCTATAGCCACAGCCTCATCCCTGGTATCGGCAAAGGCCATTACGCTGGCGATCCTTTCGCCCATGAAGGTCGGGGCAGGAATGACTGTACCCATTGAAAGATTGCGCCAGCGGGGTTCTAACTGGACAAAATCAACCCCGGGAATGGAACGCGCCTCTTCAAAGCCCTCAATGGACACAACTCTACCTGGTTTAGGCCAGACGTAGCGCAAGGCCACGCCTTGATTATGTTTGGGCTTTAGTGCTTCTGGTGAGACCGGAAACCCCACGGATAGATCCATGGTAGCTTCCAAGAGATTAATTCCATTATGCAAGGGTATGGTTTCGTAGCAAAAATAGTCACCTGATAGCCTAGCCGCCATCTCCAGCACGCGGATACCTTTTTGAGGATCGATGATGATATCCCCTTTGACCGGCCCCCAGTCAATGCCCAGCGCATGGACAGCCTTGGTTGCTTCGGCCTTAACTTCCTTGATGGTTTCTGGACCAAGGTTTGAGGGCATGGTGTCCCCGTCTTCCAAAAAATAGGGGGGATAAGCATGTTTGTGGGCATAATTTCGATCTGAAAGTCCAGCCCAAATTACCCGACCTTCCAGAACAATCCCTTCAATACTATGTTCTGTCCCGGATAAATACTCCTCTATAAGACATTGCGGCAAAGTTGAAACCGAGCTAATTTCGTCTAAAGCGGATTTCATATCTTCTGGCGAATCAACTTTCTGTACTCCTCTGGAACCAGCACTATCTGCCGGCTTGACCACGACTGGCCAACCAATTTTTTGAGCCTCTCTACATGCTTCATCGAATCCACAGGCAAATGAAAATTGCGGGGAGGAAACCCCATTTTCCTTAAATAATAATTGCCGCTTGACTTTATTAGTGGCATTTTCAGCAACAGTTGGCGTTATCCCAGGAAGCTCCAATGCCTCGGCAACTCCGGCTATTGTCATGGCGCTTTCCGAAGCCATGGTCATGACCCCGTCTATTGGCTTTTGCTTATGTATCCGTTTGGCAAAGGCGATGGTCCCTTCAATGTCACGGGTGCTGACAAGGCCAGTTTGATCGGAAAGAAGAAAGCCCTCGGCTTCAGGGTCCATATCAGTTGACACCACATAATAGCCGCGCTGCTTTGCGAGGTTGATCGCTGGAAGCTGGTTAGGGCCGGCGCCTATTATTAGAATTACCTTGTTAAACAATTGATATTACTCGATTAAAATTGTTAAAACTTATGTTAAAAGATTATATGCAAGTTCAACATACCGGCCTAATTTTTTTTGAAGAATCGAAACATTGTCGTTGATTTTACTGACTATGTGCTGTTTGTTTTGCAATACTCCCATAATCTTATTAAATATTATTTCTGATTCTTCATCCCATTTTAAAGCTAATTCAGGACAATTTAGTTGTCTAAAAAATCCTTTCACTTTATCTTCATAGCAAAGACCTATAACTGGTGTCCCCATTTTAGCTGAAAATACTGAACCGTGAAGTCTTGTTGCTAGTGTTATATCAGCTTCACGGTATAGACATTCAATGTCTGGTGCTTGATATTTGTTTTTAATATGAAAACATCTATCCGGAAAGTTGACTTGTTTTGACAATTTATGAGCAACATATCTATCATCTGTTAAGCTATTTTCAACATCATAGGTACATTGTGGAATAAATAGAATAACATTTTGGTTATCGCTATAAAGCCATTTATCTATAGTATTCTTGAGATTTTTTTGATATTTCTCATCCGCATTCATCCAGGATAAATCTCTAATTGATATGGCTAAGACCTTTTTGTTTGATAAGTCAATATGTTCATTGCGAAGTATTTCTTTACTTCGATTGATATTTGCAACAGGAGAGCCAAGGGCAGCATCAGGCAGTAATTCGTATTGAGGAAGAGAAACATCGCTACTTATTAAATTTTCAACTGCATTTTTTTCACGAAATGTTACGCATGATGCTCGATGAAGCATCCATCCGGCCGCCTTGGCTGTCCAGGGATTTTTCAGTTTATTCGCACTTAATCCAAAAAGCATACAAGGTGTATGGCACATATCTGCAATTAAAGTCAGTACTACAAACTGTGCAAAATGCCCTCTTAATACATCCAATGAGACTTCAGTTATAAAATTACCAGCACCAAGGATGATTAAGTCCGATGCTGAGATTTCTGTAGCTATATCAAGCAAATCTTTCCTATTATCAGAAGAATTCAACCCCCTCATCCATCTTCCAGACGACAACTCTTTTGTTTTGTATTCAAAGTTTTGTTTTGTTTTTACATTATAATATGTATCAAATTCTGTATTAGGATGTCGGCAAAATACAGTAAATTTAATATCCTTGTCAGTTTTATTTTTAAGCTGTGTGGTGAGAAAGTGCATTGGTGCATCATCGCCAGCACTCCAAAGAGTATATCCACCATATAATAAAATATTATAGCTCATATGCAATACCCTTTATTTGTTAATCTTTTATTGACAGACTCCATATATAATTGCAGTCCTTCCTACATTGCATTCAGAGTAAAAATGTTCCAATTGCCTTTTTAGTTGCGATAGACCTGATTGGACGAGGGTCTGTTCATAATTTTTTCTACGAGTATGACATTCTCGACCCAAAGAATCATTGCCAATATAATTATCACCCATTAATAAAAATAGCTCCATTGGAAACGAAGCTTCCTTTCTTAAAATATTATAACCTACCTTTTGTAGTAATGCAGTCAAGGAATCGAAATCAAAATAGTTGATATGATGCGGTGGAGCTACCCACCATGGGTCAAATCCACATTCGACTCTAAGAGCGTATTGTAATGGGTTATAATCATTTGGGACACTTATGCATATTATCCCCCCGGGCTTCAGCAATTGATACATATTTTTCAACATTTCTTCAGGATCGGGAATATGCTCTAAGACTTCGCTTGCGTGAATAACATCGTACTGATTGAATTTTGGGAGGGATTTTTGGTCCAGAAAATCTTGATAAATCTTTGATCCCAGTGAGCGACTGTGTTCGGCTGCCTGTCCGGAAGGTTCAATGCCTTCAACATGCCACCCTCTTTGTTTCCCGCGCAGCAAAAAATAACCAGGGCCTGAGCCGACATCCAGAATATTTCGCCGTTCGTTGGGCAGCTCATTTTCAAAAAAATCATACCTTTGGTCGTAGACTGTGTTCCACCAATCAAGGTCTTCCTGATGCCTTTCAAGATATAACGGCTTTTCTGTACTATAATAATCGTGCTTATAAACTTCCTCAAGTTCCTCGATTGTGGGAATTGGGACGATATGCTTGAACCCACATGATTCACAGTCAATCACGTGAAACCCATCCTTAACATCAAAAATTTTTCCACGATGACCATCTTTTTCGAATATGCCATCAGTAGGCCAATTTACATTCAATTTGTCATCTCCTGCTTTGAATTGCCAGGTTTGAATAAATTAAGAACCGAGCTAACTGAAAACACAACTTGATCAACCTTTTTGCCTACGCGATACTCGACACTGGATAGGTTAAGCCTTTTTCCCTGGCCATTCATAAGCTTGGAAAACCGGGACGAGATGAGGTTCTGGTCAACATTTCTGTAAAAACCAATATGCTCAGCGGCCCTATAGTTTTGGACATACTGTTCCGCTGCTTTTGCGTTTAATTCTGAGCTGGAAATAATACAGACCGGCAAGCCGGTATAGGCCATTTCATAGGTTGTCAGTCCGAGACCGGAAAAAGCGAGGTCAGCAAGGCACATTCTCCTATACAAATCTGAAACATTCTGACTGACATCGCCGTTTAGTCCTGACGCTTTCAGACTTTTCTGAACAGATTCGAAATGGAAGCATGCAGAGCCTAGAACCACATCGACATAGCCTTTAAAGTTCGTCTCAGCCAAGGCTTTGACAACCATTTCCGTGAGATTGGGCTTGTCCGCACCACCCATGGCAATCAGGACCCTTTGGACACTAGATCTTATCACTCGCTCAGGTGGTGAGCCTTCAAATCCTGGAATAAAATATTCCAAACCATCAAGACAGGCCGGGTGTCTATTGGGATCGTATCCATTATATTCCGGATGGGGCAGAGCGTTGATCAAAAGATCCCCCATCTCCCATGAGGGGGGCAGGGGATTGTCCATGAATATAAGCTTTAGGCCGCTTTCTTTTATGGCTTGAAAATAAGTGGTATATCTTTCCAGATCCTCTTTGCAGAAATTGATGACCACGCCTGACAAGTCTGATTCAAGCTTCTTTTCAACCAATCGGCCGATATCATCTTCGGGTGATATTTGTTTGGGCAGTACTTCCATGGCGAAGCCTGCCTCGTGGATGAGATTTTGGGTTGCCTGGTTTTCGCGAACCACGAATTCCACCCCGAGACCAAGCTCTTTGCTCAGCAACCTAGCCAGGCGGATGGAGCCCACAACATGCCCAAGACCTATTTCCGTTCCACCGTCACATCGAAATCCCAGCCGAGCACGCTCGTGTCTTGTGCTTTTGCGGCCACTTGAGGCGTTTATGCTTTTAAGCTCCGGTTTTCTATTCAGCACCTCCACAATATCTTGCGGGGATATTGTGGCGATATTTTCTTCCTGTAGCTCTTGAAAGAGCGTTTCAAAAAACTCAAGATCAGCGGGCGTATCAATGGTCAGCCTGATATCCCCGCGGCGCAGTTCAGGGGCGCTTTGAACGTATTGGACCTTATATCGGTCAGGATGCTTATAAAGGAGGCTGGTGACATGCTCTCTATCCATGGACGTCGGTTCAGGATCATTTAAAGCTCGCAGCAAGGCATCGGCTCTCACCACCTCCAGCCCTTTGTCCACATATTCATAGCCGGGCTGGTAATTGACTATATCGGCACCTGAATTGAGTAGCTCAGTCAGCATATTGTGCATGGCGTCAATATTGACAAACGGGCAATCTCCTGTAGCGCGGACAATGATATCTGCACCGGTTTCATCAATGGCAGTCTTGAACCTGGACAAGACGTCATCTTCTGCTCCCCTGATGATTTTAACCTGCGGCCAGTGGACAGCTACATGATCTACCAAGGGGTCATTGTTTTTTTCAGTAGATGTAGCCAGGACCAGGGAATCAAGCATGCCCTGGGGGCGCAAGGCAGTGGATAACCGCATCAAGACATAGTCAATAATTGGCTTGCCTGCCAGGGGAAGCATCATTTTGCCGGGCAGTCTTGAAGAGCCCATACGGGCCTGGATGATGGCGATTACAGAACTCATATATTTATTTTAGCTCTTGCTTTAATTTAGCTACCTGATCTTGAAGATCTTGAATCTCTTGTTTTAAATTAACGATTTCTTCTTGGGGGTTAAAGCCAAGTTTTTGTCCAAGTCGTAAGACCTCAGCAGCATTTTTTGTATTTCTTTCTCCTTCAATTAGGACTTCTTGAACAACAAGACATATATCGCCTGTTTTTATCCAAGCATGTCCAGATTTTGTGATGCGCACAACTTGCCCTGGAGTACAGTAGTAAACAGGACATTCTGCTGCAGAAGCTTTGGAAATGACAATCTTCTGGTTTCCAAAATAGGTGAAGGCACCGGGATATTTTGGTAATGGCAAAGCTGCTACCAGACCTTCTATCCGGGATGTAGGCCATTCCCAATTTATCAGTCCGTCTTCTGGTTTCCTTTGCGGCACGTAGGTGGCTTTGGCCTCATCTTGAGAATGTGTTTTCCACTGTCCTGTTTTCAAATAATCGTTAAAAACATCTAAAACACAGGATGCTTGTACCTCGGCAAGTTCTTGATGCAAGTCATTAATAGATTTGTCTTTTGATATTTTTATTTTTCTTTGGGCGAGCACGTCGCCAGTATCAAATTCTTCTTCCATAAAATGCACTGTTAATCCGACATGTTCATCACCATTGATAATGGCCCAGGCTGTAGGATGAACCCCCCTCCACCGTGGCAACAAGCTCCAATGTGTATTTATACACAGATATCTTTGAAGATACTTTTTGGATATAATTTTAGGGTAATTGGCTGCCAATATGGTATTTGGACGATATTCATTAATATCGGAAATCTCGTAGGTCCAAGGCACTTCAGATTCATGAATAGCCTCTAACAACTCGTCATTTTTATAACCTGCTTCTTTGGGTAAAACAGCTATACATATCCAACCTTTGGTAGCTAAGGCTTTAAAGGTGGGTACCGCAGGATGAAATGTCCCGAGAAAAGCAACTCTGGGCATTTTGAATTGATTTTTATGGGTCATAAATCTATCTCTATATCATTTCTGAATTTCTTCAGGGGCCTCAATCCATCTTCCGGATCTGCCCGCCAGTTTCGATCATCTGCTTCACTTGCCATTGGTTCTTTTCGGCCATTGCCATCAGCTTGAAAACCTTTTTGCACTGTATCAATCACAGGCTTTATCTCATCAGGCAGCCAGCAATGCCCAGCGCTGTATTCCTCCCCTTCGCCTTCCAGATCCAAATGAAATTCGATCATCTTCGCTCCCCATCGGTGTACGGCTCGGTGTATGACGCCCGGCGAAACACTGTGGTCTGACCAGCCGACCTGGATCGAGGCCGGTGCACCGATGTCCGGTGTCCGCGGTCCGTGGTCCGGGGTTCGAGGACAGGGTTCAGAGAGCTGCGCATAGGCGTTTCTTATGGTTTCAATGGCAGCCAGGTTGCATTGGTTCGGAGGTGCAGGATAGCCGGATACGCAGTGAAGCAGGGTCAAGGGGGGGAGGTCTGTAGTCCGAAGTCCGTGGTCCGGGGTCCGCTGTCCTGGTTCCGCAGTCTGAGGTGTAGAATCCAGAATGACATTCACGGCGTGTTCGATTTCCTGCATGGTGGCCATGCCAGTAGAGAGGACAAGCGGTTTGCCCGTTTGAGCGCAGGCCTTGAGCAAATCATCCCACAATAATTCATACGAGGCTATTTTGTAGAAATCCACATAGGGAGACAGCTCTTGTACGGCCTGCAGGTAAAAAGGAGTGCAGGAAAAAGAGATTTTGTTATCATGACAGCGTGTGGCCAATTCAGGCAAAAAGGCTACAGGTAGCTCCCATTGTCTGCGTTTGGCTACATCGGGCTTTGCTTTAAATACCTCTGGTGCAAAGAGTTCGTCCACCTTGAAAAGCTGAAATTTGACCCCTGAACACCCAATACGGGCCGCTTCATCAATAAATTGAAAACAGCGATCCAGGTTTTGATGATGGTTGCTGGAGACTTCGGCGATGAATTGTACTGACATAAGCATCTCTTAGGGCCTTATTGAACTTGGCGGCCTGGATATAGTAGCGGTGGCTTCAGATCGTGCGCTTTCTTGGACTGCTTCAGCCATGGCAGTCGCCCACCACGCGTCTTCCAGAGAAGGCAGTGCAGCCTTGGGCGAATGTTCAGGGTCATATAGGTAAATCAGGCTGTCCTCCAGAAAAGACGCTCCATATCCGGAAAGGCCGGCAGGGGTTTCCTGCAAGAAATAGGGATTGGCATAAAAATACCCTTGCGGACCAAAATTGGACATGCCTCGGCGCATACCGTCCAGTTCCAGTTCACCCTCCTGGAAATGCAGAGTCATGCGTTGCTTGGTCAGAGCAGGTACATTTTGGGGAAGATTCCAAGCCAGCAAAAAGGATAGTGAAGCGTTGTTTTCAAAAATCATATCCGCTTTTATTGCGTCTGGTACGTTGTATCCCAAATCGCGTAGCTTTCCATAATACTTGCGGGCATATACTGAAGATGGGTTCAGGCCGGTAATATACCTGAGCAAATCGTAAAAATGAGTCCCCAGAAACCAATTGGCATCGGTCAAGGCCGTCATATCGGAGGTAAAATACGAACCTGTCGGCACGGTTACAGGATTGGAAATTTCCGCCCAGCCCATCTGCAAAGGGCCGTAGGCACCGGGCCGGGCAATTTGCCTAGCCTCGATCCACAATGGATCGGCGCGTTTATGATAGAGGGTTATGACTTTTCTGCCGGTTTTTTGGGCCTTTTCCCAGATTCTTGAACACTTATCGGTACTTGTTGCCAGGGGCTTTTCCACTATGACATGAGCGCCTGCATCCAGAGCCATCAGGACATAATCGGTATGCAGCGAATCAGGAGTACACACGGCCACGACGTCCAGACGTTCCTTGCGCAACATTTCCGAATAATCCGCATAAGCATTTTGTATTCCATATTCAGCACACCATTGTCTGGCTTTGTCCAGACTTCGGCTGCAAAGAGCGCTGACCTGAACAAAAGGCTTGAGGCGCGATCCCAGATATACTGGGAGGTGGCCCTTTCCGGCCCAGGTTCCCAGGCCGACAAGCCCCAGCTTTAATTGTGGCCTGGCCATCAGCACGATCCCTCTTGGAGCATGGCCAGCAATATGAGGCCTGCGGCCTTGAAAATATCTTCGACCTGAACGAACTCGTCCGGGCTGTGGGCATGTTCCAAAGCTCCGGGGCCGAAGGTCAGCACATCCGGACATTGTCTGGCGTAAATGCGGGCATCGCAGCTCGCTTGCCAGCCCTGAGATTGAAGAGGTTTTTCTAGGCCTAGCAAAAAATCGGCAGATTTAAGCATTGAGTGCGTGCCAAGAGCTTCTAGGTCGCTGCAAAAGGCTTCGTTATGGATTTTATCAAATCCGACCTGCACTTGAATATCCTCCTCGGAATAACCCAACGCATTGCAGGCCCGTTTTGCGGCCTTGAAGACGGCCTTTTTCAATCTGTTCTGGATTTCCTGCATACTGTGCCTGGGAGTGAATCCCTGCCCGCCTTCAATTGTCAAAGGAGAGTGGCCAATCCAGGATATATCGCCGTACTGTTTTTGTTTGATTGCGGAGATCAAAAAGGCGGATTTGGTGAGAGCATCGGTGTCCCTGGTCATTGACCCCATATGGCCGCTATCCGCTTGAACCTGCACCCTGTACCATCCGCTATGACTCTGGTTTTCAGGTTGGACCCGGACGACGCCCTTGTGGATTTTTAAGCCATTTTTTTGGGCCTCATTATACAATATTTCATTTAATTTAGACGTAATGTCCTGTTTGTTCAAGTTGAGGTGATTGTCTGGAGCAAACAAAAATTCAAAAAAACTGCAGGCCGAGGCTGGAAAATCACCCCAGTCTCCCCAAATTCCGAGGCAGGTCTGCACATGTTCAGGGCAGAAAAGTGGGTGAACACCTTCATGGCGAAGTTCTTTTCCAAGCCATTGGATTTCCATTATTATTTCCGCGGCAACAAGCACCAGGGCTTGGTCCCCGACTCGGGATTCAGGATCTATGGAGATCTGAAACCAAAGCGCACCACGATTTGCAGGATGCGGCAGAAGCCGCGTTGGCTCCAGGACAAGTATTGTATCCGGTGTTTCAGCAAGACTTGTGGCCAGGGCCAAAGAACCGTTGCCCCCTGCTTCCTCGTCAATGGTGAATGCCGCGTCTATAGGCGGGAGTTCTTTGAATCCCAATTCCCTTAATTCATGTAACCAGCGCAAAACCAGGCCAATGGCGGCAATACCGGCTTTATCGTCTACTGCTCCGCGCCCGAAGACCTTGGAACCGTCTATTTGTGGCGGTATATGTGGCGGGACGGTATCAATATGAGCGTGCAGCATCCAGCGATGTTTTTTTTGCAAGTTGCTTTTTTGAGAAATTAATAAATTATAACGATTGTTGTAGACATAATCAAAATTTTTATATTCTGTCCCGGAATAACGAGGCCATGTATAATAGGAATCAGAAAAGACAGCTGACTCTATTGCGGGTTTCTCTATACCGTGAGAATGAGATACATAGGGCTTGAATGAACTTATAATGCACTGAAAAGTACGCTCCTCATTTTGTCGAACGGCTGAGACATCCTCTTTGAGGGAAGTATCTATAGAGCACATTTCTAACAAAAAGCTTGTTACCCACGTCCATTCTGGAAGTTTTTCCAGCTTTGTTTTGACCCAGCCGCGGATATCAAATTCTGTTATTTTGTTTTGAGACGAACAACTATTCATTTATGCCTCGCTGCAGCACAAAGGCTTCAGCAGCCTGCCTGCCAATCGTTCTTCCCCACTGCCTGGCCCTGTCTCGAATCCCTGCAAAAGATCTGGGATGAGGATCTTCGCAAATCTCCGTAGAATAGTGAGTAAGCAAATCCATCTTTTCTTCCAAAACATCACTGATATCCACAAAAACATTGGGCACAAACGGCTCTTTTTGAAGGGGGGTGCCCCAATCCGTGGACGAAGGCATTTCAATGCTGTAAATGTTATTTATAGATTGATTTGCGGACGGTCTGGAAGCTGTAATAACAGCTTCAAAAGTGCGACGGTGATCAATATTTAAATCGCCTGGGTGGTGGGTATAGATCGTTTTTGGTCGATGCCTTTTGAAGATTGTTTCTATAACCTTTACCAAATCCAAGAGATCATGCCTGTCGAAACGATTGTCTTCAAATCGATAATAATACCAAGTTGTTAGATTAATCTTGTCAACAACTGTTTGCAGAGATGAACGAATTTCTTTCCTGGCGGTAATAATAAAATCTTGGCCATCTTCTTCCCTTTTTCTACTGCTTACCCCTTCGCCCAGGATAATCAAACCGACTCTCTTGCCAGCCTTTATTTGCTTTAAAAGTGTGCCCCCGCCCCCGAAAAGCTCATCTCCGGGATGGGCTAGGACGTAGACAATGTCCAGCTGCTGATTGCCCTTTTCTTCTTCCAGCTGTTCCAGTATATTTGCGATTCGCTTTGCCCCACATCCATCCACTATAGATCTTCCTTTATCAGACATTTTTGCTGCAGCCTCATTATCTGATAGAAAATGAGCAACTTTATTTGTAAGAGAAACCGGATTTATTTCATATTCCGCACAACCAAGGTAAATACAGCATCCCAGTTTTTCAAAGAGTTGAGCTGAAGGGGACTGCCATGTATAGTGGGTAAAGACCATGGCTGGCAGACGCTGACTCATCATTTCATACGCAGTGGTTCCAAAGGCGGAAAAACCAAACGCAGCCTGCCTCATTCTGGACCGCATGTCTTTTACGTCGCGTTCTAGTTGGACAGAGAAAGCATATTGAGAAGATTTTTGGCGTAGATTTTTTTCATTAATCTCAGAATATCCAGGTCCCAATATGGCTCGAACTTTCCCCTTAAAGCTGGCTTGATGTAAAGAGTCAAGAGCCATTGCTGTTAAATCATGGGGATCGCTGCCCCCCATGCAGACTAAAACTTCATTTGCATTCTGAGCATGACCTGGGTCTTCGCTAAACTCGGGTCTCAGGATGAGAAAATCCGGGCCCTCAAGATAATTGGCTGCATAGATTGCCTGATGGGGGTAGAGGTCTATAACTGTTCTTATAAAATAGGCATTTTGAGAAATATGACCCAAGGTAACGATATTTATCCCTGCTTCGTTCAATTCTGATAATTTTCTTATATTACAGTTGTTATACAAAAATGGTTGAACAGATTGCGGAGTGTCTAAAATTAATGTATTAATATTTTCAAGAAAATTATTTGGCAGCAGCGTATCTGACAATACATAATCCGTTGTTAGAGAAAACGAATTACATATCTTCCGTGACAAATCATTGTCATCTGTAACTATACATACTGTTCTTTCTTGATCTCGAAAAATTCGAGCCAAAATTAAACACCGCTGGAGATGTCCAGTTCCCATAAATGGACTACAAGATGCTCTAAACACAATCATAAATTTGCAAATAGTTTTATATATAAATCGTAAAATTTATTTATATTTCAACAAATAAAATAAAGTATTATTTTAAGATATTTCAAGACAAAAAACTTAGAAATTGTTTATTTATGTGCCATTCTATCTATTTTGTGAGCAATTTTTTTTAAAGCATTCACGACTTGATTTTGTGTTTCCTTGGTCATTGTCGGAAACAAAGGTAAGGTTATTGCCTCCCAGTAATATTTCTCAGCCGAAGGAAACATTCCCCAGTCAAAACCTATTTTGCGGTAATAAGGCTGGGTATGGACCGGGATATAATGCACGTTTACGCCAATGCCCTGTTGGCGCAAAAAGTCGAAAACTTTTCTACGGTTCGGTTCAATCTCCTCAAGATTGAAGCGGATTATATAGATATGCCAAGCAGATTCGGTATCGGGATTCTGCCAGGGCGTATGAAAGGGCAGATCGGCCAGCAGCTCGTCATAGCGGTAAGCCAATTTCCGGCGCTTGGTTACGTAGGTTTTCAGGCGCTCCAGTTGCTTGAGGCCCAAAGCGGCCTGGATGTCGGTCATGCGGTAGTTGTACCCCAAATCGATTTGCTGGTAGTACCAAGGTCCGTGGTCCGGAATCCGGGGTACGGTTTTCGAAGTCGAATATTGGACGTCAGCAAAAAGGTTTGGGTCTCGAGTAATGCCATGACTGCGGAGTAATTCCATCTGTTGGGCTAGGCCCGGGTTATTGGTAACCGCCATGCCGCCCTCTGCGGTGGTGATGATTTTTACCGGATGGAAACTGAAGACCGTAATATCACTGTAGTGGCAATTTCCGACAGGCTTCTGCTGATAATATCCGCCTATGGCGTGAGAAGCGTCTTCGAGCACAAAAAAGCCGTACCGCCAAGCCAATTCTCCAATCTCCTGCATCTCGCAGGATTGCCCGCACATATGCACCGGGATCACCACCTTGGGCAGGGTCCCGGTACGTTCTGCCGCATCCAGCTTGGCTTCCAAGGCCTGGACGCTCATATTATAGGTATTGGGGTCGATATCCACAAAATCGACCTGGGCGCCACAATATAAAGCGCAATTAGCCGAGGCTACAAAGGTGATAGGCGAAGTCCAGACCCGATCGCCCGGGCCGACCCCAAGTGTACGGCAGGCCAGATGCAGCGCGGAAGTGGCGCTATTGGTGGCCACGGCGTGTTTTGCACTCACCTGTTGCGTCACAGCGCGCTCGAACTCAGGAACCTTAGAGCCTTGGGTGATCAAATCCGAACGCAAAACCTCGACAACAGCTTCAATGTCCGCTTCTGTAATTTCCTGACGTCCGTAAGGGATCATGCTTGCGCCAAGTGATTGTATTGTTTGATGGCTTCGCTATCAAGAAAATAAGAATTATTGCCAGAGTTATATTCAAAACCCTGGGCGACAGGCTGTCCCTTTTCCTCCAGAGCATTTATCGTGTACCCATTGCTCTGACCAAAAAATTTGATGGACGGGGAAATGACATAGTGGTTGTTGAACTCGAAAGTCAGGTGGGAATCGTCGCTGGGGCACATGACCTCGTGGAGCTTTTCACCGGGCCGGATGCCCACAAATTTGTGGGGCAGATTCGGGGCCATGGCCGAGGCCAGGTCCACGATCCGCACCGAGGGGATCTTGGGTACGAAGATTTCCCCTCCCTGCATGCGCTGGAAATTGGTCAGCACGAAATCCACGCCCTCTTGGAGGGTAATCCAGAACCGGGTCATGTCCTTGTGGGTGATCGGCAGGTGATCGGTGCCGTTGTAGATAAGCTTTTGGAAAAACGGCACTACCGAACCCCGCGATCCGACAACATTGCCGTAACGGACCACGGCAAAGCGGGTGTCGCGCCCGCCGGCAAGATTGTTGCCGGCCACAAAAAGCTTGTCTGAGCAAAGCTTGGTCGCACCGTAGAGATTGATTGGGTTGGCGGCCTTGTCCGTAGACAGGGCAATAACCTTCTCCACGTCGTTTTCCAGGGCGGCGTGGATAACATTTTCCGCGCCCTGGATGTTGGTGCGGATGCACTCGGTGGGGTTATATTCCGCAGCTGGAACTTGCTTGAGCGCAGCGGCGTGGATGACATAGTCTATGCCGCGCATGGCCATAGATAAGCGCTCTTTATCCCGCACATCGCCGATAAAATAGCGCATGCATGGATCATTAAACTCTTGCTGCATATCGAATTGCTTAAGCTCGTCACGGGAATAGACAACAATTCTGCGGGGCTTATAGCGATCAAGAATAGTCTTGATATATTGCTTTCCAAACGAGCCTGTGCCGCCAGTGATGAGGATGGATTTGCCGTTAAACATCTATCGATTTTCCTAAGGTTAGTAACTAGTAGAGCCGAGGCAATTTTTTTGCCCACACCAAGTCTTTTGGCAAAGCCACCTCGTACCGGAACCAATCTAATGCTGTGGCTCACCAAAAACCCTTTTTTCTACCTCTTATTTCGACATTGCCCGCTCAATCTTTACCCTGCTCAACCTGACAACAACTCCAAATTTAATATTTTTCAGTAACTATTTCGTGAACATAGCAAAATGAGCATGGTTTTTCTCGACGCAGCATGCTGCCTAATCAGCATGCTAAGCAAATATCAAGCCACCCCTCTCTTCTGAAAGACTCATAACCCTTTCTCCACTAGGCAGACGTTTTTTCATTCGGCTTCCGAGCTTTCAGGCCCTCCCTCAATAAAACCTCTTGAGCTGAGTCAATAACATACTGTTGCAACGAAACAGCAACTCCGGACCATCCCCATGTGTCAGGCTAGTTGTCGTTTCGGGGCGCTACCGGTTTTCCGGCCCTTCGTGTGTCATCCTCACCGACACCGCAGGACAGAGGGTTGCTAGTATCGCATCCTCCGTCACCTATGGGCACCCGGACATTGACAGCACCCCCGAAACTGCCTACGAAAAAAACAATCGACATACATTGCAAGCGACATGGTGAGCCATGCAGGGTATTTCCTCCCTCAATGCTTTTTTGCGCATGAGCGCCAATACGAATGCCGCAACTCAAATGAGCAGCGGCTCAATGCGTTCGACGCCAAACGAGTTCCCAGTGGCGCCGCCTTCTGGCAGTACCTCCCAGGACGCCTCGCGTAGACCTTCGGCAACTCCGACATTCCGGCCGAATCTATCACCGCAGTCGGCCTCTCCTCCCTCTCCGCACGGAGACAAAGTCCACCTCTCCAAGCAGGCCCAGGAAACCAGTCAGGGCGACCCCCCGACAACCGCCAGCGCGCAAATGAGTCGGGCTGAGCGTCAGATTTTGGATCAACTCCAAGCCAGGGACCGGGAAGTTAAAACTCATGAGCAGGCCCATATCGCTGCCGGTGGGCCGTATGTCAGTGGTGGAGCCAGCTACTCCTACCGCATTGGTCCGGACGGCAAGATGTACGCCGTGGGCGGTGAAGTTTCCATAGACGTCTCGCCAGTGCCAGGAAACCCTGAAGCGACTATTGAAAAGGCCCAGGCCATACAGCGTTCTGCCACCGCCCCGGCCGAGCCCTCGGCGCAGGACGCTATTGTCGCATCCAAGGCCCGGGCCATGGAAAGCGAGGCTCGAGCGGAGTTGCGGCAAGAAGAACACAGCGAAGCCCCGGATTCTACTTCTGTAGCAAATGAGAGAACAGGGCGTGTCGCCGCTGGTGTTTCGGCAGGATCGGATGTGGCGCCACTGAGTGAACTCGCCCCCTCTGCCGGGCCCCAGCGTGCCACAGAAGCCAACTCCCAAAGGCCGGACAGACTCGAGGCTTCCGACCTGGAACTCCTCCTGCAAGCCGCCGAGAGCTATACATCCATGGCGATCCCTCCTGCTCACCTTCCTTCAGCCGGACTCAGCCTCCACGCCTAACTGATTGTTGAAAAAGACTTTATAACGCAGGTCGTTCAAAAATCCCAAGGGACGGCGACACAAAGTTCAAGGTTGCAGCGTACGTATTCGTACGAAAGGGGTGGAGCGTCTTACATCTTTGCTGCCATTGGGACATTTTCAACGGCCTGCTCCGTTGCTTTTCTTCCATGCCCCCGCTTATCGTTGCCTTCGACCGTGTCAAAATGCCGTCAACAAAAACCGGGTCGTCCAGGCTTTTCGGCGCTTCGCCCAAAGGCACCACAGGCCTCAAAGCCAGCCGCTTCGCCCTCCATCGGGCGCTGGCCACCTCCCTGACCATATGCAAAACAAGCCACTTTCGCCAAGCACAAAGGGGCTGTATTAGCGGGACGAAGAACTGGCAGTGAGCGTGCTTTTCCAGTTTTACAAACGGGCCCAGTGTAGCAGCTTCTATATCACGAAATCGTGGTACTATACTTTTCCCCGGGTGCAAATCCGAGCTCGGTCAATGGCTTTTCGCCGTGCTCCCGGGAGAGCCTATGGTTTGTCTGTCACGAGGCGCTGCAAAACGCCCTCAGGATTTCGCGAAATGCTCCGCTGTCTCCAGCCCACTGCCGACAAGCCTATCGCAAAAATTCTTTTTTTCATATGTGACCTTCGCGGAAGGATCGGAACGCCGCAGGGAAGACAATAATTTGACAGGCGCCCTCGGAAGAACTCGCACGTTGTGTTGAAATTTGAGCCCAGGTTTTTGTATTTCTCACCTTGATGAGAAAGATCGTAATGACGACCCTAAACCCAACTGGGTATGGCTCCCACGCTTGCCTCGGCTGTCGCTCCGCTCTCAGCCGACCTACGCGATCGTCCCTACTGTGCTGAGATATTCCCAATATGCTGCTCGCCAAGACCAGCGCCGGATTCTTGATACACCCAGCCCGAGTCCACCACAAAAACCACCTGCCATCGGAGCTTACCAACACGTAGGTCGGCTCCGGCAAAGCTGAAGCCGACCTTCCACCGGGCCTATACAAAACCCAATACCCCCAGCTCAACCTCGGGCTCTCTTGCCTTGCCGCCGACCGTCCACCATTTACCGCCCCCCTGCCCCGACCGATAAAGAATTCCCCCTTCCAACCGATACAAAACCAGGACATCCGAACACCGAAACTTTACTGCAAGGACTCCCGTATGGACGGTCTGTACATTTCCGCGCAGACACAACCAGCCCAACCCCAGGCTCCGGCATCCAAGGCTTCGGCCTCATCGTCAACGGACCGCTTCCAACGCCTCCTGGACGAGGCCCAGCCGACATCGGCGGTTCAGCCAGGCAAGGCAGAGGTGACCAATGAAAATCTGGTTGCCCTCGGTCGCCTAAACCGGGCCGCGCCGACAGTCTCCCATCTCTTGGTCCAAAACCCCGCCACCCGGGAGCAGGTCTGGGACATCGTCCACAGCCAAGCCAACCAGACCAAGGACTTCCGACACATCACTACCGGCGAGACGATCTATCTCGATACAGCGACCCAGGAGATCGTCTGGGGCCAAGAGGTCCCCAGCCACGCAACTGCCGTTGCGGCCCCAAGCTCGCTACCCGAGGAACACCCTTCTGCCTCCCCACCTGCCCTAGCCGGCGCACCCGACCAGGCCCCGCCCCAAGCCGCGACGCCCGCTTCCACGCAGCCAGAGCAGAGCAAACCGGCTTCAGCCGCCTCCCTGTTCCGTGCTGCTGGCGCCGAGCGCTTTCTGGCCGCGGCTTTTGATTTCAGCGAGCCCTATACGGCGCAAGCCACACAGCACGCCGGCTCGAGCCAGACTCTGCCCGAACTCAACCAAGCCGTGGCCGCGTATTGCGGCAACTCCTACAACCAAATGGACTGCTATGAACTGGTTGTGCAGGGGCTCAAGGACCTCGGCGTGGACTACGGCGGCCGGGAAGGTTTGCAGCAGGCCTTAATGGCCAAGGCCGAACAGGAAGGGCGCCCGAGCAACGCCTATCTGACCGGCGAGGGCCTCATCAGCGCCTCGGGCCGGCATGTGTATCAAGCCGCCTTCCATCCGCCCGAAGACCCGCAGGCCAAAGCCGACGCCTTGTTCGCCGAACTCAGCGGTAACTTGGAGCCGGGCATGGTCCTGTCCTTCTCGACCCCGAATCGGGGTCATACCGGCGTGATCGGCAAACAGGGTCAGGCCTGGACATTCATCAATTCCGGCGTGATCGACAATCCTGTCGGCCAAGCCGGAACCGAATACGGTGTTGCCGAGGAAGATTTGCGCAAGGAACTCGCCAATTGGCTGCGGCGTAGCGCGGCTGACGGACAAACGCTGCAGGTCAGCGTCGGCGTCCTCGATCCAGGCAAACTGGCCGCGTTTCAGGCGGGCCGGGGGATAGAGGAGAGAGTTTGAATTGGTGCGTATTACGCATGAAGAAAGAAGGGAGATTCGAGAATCGGTTTATAAACGAAATCGGGAGTAAACTTCACGTTCCAGCCCACTTGGGGTAAACGAACATCGCTACCATGCGGGGCGGTCAAGCCTGACAAAAGCAAACCGGGTAGAATGCCGGACCACCGGCTCTTTTTCTTGCCCGCCCTCTGCCACCAAACAAAAAAACCGGCGAACCACTATGGTCCCGCCGGAAATTGCCGTTCACAAAAGGGAACAAGATTACGCGCCAGTCGAGGAAACCGTTTCTGGCTCTTCTCCTTCTTTGTGCACTGGAAGTGGCGTACGGGTGGAAAACTCTGTTGTCTCTAAGACCTTCTGGAAAGCGCACTTGGTGTCCGGGGCGTATAACACTGGGGCTGCCAAATTGACAGTGATTGAGTCATCCCCGTGCACAGTGATCATAGCCAAAACAACAACGGACGCATCAGCACCCACTCCGAGGACCTGCCGCTCAGCTTGAGCAACACGCACCGTGTACGACGGGAAAAAGTGCCCGACGTCCGCAAGAAGAAAAGCAAATGCGCCCTCATCCACACTTTGCAAGCATACCAAGGGCTCATCCTCTTCACGGGGCATAACTACAAAACGCCGTAACTGTTCAAATCCCACGAGGCCCTCAGGGAAATGAACGATTTCTTCGGGGGTGTACTCAACCCACCCAAACCTGGTCTCAATCTGTTCCACTGCTGGACGCCTTTTTCGGTGGTTTCACGAGCTGCTGGGCTAAACTCCGCCAGTCATCGGCCTGCCACTGACTCGCGTGTTTGTTTTCCTGACGGATTCGCTCGTAGACTTCTTCGCGGTATATTTTTTTTTCCTTCGGCGCCTCTATTCCGACCCGAATCCGCCCGTCATTGTCCTCCAGTATGCGCACGGTGATATCATCACCTATCAAAAATCCCTCACCGGGCTTGCGCGTAATAACCAGCATAGGCCCTCCCTGGCTTCCATGGCTCTGTCTCGATTCTGGCCAGGGAAGAATGCGCCACATTCCTACATATAGTCAAGCAACGACAATTGCCCGATTTTCGTGGTCACGGCCAAGGCGGCCTTCAAAGAGGTCTCTTGCTGCATCAATTGTGAGGAAACCTCAACGATGTCCGCGTCTTCGTAGTCGGATAAAAATTCCTTCATATCCAATACGGCTTTCTCCCGATAGGACACCGCGGACTCGAGGCGGTTGATTCTGGTCCCCACATCTGCCCGCGTCGAACTCACGGTATCCATAACTTCCTGGAGAGATTCAACATCATTTGAATCTATCTCTATCGCAGGATCCTTCATTGCAGTCGAAATATTCTGCAACGTTTCGAAAATATTGTCTGGAGTTGTAGAAGCGAACACCTCTTTTCCTGAAACGGAAATGTCGACTTCTTCCCCGGGAGCGATCTCAAGTGTGCGTGTATTGTCATCGCCGTTAAACGTTCCATCATCCGCAAACGGCTTGGTGTCTTCTTCATACCCGGCAAAAATGTACCGCCCGTCACTCTGGGAATTGGCAACGCCGAGCAGTTCCTCCCTTAGCCCCTCCACAATCTTGCCCATAGTGGCCATATCTTCATCACGCAATGCCCCGTTCCCTGCGGCCACAGTTTGCTCTTTGGCCTGCACCAGCAAATCAAAGGCCCTTCCCAATTGGTAATCGTAGTTCTTCAATCCGGTTTTGGCCGCATCCATATTTCTTGTATAACGGTCACTGCTTTCAATCTGGGTCCGATAATTGAGAATTGGGCGGACTGCGGTGGGATCATCCGAAACCTCATTGATTTTCTTGCCCGTGGCTGCCTGCTTTTGCAGATCTGCCGTCTTTTCGTTGATCCGCCCGATTTCAGTTTGCATGAACTGAAAGGAACTGGCTAGGGTCACGCGCATGGCTACCTCTTGATATTGAGCAGGGTTTGCATCATTTCATCAGCGGTGGTCAAATATTGGGCAGAGGCCTGAAACGCTTTCTGGTACCGCTGGAGCTTAATCATGGACTCGTTGATCGAAACCCCGGAGATTTCCTGACGCCGGGCCTCGAGCTGGTCAACAGTATTTTGGAAGCTGGAGCGGTTGAAATCATTCTGTTGCCCCGCAACACCCACGTCCGCGGCCACCTTTCCGTAGAAATCAATAGCCGTATAGCGGCCGTTTACCATCTTTTCATTTTTCAGACCGGCCATCTTTTGGGCATTGCGGTTGTCACCGGGCGCATCGCTTTCGCCAGCGGCTATGTCACCAGTGTTCTCAATGGCAAGCTGTAGGCCACTGTCACCACCGCCCCCATCTTGCGTCCAAGAAAGCAGAGGCGATTGTAAATTACTAGATGGATTCGTGATCGTGGTTATCGTCGTATCCGGGTCCGTTGAGGCGATTCGCAGTTCATAATCACCGCTCGTTCCTGCTACCGTCGCCTTGACTCCAACATTGGCGTCATTGATAGCTTCAGCAACACCCTCGAAGGTCGTACCGTCTGGTATGGTTATTGATTTGTCCGTGCCATCACTAAACTCAACCTTCACATCCGAATCAGACCCTGTTGTGTTTGCAGGAGCGGTTTTAGTCCCAAAAGACGCACTCTTAAAATGCGTGACCGGCTCAAAAAAATTATTCCCCGTATCTCCATCTAAATCTGTTCCTTGCGTATGCTGGCCGTTTACGGCCTGGATCAGACTGCTGCGCAAATTGACCATCTCATCCTGAACGCCCGTCACCACCTCATCACGCACATTGAGCAGCCCACCAAAGCCGCCGCCGAAATCTTCCCGGGACAAGTCGATCGTTGTGCTGCCAATCTCAAGGGAAAAATCCTGGACCACGCCGCCGCTGTTTGCGGCTTGCAGCGTAAAGGCCGAGGTGTCCTGCACCAATGTCTGCCCTCCGGCCAACTGCACGGAAACAGCGCCGTTATCCCCTTCCACCGCTGTCGCCCCAAGGCGTTGGGCGAGTTCTTGGAGCAACACATCGCGCTGGTCCAGGGCTGTATTAGGATTTTTGCCCACGGCCAAACCTTGCTGTACGGTCGCGTTCAACTTTGCTACCTGTCCCAACTTCGCATTGATGCCCGCTATTTGCGTATTGAGTTCGCTATCTATGGATTGACGGAGTTTATCAAGAGAGGTCATTTTTTGATTGAATTCGGTCTGCAGCACCTCGGCACTGCGCAACACGATTTCCCGTTCTGTTTCCCCTCCGGGGTTCAGGGAAAGGTCTTGCCAGGCTCCAAAAAAATCATCAATACTATCCGAAAGCCCCCCCTCATCAATACTCAATATCCGCTCAAGGTCGGTGAGTGGGGAGGCTTTGGCCTCGGCATTCCCCAATTGATCAGCAGCCGCACGCAAGCGCTCCAGAATAAACATATTCGATTCGCGCTCGATACTGGATACCTCCACCCCTTGACCAAACGACAAACCGCCGCGTTGCAGCGTGGGCAAAGCAGAAGATTCGATCGTTTGTCGCGAGTATCCTTCCGTGCTCACGTTGGAGACATTGTTACCAACGACCTCCAACGCCTTTTGACTGGCTGCCATGCCCGTCTGGCCCAAATGGAGCGCACTTAAGATCCCAGCCATGCTCACACCTTCCCGTTAACAAGACTGCCACTACTGCGGCTTTCAATGACATCCCCGCCATACCCATACGCCGGCGGCTCCGGACTGCCCTGGATGAGATCCAGACTGTCCTGCACCCATTGCAGAGTAAAGGACAAAAAATAGGCATTGCGCTGGGTCTCCAGGCGCACCATCTCAGCCGCGTCACGCTCTGCATCCGTCAGCGGAACTGTTTCATCTTCCAGCGTGGCCAGCAAATCGGTTTTAATCTGGGTGGCGGCCTCCAAGGCTTGCCAGTCCAGAGATTTGGCTGCCTCGCGCTCTTCACGGGTCACGTCGATGACGCGCTGGAGCCGCGACAGACGGGAATCCGGCGACGACATAGTGCTATTCTCCCTTAGCGATGTGTGTCAGCAAACTGGCCGCCACCTTGTTCATATCCGGCTGGTAGGTACCGTTTTCTACTTGCGCCTTAAGCTCTTGGACACGCGCGGCGCGCTCCGTTTCCGACGCCTGCTGCACATCGGCAGAAAGTTGGACACTGTCACTGGGCTGGCTTTTTTCCGGCTTGGGCACTTCCTGAATCCGGTTGGCCTTTCGAGGCCCCTGAAGTTGGGTTATGCGCGGGTCGCCATCGATTTTGATGGTCATGGTCTACTCCTGGAACGCGTTCTCGGCGCCTCGTCAGGCGCGGTTGTCTTCCGTGACAAGCCTCAGTACTGATATGGCTTATATATTGTATCGGCTGCCGAGGCTAGGGGTTTAGCTTCAGGGATACAGAAATGCGGGGGACAGGGAATTGGGGTGTTGAAAAATTGCGGAATTTCGGGATCCAGGGATGGAGGGAGTGAAGAAAGAAGAAACAAAATACATCAATTGGTGAAGCTGGTGCGGCGTCTGCGGTCCGAGGCGGGAAACGGAGGACGGAAGGCCGAGGACGATAGCTGGCAGGAAGGATGAGGTAGCTTCCGTAAGGAAAACTTGTACAAATCAAAATCGGGATCAAAATCGGGATCAAAATCGAATATTCATCACCCTGGCTTATGGCATTAAAAAATTGCGAAATTAAAGAATTTCGGGGTTCCTCACACAAATCTGTGCCTGACTTGAGGCCAAAAACTTGAAAAGCATGAGCCCTCTCGGGTAGTTAGGTAGTTACCACACAAACCTATCACCCAGGAGGAACTCATGCTCGTGTCCCAGTTAACCAAATTGACGCTGGATATTCAAGGATTTCGTGTCGGTCGGGTTCAGGGTGATACGAGCGGGATCACCGTAGATATAGCCCCAGACCGGCGTCATCTGCTCTTTTGCAGCCGCTGCGGTAGCGCTGCCAAGTATCGGGATACCCTTACAAGTCGCTATTTTCGCCATGTCCCTCTTTGGGGGATCCCTGTATGGCTCCGGTACAGCCCCCGCAGAGTTCGGTGCGGACATTGTGGCGTCAAGGTGGAGTATTTCCCCTGGAGCACAGGCAAACATCGGTTCACAACGGCTTTTGCCCACTTCCTGGCTTCGTGGGCCCGGTTACTGCCCTGGAAACATGTAGCACAGCTTTTTGGTTGCTCCTGGGGTACCGTGGCCGCTGCTGTTGACCAGATTGTCGAGTATGGTCTGGCCCATCAAGATCTCTCGAATCTGACGCACATTGGGATTGACGAAATCTCCCGAGAAAAGGGCCAAGTATACCTAACCAATGTCTACGACCTGAATACCTCCAGACTCGTATGGAGCGGGGAAAAACGGACAAAGGCAACAATTACCAACTTCTTCACCTCGCTTGGCCCTAGCAAGATCGATAAGCTTGAAGGGGTCTGTTGCGACATGTGGGAGCCGTATACCCAGGTCATTCAAGACAAGGCCCCGAAAGCGACGATGGTCTTCGACAAATTCCACATTGTCCGGCATCTCAATGAAGCCGTTGACCAGGTCCGTAGAGACGAGATCCGGGAGAAGGGCCAAAAGCACAAGGATCTGGTTAAAGACACCCGATATATCTGGCTCAAGAACCCGTGGAACCTGACTGACAAGCAGGCATCTCGGTTGAATGCACTGGAAAAACTCAATCTCAAAATCAACAGGGCGTATTTACTCAAGGAATCATTTCGCCAGTTCTGGTCGTATGAGTGCAGGACTTCAGCCAAAGATTTCCTCGACAAGTGGTTCTGGTGGGCGACGCATTCCAGGCTGAAGCCAATGCGAAATTTTGCTTGGATGCTGCGCCGCAAAGAAGAAAATATTCTCAGTTATTTCGATATGCCCATCAGCAATGGCTCGGTGGAAGGCCTCAACAATAAGGCTAAAGTCATTAGTCACAGAGCATACGGGTTCAGGTCGGCCAAGAACTACATCCGGAATCTGTACCATTGCATGGGCGGGCTACCTGAACCCCAAATTATGCACAGATTTGTGTGAGGAACCAATTTCGGCATCGAAGGATTAGGAAATTGCAGAGGTGAGAAACAAGATACATTAATTGAAAATTGATGACGGCGCCTGGCGGTCCAAGAAAGAAAGATGGTGGACGGGAGAGGGAAGCCAGAAGACAATAAACAGCATCTCGTGTTCATTAGACGGAATCTATATAAAAATCAAGGAATGTGAAAACATATCGAGCAGCATCAATTCACCCTTTAAGTTTATCAAATTCAATAATTTTTCATGTCTTTAATTCTTGAATTCCTAAATTCTTCAATCCCTCAATACCTCAACCCTTCGACTCCTCAATTTGTGTATTCCTCAATAACTCCCCAAAAAACCGCTCCCGGCGTCGCCAGAAGAATCAGGGCCTCCGGCCATTTCCCCATAAAGCGCCTCGGCCAACCCAACGCCGCGGCCGGTGGACACGGATTGAGCCACTTCCACGTCAAAGGCTTCTTCAAACCATTGCTGCCCATTGCTGCGCTCGATGAGCCCTCCCTCGGGAACCGCTGCACGCATGGACTTGAACATGGACTGAAGGAAAAAGGCTTCAAACTTCTGGCAGGTCTGTTTGAGTTGTTCGGCACTGTTTGTATCGGCCTGCCGTAGCTGACTGATCCCAATTCGCGGGTCTATGCCAAGTCCCATTTATTCCTCCTTCGGCCGGAGCACCACCGGCGTCGTATGCCTGACTGGCTACAGCAGCACTAATTCCGCGTGCAATGCCCCAGCTGCCTTGATGGCTTGGAAAATAGCGATCAAATCCCGGGGCGTGGCACCAATGGCGTTCAGGGCGGCGGCCACATCACCGATATTGACGCCCTTGTTCATAACCATCAAGCGAGCCTCTTCTTCCTCAACCTGCACTTCCGTGCGCGGCACCGTGGTGGTCTCTCCCTGGGAAAAGGGTTGCGGCTGCGAGACCTGCGGCATTTCTCGAACCATGAGCTTCAAGTTGCCATGGGCTACCGCCACCTTGTCCAAGCGCACGTCTTGCCCCATGACGATTGTGCCGGTGCGTTCATTGACCACCACACGCGCCTTGCTGTCCGGCTGGACCGTCAGCCGCTCCAGGTCGGCGATAAACTTTACCCGGTTCTCAGCAAAAGCATCGGGAATTCGCACTCGGAAACTGGCACTATCCATGGCGTGAGCCGTTTTCTGCCCGTATTCCTCATTGATCACGCTTGTAATCCGCGAGATGGTCGTGAAATCCGACTCTTGGATGTGATAGGTCAAAGGACCTTTTTGCGGAAAACTATACGGCACTTCCCGCTCCACCGTGGCACCATCAGGAACCCGGCCAACTGTAGGGTGATTTTTCTGGACCTGGCCAGCTTGGCCACTAACGGAAATACCGCCTACAGACAGCGGGCCCTGGGCCACAGCGTAGACCTTGCCATCCGGCCCGCTGAGCGGGGTTTGGAGCAAGGTGCCGCCTGACAAGCTCTCGGCGTCGCCGATGGAAGACACCAACACATCCACAGGACTTCCAGTTTTGACAAAAGGCGGCAATTCCGCAGTGACCATAACCGCGGCCACGTTGCCTACATTAATATCCTCGCGGTTGGACGAAATATTCAGCCTTTCAAGCATGTTGGCCAGGGTTTCTTTGGTAAACCCTGTACCGGAACTGTCACCGGTGTCGTTGAGGCCCACCACCAGACCGTAGCCAAGGATCTGGTTCGTGCGCACTCCTTTGAGATCGGCGATATCCTTGATACGCGCAGCTGTTGCCGGCAAAGTCCAGACCATCGCCAGACAGAGCACAAGTATCGCACCTATGAAGCGGCTCCAGGAGAGCATGGGAAGTATCCTTTCCAGGTTCACGGATCCTGAGGGCAACTAAAACGGCCAGACATTGTCAATCAGCCGCATCAGCCAGCCGGGCTTTTGTTTGTCGCTGATAGCGCCTCGACCAGTATAAGTGATCTCAGCGTCCAGCACATAACTTGAATCGACCACATTCTGAGCACTGATATCCTCGGGGCGAACAATTCCGGACAAACCGATAAATTCTTCTTCGTTATTGACCATGACCCGCTTACGACCGAAGATTCGCAAATTGCCGTTCGGCAATTGTTCAATAACCTGGGTGGCGATCGTGGCCGATAAATTCGCATTCCGGCTAGTTTCGCCGCTTCCGACAAAAGAATTGTTGAAATTGGCACCGACCAAATTTTTCAAATCCACATTGGGATTGCTCAACAGAGCTTGCGAATTGGGGATCCCAAACAAGTTGTTAATACCAGCATCGACACTCGATGTGCGTCCAGTATCAGTGGTGGCGTCTTTGCTGGCCTGCGCCTGTTCAGAGATAGACACGGTAACGATATCGCCGGGAGCTTGCGCCTTATTGTCCGAAAAGAGGTTGGCCTCACCTGTATTCCACAATGAACCCTGACTGGCACGTTGCGGCTTTTGGGGCACGACTTTTTGGGGTGCATTGGCCTCCGGCCCCCATTGCGGCTCGTGCTTGGGTGCGCACCCACATGCCAAAGCGAACACACAAAAGACTATAATATATTTATACATCAAAATCGAACCCTTACAGTGTCTGCCGACACAACGGTACCGAAAATTTCTTTTCCAGTGCGTCTATTTTCCACCCGTATAGTTTCTTGCAATCCGCCGTCTTCCTGGGCCACGCCACTGGCGGTGATCACCAGGGCCCCTCTGACAGCTTCCAAAGTCACTGGCTTGCCCCGCTGAACGAGAATAGGGGCGGCCAGGACCGAACGATCCAGAACCTCCCCGGCCCGCACAGAGCGTACCACACGCTGGCCCACGGCAACGGAGGCTTCGTATACCGGATCGTCCAGGCGGGACAATTGCCTGCTTTCCCGGCGCAGATCACTGGCCTGCACAATACTTTCTCGGTCCAGATTGCGCCGGGCTGTGACGATCTCGGCTTCGGCCCGGACACGCCCAGAGACAGAGACCTTGTGCACCAAACGCCCGTGCCGGCGGAACAAAAGAGTAAAACGCCTGGCGGACAAGACCTGAGACGATGAGGGAACAACCTCACACTCCCATTTCGCGTCAGCTACGGTGAACGCTTGCGGAAGCCTGCCGGGCTCGAAACTAACCGAGGTGATCTCTGGCCGGTCCAGACGCTCCCGGAGAAAATCATTGACCACCTGCACCATATCCTCTTGGGCAATAATAACCCCGTCGCGACGGACACGAACGTGTTCAGCACCCTTCCACGCCACTTCCGCTTCCTGGGGGGCCTGCTGCTGGATATAGGCTTTCAGGGTTTGCGCACGGTAGGTGCGGACGCTGCCGTAGTCCGGCACCTGAAACAAGGCGATCTCCCCCCATTCTTCCGCCCTCCATTCCGGGGTGATCCGAGCCACATCACGCAAATGCAATGTTTCCCCCTGCACGGTCGCCTCAGGCAAAAATGTAATCTGCACCGGAGGAGCGGCTACGGCAGGGACAGCCAGCCAGCAAAGCAGCGGCACAATGGCCAACAGGAAAATTTGCAAACGAAGGGCGGCAATCATACTCATGCTTTTAGGCGAGTTGGTTGGTCATCTGCAGCATTTCATCAGCTGTTTTGACTGCTTTGGAATTAATCTCGTACGCCCGTTGGGCTGAGATCATATTCACCATTTCCTGCATGGTGCTCACATTAGAGTCCTCCAGAAAATTTTGCGCCAACGCTCCAAGTCCGTCTTCACCGGGCAAATCAACGATAGGCGCTCCGGAGGACTGCGTCTCCAAGTGGAGGTTGTTACCGATATTTTTCAGTCCGGCCGGGTTGCTGAAACGGGCCAACTCTATCGTACCCAGATCACTTGGCGTGGCCGCTTCGCCCTCTAAATAGGCCTGCACCGTGCCATCCTTACCGATAACTACATCAGTGGCATTTTCCGGGATGACGATCTCCGGCTCCAGGGGATATCCGTCAGAGGTCACCACTCGGCCGTCTCCATCTTTCTTCAACGCTCCGGCCCTGGTGTAGGCTGTTTCCCCATCTGGTAAGGTAACCTGAAAAAATCCATCGCCTTCAATGGCCAAATCCAATTCATTGCCCGTACGGTTGATGTCACCGATAGTGTTGATCTTATAAACAGCTGCCGTACGCACCCCGTGTCCGATCTGCGTCCCGGTGGGCACATCGTTTTCTTGAGTCACTGCACTACCAACATTCCTGGCATCCTGATAGAGAAGATCCTGGAAATCGACCCGGCTTTTCTTGAAACCTGTAGTGTTCACGTTGGCCAGGTTATTAGCGATGACGTCGACAATGGTCTGCTGGGCTTCCATGCCGGTGGCGGCTGTGGACAAAGCGGTGGTCATATGCGTATCTCCTTATGGATGGGAATACGTGCTTTCGTTTGCTCGAACAACAACTTACCCGATCCGGCCGACTGTGTTCGTTTTCTGGGCAACGGTATCGTAGGCTTTTATAGCTTTCTGGAAGGACTGAAATCCTCGCTCAGCTTGAATAAGCTCCGTTGTCATTTCAATGGCACTTACGTTGGAAGACTCAAGCTGGCCCTGGTGCAAGGTACTCTCAGCGACGACTCTTTCCGAAACACCCTCCGGGCGGCGCCAGAGATTCGCCCCTTGTTTTTCCAATTGCTGGAGATCGTCAACGGTGTACAAGTCCAGCTGCCCCTGCTCCACACCGTTTTCCCCGAAAACAGAGCCTTCTTCACTGATCCGGACATTGCTGTCCGTGAGATTGACCGGACCGGTCTCCCCAACCACTTGCTCCCCAGTGGGAGTGACCAAGGCACCGTCTGGCTGGAGCACAAAACTGCCGTGACGGGTATAGGCAAAGCCATCATCAGTAGCGACCTTGAAAAACCCCCCGCCTTTGATGGCCAGATCCAGCGGGCGTCCCGTGTGCTGCAGCCCCCCCTGGGAAAAGTCGGTGTGCGTGCTCGTCATCTGGAGCCGGCTGGTCCCTTCACCCGTCCTGCCAGCCTGGGCATTGTCCAATTGCGTTTCAAACAGCAGCCGGTCCTGCTTAAATCCGGCATTATCGATATTGGCCAGATTGTTGCTCAAAACCTGCAGCCGGGTTCTTTCTAAAGCGGCCCCAGACAACGGGGCGGCAAGTCCGGAAAAAATGGGCATCGTCAGTTCCTGTGCGCTGTGGTCGAAATATGGAAAACATCTGTCACCAGTGACCGAAAACGGGCGACCGATTCAGATATCGTATCGGATTGCCGGGGATGAACTTTAGGTGGATGGATGCGCCGCAGGCAGACAGGACGAGGCCCGGGACGGCGTGGCAGCAGGGTCTACTCCTAATGGCCCCACCCTTGCCCAGAGGCATCCTGCCCCATAGGCTGAGAAATCTGGGCCAGGGAGGCCAATTGCTGGGTTTCGTGGGCCGAGAGGCCGAGCATCTCAGCGATCTGTTCCGAATCCATACCAGTGCCGGCCATATTCACAGCCGCCTTGTACCGGTCTGGCATCTGTTTGGGCTGATTCTGGACCATTTCCAAACGGTTCTTGATCTCGCGCTCGGCCACCACCGATTCTGAAGTTGAGCGCGCTTGCGGAACAGGGCACGCTTCAAGGTCCGACACCTCTTCGGCCAGTTGACCAAGACGCTGCCGGGCTTGCTCCACTTCCTGTCGCAATGTCCTGTTTTCAGCCTTAAGCCGCTGTTGAGCACGCCAGAGCAAGACAAGACCGAGGGCCAGAACTGTATTCATCCCCAATAAAGCAGCGAGCATGAAAAGTAACATCACAAGCGCTCCATTTTGACCCGCAGCTTGGCTAAGGCTTGGCTGTGGAGTTGCGATATCCGTCCCTCGGTCAGACTAAGCACGTCGGCAATCTCTTTTTGACTCAGTCCCTCGTGGTACAAAAGGGCGATGACCTGCTGCTCCTTTTCGGAGAGTTCGTGCAGCATGCCGGCCACTTCCCGAGTTAATTCGGCCTGCTCAACAGCTTCTTCCGGGGGCATCCCGTCGGTATCCTCCAGAACGTCCAAAAAACTTTGCCCGGTGTCGCTGTCGCTCAAAACTTCCTGGAGACTCATACACCCGAGATGGCTGACTTCACCGAGCATACGGTGGTACCCAGTCAGGTCCATATCCATGGCCGCAGCAACTTCGTTTTCGTTTGGCGCGCGCTCCAGTGAAATCTCTAGTTCACGGATGGTCTCGGCCAACCGCTGGTGCTTGTCGCGCATGGAACGGGAAAACCAATCCAAACGGCGCACCTCATCGAAGATTGCGCCTCGAATGCGGTGTTCAGCAAAGGTCTTGAACAGCACCCCTTGATTGGGATCGAAACGGTTTGCAGCGTTAATCAGACCCTCCATGGCCGCACTTCTGATTTCGTCGCGGCTCATAAACGCTGGGACCTGTGTAACCATGCGCTCTACCCAATAGGAAACCATATTCATGTGCTCCCGTATCAACTGAGTGCGCGCATCTTCACCGTTTTGAGTGTAAGTCCACAACATAGTGCCCTCACCTCTTGCGATCGCACAAGTTGAGGAGTTTTTCCCAAAAAAATTGCGGTGTGCCTTTATCGGGCTGGACTGCACTTTCATTTTGCAGATTGTTCGCCACCGCCAAGCAGGCCTCAGTCAATTTGGCCTTAGGAAACATGTCAATGTACGGCTTTTGTTTTTTCAACGCGTCGTTAATCCGCTTATCAAAGGGCAACCAACCAGTGAATTCCACGGAAACATCGAGAAAACGGCTGGTGACAAGGGTCATTTTCTCGTAGACCTGGAGTGCTTCACGTTGCGAACCAACCGAATTGACCAGCAGACTGAAGTTCTTTTCCTGATATTCCAGGGCCAACAGTTTCATCAGAGCGTAAGCGTCGGTGATGGCAGTGATCTGCGGCGTGGTGACGACCATAATGGTCTGTGCTGCAGTGCTGAAATAAGTTACGTTCTCCGAAATCCCCGCCCCGGTGTCGATAAGTACAAGGTCAAAATCTTCGTTCAGCGCCTCAAGTTCCTGAAGAAATCGCAGTCGCTGTTCCGGACTTAACTTGGTCATATCCTGCATACCGGATCCAGCGGGCATGACCTTAATACCGTAGGGCCCTTCGGTCATAACCTCGTCCAGTCGGCGCTGTCCCCTGAAAAAATTGTTCAATGTATAACGCGGCGAAAGCCCAAATACGACATCAATATTGGCCAGCCCCAAGTCAGCGTCAATAATCAGCACCCGTGATCCTTGCTTCGCCCACGCCACGGCTAAATTCGAGACCACGGAGGTTTTACCCACCCCGCCTTTGCCGCTGGTGACAGAGATAACCTTGGTGTCCCGCCCTGTCTCCGCAACAACTGCTTGCGGCTCAGGAGAGCGCAAGCTGCGCAAAGTTTCGGCTTGGTCGCGGGGACGCTCGTCAGCCATCATAATACACTTCCTTCTGAGGGTTGGTGATCAACTGCGAGAGTTGAACCGAATCAGCCGGCAGCAGATCTTCCGGAACACGTTGCCCGTTCGTCAGGTAAGTCAGCGGACATCCTGTTCGGTGCTGCACGTTCACAATGGAGCCGTAACTTTGCGTTTCGTCGATTTTGGTGAAAATCAATCCGTTGATTTCGAGGTCACCGAAACGGTCTACGATGGACTGCATGTCCTCATCCCGGGTGGTAGCAGAAAGCACAAGATGCTTGTCAAAAAGTTGGCTGTCGCCCAGAAACGCGTGCAGCTCCTGCATTCCAGATTCGTCTCGCGGGTTGCGCCCGGCGCTGTCGATAAGCATCAATTTTTTGTCTTCATGTCGCTGCATCACTGTGCGCATCTGTTCCGCCGAGGTGACCACCTCCAGGGGCACATTCATGATTTCCGCATACACCCGAAGTTGCTCCGCCGCAGCAATGCGAAAATTATCCATGGTCACCAACAAAAGGCCCTGCCCGTACCGCCGGAGATACTGGGCTGCAAGTTTGGCGATCGTTGTGGTTTTGCCCACTCCGGTAGGGCCGACCAAGGCGATGCGCTTCGGGTGACGCAGCGATTGGGCCATCCAGTCATCGGTGCGTAACCATTCAGCCAAAGCCTGCTGGCAATGGGCGACGGGGTCGCCAATCTCACCGCTTTCCCCAGTCACGGCTCCGATTTGATCCAAGACAGCCCGCGCTGCCTCCGGCTGCACACCGAGCCGCCCCAACACATTTGCTTCCGGAGAGCCAAAATCTTGTCCTCCCTCTGTCCCAGGTCGCTTTAACGCGGCTTTGGTCAAATTCTGCTGGGCGGCGATCAGTCGTTTGATCTCCCGAACCTCACTGCGCAAGTGGTCCATTTCAGAGATGTCTGTGCCCGCGTTTGAAACAAAGTCTTCTTTGTCTGGTCGCGGCATGGACAAGGACGTTGGTCGCCGCGGGGCGGTTGGACTGGGTTGAGCCTGCTTTGCTGATGTGGACAAGGACGCGGAATCCATGGATTCGGCCTGGGACATGAGTTCCTGCAAAAACCCATCGCCGTTTTGTCCATTTTCCTGACTTTTTTCGAGGTGGCCCTTTTTCTCCCCTGCCTGTTGGCGATCCTTGGGCTCCACTGCCGCAGTCACCTCCAGTTCCGGGGGGCGCAAAAAACCGAATCGTTCTTTACGCACGGTGCGGGTGGACAGAATGAGGGCGTCTGGCCCAAAGGTCGCCTTGACTTGCTGCAAAGCGCTCTTCATGTCCTTGGCGCGAAAAACTTTAATTTGCATACAAGCTGACCGTTCCTACTGATCGGACCTTCATGTCCGGTGAGATCTCGGCGTGGCTCAAAACCGCGAGCCGGGGCAAATACCGTTCCGTCAACTTACGGACATACAGTCGGATATTTGACGGACAGAGCAGGACCACCGGAGCGCCCTGCCCCACTTTTTGTAAATGTTCACTCACCTGCTGAATGATGCTCTGTGCCTTTTGCGGATCCAAGGCCAAAACCGGACCTTGCCCGGTCTGCTGCACGGATTGGCGCACCGTTTCTTCAATATCCTGGCCCAATGTGAGCACCGGGATGGTATTATCTGGCTGGGCAAATTTGCTACTGATGTGACGGGCCAGGGCTTGACGAACAAATTCGGTCAATTGATCCAGATCTTGAGTATGTCCGGCGTGATCAGCCAAAGTTTCCAGAATAGTTCGCAAATCCCTGATGGAAACGTCTTCTTTGAGCAAGTTCTGCATTACCCTCAGGACCCCACCCAAACTGAGGAGATTCGGCACCAACTCCTCCACAAGTTTGGGATAGTCCTTGGCAACAGTATCTAGCAAATTCTGTACCTCTTGCCGCCCAATCAGCTCGTGGGCATAGGCCTTGATGACCTCGCTAACGTGAGTAGCCATGACCGTTGGGCAGTCAACCACAGTGTATCCAGCCACTTGGGCGCGTTCACGCTTGTCTTCGCTGATCCAAGTCGCCGGAAGGCCGAAGGCGGGTTCTGTGGTCTGCGTGCCCTGGATCTTCTCCGTGGCCGTGCCCGGATCCATAGCCATGAATTGCCGGGGATAGA
Organism: Desulfohalobium retbaense DSM 5692; assembly: GCF_000024325.1. NCBI lineage: Bacteria > Pseudomonadati > Thermodesulfobacteriota > Desulfovibrionia > Desulfovibrionales > Desulfohalobiaceae > Desulfohalobium > Desulfohalobium retbaense. The sequence goes on along the minus strand of NC_013223.1, from coordinate 710,861 downwards.
CCTCCCCCCGGGCTACCTGTTCGCCTTTAAGGTTGAGCACATATTCATTGGGTTTCAGTTGCAAATTGTCCTTGATATGAATGGGCGGCACGATGAATCCATGCGAGAGCACAAACTGCTTACGGATAGACTTGATACGTTCCAACATTTCGCCGCCCTGACTCGCGTCGACTAAGGGGATGACCCCGTAACCGATCTCCAATTCCAACATTTCCACCTGAAGCATGTTCTCGTAGTTTTCCTCTTGCTCCACCGCTGGCGCCTCTGGCTCGGCAGCTGCTTCCAACGCCTCAGCCTGCAGCGCCTGTTTATGGAGGGTATAGCCCAAAAAGGCCAAAAGCCCACTCAAAATCAAAAAGGGCACAAAGGGCAGCCCCGGAATAAGGGCGAACAGCAACAGGATGCCAGCAACAACCCAGATCGCTCGGGGGTTGAACGTGATCTGTTTGGACAGTGCCGAGCCAAGATCCCCAGTGCCACCAGCCCGAGAAACCAGGATGCCTGCTGCAGTAGAAATGATAAGCGCCGGAATCTGACTAACTAGACCATCGCCTACAGTCAGGGTGGTGTAGTTCTGGGCCGCCTCCATCATGGGCATGCCTTTCTGGGCCACGCCAATAATGAACCCGGCCACGATGTTGACCATGGTAATAATAATCCCGGCGATGGCATCGCCACGGACGAACTTGCTCGCCCCATCCATGGCTCCGAAAAAATCTGCCTCCTGCGCGATATCCTCTCGACGACGACGGGCCTCGTTCTCATCGATCAGTCCGGCATTGAGATCGGCGTCGATGGCCATCTGCTTCCCAGGCATAGCATCCAGGGTGAACCGGGCCGACACCTCAGCCACCCGGCCCGCCCCCTTGGTGATAACGATAAAATTGATAACCACCAAAATCATAAACACGACGATTCCGACAACATAATTGCCACCAACCACAAACTGGCCAAAGGAATAGATGACTTTGCCTGCGGCATAGGGGCCGGTGTCCCCATAGAGAAGGATGAGTCTGGTCGAGGCCACGTTCAGAGACAGGCGAAACAACGTTGTGGCAAGCAACACCGTGGGGAATATGGCAAATTCCAGGGAACGGTGGGTGTAGAGGGTGATAATCAGGATCAACAGGCCGGCGGTGATATTCAGTGACAAAAAGAGGTCCAACAGCATCGGCGGCAGGGGGATGATCATGAGCATCAAAATGGTCACCAAACCTAAGGCGACCATAATATCGCTGCGTAGCAGAATCTCCACCCATTTATTGTGCCGAAGCGCCTCTATCATGCGGTTTTTCCTTTCAGGCTGTAGACATAGGCCAGGATCTCGGCCACAGCCTTATACATGGATTCCGGGACTGTTTCCCCGAGCTCAAGACCGTGCAACACTCGCGCCACCGGCGGATTTTCCACCAGAGGCACCCCACTTTCTTCGGCGATCTCTCGAATGCGTTGGGCGACGATATTGCTCCCCTTGGCGGTCACCTCCGGGGCTTCCATGCTTGAGCGGTCATAGCGAAGGGCCACGGCGTAGTGGGTTGGGTTGGTGATAACCACATCCGCCTGGGGCACTTCAGCCATCATCCGCTTGCGGGCCATGTCCCGTTGAATAGAGCGCATGCGCTGCTTGAGCTGCGGATCCCCCTCGGTTTCCTTATGCTCATCCTGCAGCTCTTTTTTGGTCATCTTCATCTGTTCTTCCATTTCCCATTTGGTATAGGCAAAATCGATGACCGCGATAAACAGCAGAGCTATGCAACACTTAAGCAGGATCTCCGCCGCCGTCCAACCGATAAAGACAAAAATACGCTCAATAGGTTGGCCTATCAGCTGGATAGCTTGCTCAAAATGATCCGACAGTGTCCAATAGGCAACTGAGCCCACCACCGCGACCTTGGCCAGGGATTTGAGCAACTCCATGGCCGAGCGTTTGGAGACAAATTTTGCTGCGCCCTGGATGGGATCAAGCTTTTTTATATCCGGCTGCAACGCTTTCGGGCTGAAAAGCCACCCGAACTGGATATAGCTAGACAAAAAGCCGACGACAATGGAGAGAATCAGTATCGGCGACAAAAGCAGACCGAGATGGATCAGCCCCTTGCCCAACCAGCCGACAACAGCTTGGGGAGTTACGTTCCAGTAGCCGGCCTGATCCCAAAACCCAGCCAAAAATCGCTCCAACCCCTCCACAAAATTCGGGGCGTACCAAAACCACAATAGCAACGCCGTGGACAGGAGCAAGGCGGTATTAACTTCCTTGCTCTGGGCAACCTTGCCTTCTTCTCGAAACTCCCGCCGGCGTTTTTCCGTTGGTTCTTCTGTGCGTTCCTCGTCACCTTGTTGCGCCATCACTGCCTCACGAGTTCGAAGAATTCCACCAAGCGCTGGGCAAGGCCGTTAAACTCGGAAATCAAAATACTGACGATGAACTCCGCCGAAAGGCCCAAAAAGAAAAAGGCCACACCGATATTGATGGGGAACTTAAGCATAAAAGCGTTGAGTTGCGGAAAGATGCGGGACATGATCCCCAGAATAAAATCCGATAAGATCAAAATTACATAAATAGGGGCAGTGAGTTGCAAACCGAGTACGAACATCTCTCCGGTCATAGCCACCATGCTCGGCACCGCATCCTGCAAATGCAACCCACCACCCGGGGGAACGACCTCAAAGGAACGGGCCAAGCTACGCAAGAACACATGGTGACCATCCACCGCCAGGAAAACAAGCGATGCCAGCACATTCTGGAACTGGGACATGAGTTGGATCTGCTGTTGGCTTTGGGGGTCTAAAATGTTGGCCGCAGCAAACCCCATTTGGAATCCCAGAATCGTGCCTCCGAATTGGGCAGCCAAAAAAAGCAGACGGCCGATGAAGCCGAGCATGAGCCCCAACAGTACCTCTTGACTGCCCAGCACGAAAAGCCGCAAGGGGGCAAAGTTGATGTCCGGGATTGTTCCGTCAACGGCAGGAAAGATGATTACCGCCAGCACCAGGGCCAGCCCTGCCCGGAGCCGCGCCGGGGTCTGCCCTCCGGACAAGACCGGCATACTGCCGATAATCGCGGCCACGCGAATAAAACAGAGCAAAAAGGAGGGCCAGTGCTGGCTGAGCAGCGCTTCTAAATCCATGTTCAGCCCTCACCATCCGCGCCCGGTGGCAAGCGGCGACCCCAGCTGCTCATGCCCCAAGGCCAGCAGACTGCATTTTTGCGATGCTCCCTCTTGACGGGCCACTACCCTCCGCCCCCGATGGAGACCGCCATACGCAGTACTTCTTCGGTGTAGGTCAAAACGATTTTGATGATCCATGGGGCAAAAATCGTAAGGGCCACCATAACCGCAGCGACTTTCGGGGCGAAGCTCAGCGTCTGTTCTTGGATTTGTGTGGCGGCTTGGAATATACTGATCAAAAGTCCCACCACCACTGCAGAAATCATCATTGGGGAAGTGACAAGCAGGATTGTTTCCACACTCTGTCGCGTCAGCGCAACGACAAAATCAGGTGTCATTGAGACTCCTTTGCGCCATGATTTTCATGACACCTCACAACCAAGGGGGCCTTACTGGAAACTGCGTACAAGTGAACCGACCACCAAATGCCAGCCGTCAACGAGAACGAAAAGCAAGATCTTGAACGGCAAGGAAATGATCACCGGCGGTAGCATGAGCATCCCCATACTCATAAGTACACTCGCGGTCACCATATCAATAACCAGAAAGGGCACAAAAATTAAAAAACCGATCTGGAAGGCCCGTTTGATCTCCGAGAGCATAAATGCTGGCACTAACAACATGGTCCTGATCTCTTCCCGAGTCTCGGGTTGATCTGATCCGGAGATGTCTACAAAGAGCTGCAGATCCTTCTGGCGGACCTGGTTGAACATGAATTCCCGCATGGGTGAAACCGCCCGTTCGATGGCCTGGGCGTCCCCAATTTCCTGGTCCAGATACGGCTGTAAAGCGTCCTGGTTCATCTGACTCAGAACCGGGCTCATGATAAAAAAAGTTAAAAACAGGGCTAAACCGATGATGACCTGGTTCGGGGGCATCTGCCGCACGCCCATGGCTTGACGAATAAACGAGAGCACAATCACGATACGAATAAAACTCGTGGTCATGAGCAAAATGGCTGGCGCCAAAGACAAGACAGTGAGGAGGAAAAGGATCTGGATGCCGGTAGCCACCTGATCCGGATCGTTGGTACCGTCTACCCCTAAGGTCAGGCGCGGGATTTCAAAGCCCCAGCCCGCCTGTGGCAAAAGCAGAATTCCCACTGCCGTCGCGAAAACGACCCCAAAAAGTGCCCGGGACATGGTCATTGGGAATGGCGATGTTTGAGTTCAGCGTCAAAAGAGGAAGTTTCATGGTTCTCCTCGGTGACCTCGAGGTGACACAACGGCTCGATACGATCCGGCGTCACCCCCAAGAGCACCTCACGTCCCCGAACCTCGACGAGACACAACATGCGCTTGGCGCCCAAGGGACGCGATTCCTTGATGGAGATAATTCCCTGCCTGGAATTGCTGCCGCCAAATTGCCAGCGCCGCAACAGTGCCGAGCCCATGTACAACAGGCCGAGAATGATCAAAAGCCCGGCCACCATTTTGATCATGGCGGGCCATACTGGCTCTGTTGTCAAACCAGCTGTCGCATTTGAAGCGGCAGCGGTTACGGCATGGGCCACAGTCATCGATACCGATATCATCCGAGCTTCTCCAAGCGCTCCGAGGGGCTCACCACATCAGTGAGCCGCAGGCCGATCTTTTCATTGACCACCACTGCCTCGGCCCTGGCGATCAGCCGGGAGTTGACGAACACATCCAACGGTTCGCCAGCGAGTTTTTCAAGTTCGATCACCGAGCCCTCGCGCAATTGCAGCAGATCCTTCACCAGGATTCTGGTCGTACCCAACTCAGCCGAAACTTGCAGCGGCACATCAAGCAGCAAGTCCAAGTGACTCAAATCATTGCCGAGTTGACCTTCCTGTTCGTGTGTTTCAGCGCTATTTTCCGGTTTTTCATTCACTGCCATTCTCGTCTCCGTATTGGCCTGTGGTCCCGGTAATGCGCACTGCCTTTTTGCCTTTGCGCGTGCCGGCCACGGCCTGAAATTTGGGTTTCTGCTCCACGAGCACTCGTTGCCCGGCCTGTCTATCCATATTGAGCTCGATGATGTCCCCAGCCTTGAGGTTGAGGATCTCGCGGATGGTCAGCGAGGCTGTGGCGAATTGGGCCCGGACCTCGGTCTCCATTTCCATCATTTCGTCGTGAATGGTTTTCGTCCAGGCCTGCCCCCCAGAAACAGTAATGACGTCGAACATCCTGTTTTTCAATTTTTCCTTATAGGGCTCGATGGCAAAAAATGGGATGACCAAACTCATTTGGCCGAAAATATTCCCGGCCTTCACAGAGAATCGAGAGACCAAGACCTCGGTCTCCGGACTGACGATGCTCACCAATCGAGGATTGATTTCGGCCTGAACCAAATTCGTTTTCAATTCGTCGAGGGGTTCAAAGGCGGCCTCCCAATCTTGACAGGAGTCGCGCATAACATTTTTGAGCACATTGATCTCGATGGAGGTCAGCTCCCGGTCCGGGATGGAGATACCGGCTTCGCTATTGCCACCGAACATGACCTCCAAGAGACAAAAAGAAAGGGGGCAATCGAAGATCAACAATCCCCCGCTACGCAGCGGTTCAAAACTGACAATGCCGATCAGTGACTGCTCCTGCAGATCCTGCAGGAAATTCTCAAACGTCTCCGTCTCGATAGCCACTCGCTTGACTGAAACGCTCCGTTTCAGCCTGTTGGCCATAGAGATGCCGCTGTTACGGGCAAAGGCGTCCAAAATAATGTCGAAATTGGCTACCCGCCAGCGGGCTGACGTCTGGCCGCGAAATAAATCCAGGCGCTGTAAGTCCCGGTTCGAACTCGAGGGCTCGTCCGCTTCGGCGTCAATATCAACCTCACCGCTTTCAATGGCCTCGAGCAGGTCGTTGATTTCGTCCTGGGTCAGCAGCTTATCCACGTCGGGCTCCTATTGGACCACAAATTCCGTGAAAAAAATGCGTTGCACAAGCCGCTGGTCGACAATACCGTTCAGTCGCTTGGTCAATTCTGCCCGCAATTGTTTCTTGCCCTGCAAGTCACGAACTTGATCAAAGGTTTTCGTCCCCAGGTGAAAAATGATCACATCGCGGATCTGAGGAATACGTTTATTGAGCTCGTCCTGACTCTTCTTGTCTGTCGCCTCCACTGTAATGCTCGCCTTCAGATATCGAGTCTGCTCTCCATCAGCGATATTGACTAAGAAGTCATCCATTTCCACAAGGGGGCCAAGTTCTCCCTTGCTGTCAAACGAAACGCTTTCGGAAGAAGGAGTGTTTTCCTGTGCCGCTTCACTCTCACTTCCCCATTGGGTGCCGATGTAATAGCCTCCCGCCCCTATAGCTGCGAGCAGGAAAACACTGGCCACAATCAGCAAAAGCTTGAACTTTCGATCGCCTTTTGCACCCTGTTTTGCAGCGTTCTCATCTTTTTTCGCCATGTATGGGTCCTTCGTGTAGGTATTTCGGTCAATGGTCCGGTTTTATTGTCGCTAAAAGAATGATGCTTCCAGAATATTGAGCCTCTGAACTACATGCAGCTAAAAGGGGTATTGTTCGCGGGAATCGATCAGATACGGCAGTTGCTCCCGATAATGTTCGTCCTGCTCCAGATAAAAATCCACCCGCCGATTCTTAGCCCGGTTCTCAGGAGAATCATTGCGCACGAGAGGACGCTGGTCTCCGTACCCGGCTGCGGAAAGTCGACTGGGGGGCAGTAAATCACGGCTGGTGAGGAATTTGACCACAGAGACCGCCCGTTCAATGGAAATGTCCCAATTGGAGATCCCGGGCCGAGAAACGGGGACATTATCGGTGTGTCCCTCTACGCGCATGTCAAGATGCAGGGGACGCACCAATTGAGCAACCTCGCGAAGCAAGGGAGCGGCGCGCGGCTTCAGGGCAGTCTCCCCGGAGTCGAAAAGTAACGAGTCATTCAAACGCAATACCACCGCTCCACGGTCTTTAACCAACTTGATGTTTTCGTTGACTTCTAAGTTGTCGATACGGTTTTTGATATTTTGATACACGCGTTGCAAGGACTCGTTCAGATTATTTTGCTGAGCCATGAGGTCCAGCGGCAGCACGTCTTCATACTCCTTGCTGTCCAGAACCCCGAGGGCTCCTCGGAGAGAGCCGATGGCCTTGGTAAACTTAATCTGGTTGATATCCGCCATGGAGAGCAAAAGAACAAAAAACGTCAGCAACAGCGTCACCATATCACTGTAGGTGACCATCCAGGCCGGACTTCCGCCGCCTCCGCCGTTTTTTTTCTTTTTTCGAGCCATTTTTCCAATCCGCCTTAGCGTTTTCGCTTATTCGAAGCGCTCTCCCGCTGTTTGGGCGCCAAGAAGGCATGAAGTTTTTGTTCCATAATCCGCGGATTCTCGCCTAATAAAATTGATTTCATCCCCTCGAGTACCAAGGATTTTTTGAGCACCTCCGCTTTGGATTTATTTTTAAGCTTCCCGGACATAGGGATGAAGATGACGTTGGCCATGACGGAGCCGTACAATGTAGTCAAAAGGGCCATGGCCATGGCTGGGCCGATAGTTGATGGATCCTCCAAGGTCTGCAGCATCTGCACCAAACCGATGAGGGTTCCGACCATGCCCATCGCCGGGGCGTACATGCCCAGCGAAGAGAAAATTTCTGCACCCTTTTCGTGGCGATCCTCAATATACTCAATTTCCCGATCCAGGGTATCGCGGAGCACATCCGGCTCGTAGCCGTCGGCAGCCATTTGCAATCCTTTGGCCAAAAAATTGTCAGAGGCCTCGTTGGTGGCCTGCTCAAGGGCTAAGAGTCCCTCTTTGCGGGCCCGAGTGGCATAATCCAGCAGCATGGCCATAACTTCGTTGGGGGCGGCTTCGCGGTACAAAAAGGCGTTTTTGCCCACAGAAAATGCGTTGGCCACATCTCGTAGCGGATAGTGCACCAGCAGGGCGCCAAAAGTTCCGCCGGTGACAACAAAAAGCGCCTGGTAATCAATGAAGACTTCCAGGCCGCTACCGGACATGATGGCATACCCCATCAGGCCGAAGGCGCCGATGATGCCAAGAAAAGTCGCTAGATCCAGGGTTTTCATGTACGTTCCCGAAACAGTTTTACTGGGTCTTATAGCATAAATTATGCCAGCGCCGTGATTTCCCGCTAGCACCTCCAACACGATGACGGTAAGCGAACGCCTCCCTGCAGAGCCTAAATATAGGGGTCGCACTCTCGCGGTGCGTCTGCTCCCCATTGAGTCCGACCGCTTTTGCCTCCTACATATCTCGCTCTTTCAGCCCTTCCCCTTGGCCACTGAAGCCACTGGAAATGCGCTTCAACGCGACACATGCGCACTGCCAAAATTCTGACTATTGTCCACTGCTCTGATGTCGGAAGGGCACTTCAATCACCTTGAACGCAAAAAAGCCGGCCTTCGACAGGCCGGCTCAAAAGCAAGTCAGGAAATTGACAAGCTTAGCGCTTCAGATTGACCACTTCCTGGAGCATATCGTCCGTAGTGGTGATGGTCCGGGAGTTGGCCTGGTAGGCGCGCTGGGTGGTGATCATGTCCGTGAACTGCTTGGCGATATCCACCGTGGACTGCTCCAAGGCGTTGGAGCGGATAGTGCCCACCCCGGCGCCGGGGGTGCCGATGGCCGGCAGGCCGGAGGCATTGGTGGCCTCGAACAGGCTGTTGCCCACCTGGGCCAGGCCGTTGTTGTTGGCGAACTTGGCCAGGCCGAGCTTGGCCAAATCTTTACTCTCGCCGTTGGAATAGCTGCCGATAACCATGCCTTCCTGGTCCACTTCAATGCCGTTTAAAGCTCCGGAGCTGAATCCGTCCTGTTGCTTGGACACGAGTTCGGATTGCCCGGCGTATTGGGAAAGGTTGAATTCCACATCAAAGACGTGGCCATCAGACCCATTGCCCCAATTAATAGGATTCCCAGTATTTTTCACAGTTATAACATTATTCCCTTCCTGCCCAGCAGGGATTTCCCCTTTTTCGTTCATATAAGAGTTCCCATCAACCTCTTTGAGATATCCTGTACTAGTAAATTTTATTTGATGACTTTTAAGTACCGTATTTGTGCCACCAACATCGGCAGTAACATGATAATTCCAGGCATTGCTTCCAGCTTTTGTAAAATACACGTTTGCTAAATGCGATGTCCCAAGAGAATCATACACATTAATCGATGTAGAAAAATTTGATGTCCCAGCGGGATCATTTATATCAAAAGATGCGCCAACTTCAGCTGACGCATTCAGATTCGTACTTAATGAAGCCCTACCTGTTTCTTGCGCCGGGACCGATCCACTCAAATCCGTATAGATATCTTTGAGGTTACCCACAGTGTTGCCGTCGCCATCCACATCATAGCCCTGCACCCGATAGCCCTGGGGATTGACCAGGAAGCCCTCGTCGTTGAAATTGAATCCCCCGGCCCGGGTGTAAGCGTCCGCTCCAGTATTGGGATCGCTGACCTTGAAAAACCCCTCTCCCTCGATGGCCAAGTCCGTACTCGATTCCGTGGGGTTGAAGCCGCCCTGGGAAAAGACCGTGTCCACGCTGGCCAGCCCGACACCCGTGCCCACCTGGGAAGTGCCGCTGGACGAGGAGACATCGCTGGCCAAAAGATCAGAGAACAGCGTCCGGCTGGCCTTGAACGCGGTGGTGTTACTATTGGCGAGGTTGTTGCCGATGACATTCATGGCCTCGCCCGTGGCGCCCAGGGCGCTCACGCCGGTATACAAAGCTCCTTGCAAACCCATATTCCTTCCTCCTTACTGGGACGTCGCTTGCGTTACGTTGCCAATATCCGCAAGGGCGATACTCCCGGCGGAGGTGAGCAACTTTTGCCCGCCGGAGCCGTAATCCACGCCCTGCACTTTAGCCATCACCTGCGGGGTGGGCTGCAACACATTGCCCCCCGCGTCCTGGGCCCCGACCACGAATTGGTATTCGCCTGCCGGGACACTCTTACCGTCGGCATCCGTGCCGTCCCATTGGACAGTGTGTTCGCCCACTGTCCCTTGCAATCCCTTGATGGTATCCACTGTTTTGCCGCTGGCGTCCATAATTTGGATTTCAACGCTTTCTGCGGCTCGCTCAAGATTGTAGCCCAATTGCACCGGCTCGTTCTGAAACGTGAAGGTGTTGCCCTCCAACTGGACATTTCTGCCCAGCATGGACAGGGCCGCGTTTTGCTCATAGGCCGTCTTCATGGCGTCCAGTCCTTCCATGGACTCGCTGATATTCGTCAATTGCTCCAGTGAGCTGAACTGGGCCAACTGCGCGGTCATTTCCGTAGGGTCAGAAGGATTCATTGGATCCTGGTTCTCCAGTTGGGTGACCAGCAGATTGAGGAAATCCATCTTGCCCAGGGAATCATCTTGGGACCCAGTACGCTCCGGACTCTGAACGGACTGCGCAGCTAGCGAACTATTAACACTTGGAATCGCGGCCATATCGGTCTCCTTGACTTATATACGCAGGCTCAACGCGCCGGCTCTACTCCCCCACGCTGCAGCCCGCGCCTGCCTATATTGCTCGTCATGATCGTCTTCGTTGGCGGCGGCTTCCGGTTGCCCCTTAGTCCTGGAAGCGCCGTCCTCGGCCGTCTGCCATTCGGACTGACTTTCTTGGCCACCGGCGTCGTCGCTGCTCACCAGCACATCGTCCAGGTCAATTCCCTGTTCAGCCAGGGCCTGGCGCAGTTGCGGCGCATGGCGCTCCAACACATCGTGCACCTGCTGGGACTGAGCGTGGAGATGGGCCCGCAAAATCCCATCCTCAGAGGTCAGATTGAGTCGGACTTCGCCCAGTTCAGGCGGCCGCATGCGCACCACGATTTCACTTTGCCCCTGCCGAGCCCCGGATTGGACCCGCACACGGATCTGATCCAGAATCTGGGTTTCAAAAGCGGAAGCCCCCTGATAGGCTCGTCCGCCCCCCCCCGTTTGGACCACACGGTTGGCCTGGGTGGCCTGTTCACCAAAACCAGTACTTGGCGTGCTGTCACCGTTGCCATGCGTTGAACCGCCTTGCCCCGAACTGCTCCGTGCCTGCCCTGCGCCATCCTGCGCTCCATGCGCTGCGGCTTGCGATTTCTGTTTACCCTCTGCCAACATGGCCGCAAGGGCTTGCCGCAACTGCTGTCCGCTTTGTCCCTGCTCCATCAAGCCCTGCTCAGCGTTTTGCTGCATGAGGCCGGACAGGGACTGCTCACCTTGAGTGTTTGCGCTGGTCATAGACGCAAAAGAGGCCAATTGCTGCCAAGGGGCATTCTTCAACGCCTCTTGCCCCCCTTCCGCCCGCACGATTCCCTGCTGCAGGGCCCGCACAATAGCGGCCTCGGGAGAGGCGGTCGCCTCTGCTCGGGCGCCGCTCAAAAATGATTGTATCTGGGAAGCAGATTGCCCCCATGCCTGCGAGGAATCGGCAGACCGAGCATCAGTTCCCGATGCCCCCTGCCCGTTTTGGGGACCCCCTTGGCTCGACTGGGCTGAAGCAAGCAACTGTCGTAATCGGGCCGCCACCTCAGCAGAGCCGGGGCCCTGTCCTGCACCACTGGCACCGCCCTGTTGCAACAGGGCCAACTGCTCCAGCAATTGCTGCGCAGCTGCTGCGCTTGTGTAATCAAACCCCAAACGTGCTGTTTGGCCCTGCAAAGACTGCAATTGCTGCAATAGCGACTGCACTTCGACTAGGGCCTGTGTCTCAAGAGTGCCTTGCTTGCCCTCAAGCGTCGCCTGCAACGCAGCCAAAGCGGAAGCAAGACCCTCCTCGGAGGCGGAAGCCAAATCTTGAGCAGCAGCCTGCTGCTGGGGCGGGAGATGAAGAAATGGATTGCCGGCAAGCACTTGTCCCACCAGACTTTCCAGCACGGTTCCTGAATGACCAGAAGCCTCTTCCGACGTTTCACGGCCGGTCGCGCCTGTCCCCCGTATCCCATCTGCCCCTGGAGTTGATGTCAAGGATCCGGCCTGGCTCCGGGAACTTTCCGTCGCGGGCTGGCCCTGCACGGTCTGCAATTGGCGCAAAAAACCAGAAGCGTCTGAAGATTGAGTTGAGGAGGTTGTCGAAGGATGCTGGGGGGAGGTATGCGGAAGTATAGTGGTCGTGGGGGGTGCTTGGCTCATGATCGTGCTCCGGGCCTGCGCCTTACGGCGGGCTGGCAGTGTCGAGTCGGGTAAATGCGCGGCTTAGCTCCGCGGCCTTCTCTTTCGACATTTCATTGAGTATTTCTCCGGCGCCTTTGCTTCGCATTTGGGACAAAATGCCGATGGCAAGATCCTGCTCCATCGTATCCAAGGCAGCCGCTGCCCGGCCTGGGTCCATGCGCTGATAAATACTGCTTAAATCAGCGACCCGTTGGCCTTCAATGCGCTCTTTCTGGTTCAGGAGCCCCTCCAGGGCGACACGGGCCTTCTTTATCCGGGCAAGCTTCTCTTCGACCTCGTTTTGCAGAATCTTTAGCTCATTTTCCCACTCATCCAGCCGAACCTTGCGCTCGGAAAGCTCCTCACGCTGCTGCTGGAGCAAAGCAATGATTCGGCGCTGCTCCACAGTCTCCGGCTCCTGAGGCAGCCCCTCTGCACCTTCTTGGGCAAAACCTGAAGAGACCGCCACGATTGTAAGCGCAACGATCACGGCTATAGCCACCATGCCAAATCGCTCGCCTCGTAAGATCATTGCTGCTCTCCTGTCACGACTCTTTTTCGAGCCACCACACCGCTGGCAATCTCGTCCATCAGATTTTTTTCCGCGCGGCGCATTTCTGCAGCCCATCGTTCCAGATGCCGCTCGTGAAGCTTTTCGACAACTTTTTTCTCCCGGCATGCCGCAGAGAGATGCTCCTGACGCTCTTGAATCACTACCTCGGCCCGGGCCAGATCCTGGTTCAAATCCAAGCAGTATTGGCGGCTGCTTTGAATGCAGTGCTCAAAGAGTTGCAGGGTCTGAGGGTCCACTCCCTTCGTTTGCAGGTGGTGCATATCCGTATGCAATGAGGCCAAGCGGTCCTTTTCGGTTTCAAGCTGCGAACAAATCTCTTGTTGCAGACGCTGAGCTTGAGCCAAATGCTGCTGGGCCTGATCTTCACGTTGTTTGCGGACCCGCCATACAGAGTGCAATCGGAATTCACTCATATAGTCTCCTATTTCTGGTACCGTACTCTCAAGAATAAATATGGCATCCCACCATTGCCTGTACCAGCCACCCCAGGTGACTTTTCATCTCTACAGACATATAACAGTACAGTCTCTTGTATGGAGTCTAAACATCTGCCCAATTTACCGAATTCTATCAAGAACACACCTGTTGCATTACCGCCCTTGTTTCCTCCAAAGAAACATGCTCATCCTTGTCCTGAGTCAGAAACTCATTAACCGATTCAATTCGGTTCAGGGCATCGTCAAGGGCTCTATTCGTCCCTGGAGTGTATGCCCCGATTGTCACCAAGTCCTCGGATTCACGATACGTAGCCAAAACATTTTGGATCTGCGCACTGTATTGCAAGTGTTCTTCATCCACCACTTGGCGCATAAGTCGACTAGCGGACTGCAGGACATCGATGGGCGGATAATGGTTTTTGTTCGCCAGCCGCCGGTCCAAAACGATGTGCCCGTCCAAGATGGAGCGCACCGTGTCCGCGACCGGTTCGTTCATGTCATCGCCCTCAACCAGAACCGTATACAGTCCTGTAATGCTACCACCTTTTTTAAAATTTCCAGCACGTTCCAAGAATTTTGGCAACTTAGCAAACACAGATGGTGGATATCCCTTGGTAGTTGGAGGTTCACCTACAGCCAAACCAATTTCCCTATTGGCCATGGCGTAGCGAGTCACAGAGTCCATAATCAACATGACGTCTTCACCCTGATCCGCAAAATGCTCGGCCACAGCCGTGGCCGCAAAGGCGCCACGCATGCGCAGCACTGGTGATTGATCTGATGTCGCGACTATGACCACGGAACGCTTGAGGCCTTCAGGTCCCAGGTCATTTTCAATAAATTCACGAACTTCACGCCCCCGCTCACCAATAAGTGCGATGACGTTGATAGAAGCCTTGGAATCCCTGGCGATCATCCCCATAAGTGTACTCTTGCCCACCCCAGAGCCCGCCATGATGGCCAAGCGCTGTCCCAGCCCACAGGTAAGCAATCCGTTGATGCTGCTCACACCAACATCCAGAGGAACGCTGATCTGCGCCCGTTCCATCGGCCCCGGAGGCTGGGCGTAAATCATGCGAGATCGGGGCAACGATAGCGGGCCCTTCCCATCAATGGGATAGCCCATGGCGTCCAGTACTCGACCGAGCATGTCCTCGCCCACAGGAAGTGTGGCGCTGGAATCCAACACCTTGATCAGGTTGCCTGGGGCAAGACCACGTAATTCCCCCAAGGGCATGAGCAAGGCCATGGCGTCACGAAACCCAACCACTTCGGCTTGAACAGGGCTTTCTCCACCCTCAGGTACGATCTCACACAGTGAGCCAACGGAAACATTCGGGCAATAGCCTTGGACCAAAACCCCCACAATATTCGTCACTTTACCCCATACCTGCATCGCAGGAGCTTGGCGCACGACATCAAAAAGTGATTGCATCATCATTGCCGTACCGCCCCTTGCAGTTGGGCTTCTATGCCAGCCAAACGGGTTTCCACCGAGGCATCGACTTCGCCCATATCCGATTCGATAACGCACCCCCCGCGGCTGACATTTTTGTCGGCCTCCACAGAAATCTCCTTGAGGCCGTGGACATTGGCCAGAAAAAGCGGCCTGTGTTCCTGGACCACTGCGAGATCGTCGGGATGGACTCGAATATGATGCGAGTCTGTCTCCAAGGCGGACTTCAACGCGTTTTCGACCACTCCGACAATCACCTCTTCGTTTGTCTGCAATTCCTGTCCAATGACCTGCTTCGCGATGACCAAGGCCAAACTGATCAGATCGTCTTTCTGACGTTCATAGAGAGTAGTGCGCAATCCATCGAATTTCTTGGCCGCATCCAACAAGAATTGAGTGGCGCTATGGAGTTCATTGTGTGCCTCTTCCCGGCCATGAGCCAGCCCGATTTCATAGGCCTCCTGACGCTCGGCCTCAACATCCACTGCAAGAAGAGATTTTTCGCCCCCAGATTCTGTTTCCGACTTCGATTCCTCAGTGGGCCCGCTTTCTCCACGAAAAGAAGTCGTATCAGAGGGAAACTTCCTTTCCTGCTGTGGCATCGCTGCAGCTTCGAAAATTCCTTCCTCCGTCTCGTCCGGCAAGGCATCCAAATCCCGTAGTTGCAGGGGCTGGGCCTGATATTCACTTCCGCGAAGAATTCTAGACAAGGACTTCCTGACCTCCGCGTCCGGGGATAACTAAACGCCCTTCCTCTTCCAAACGCAGAGCCTGCTGGACAATGCTCTGCTGGGCCGACTCCACCTCGGAGAGGCGTACAGGCCCCATGCTTTCTAAGTCGTCCTGGATCATTTCCTTGGCGCGTTCACTGATATTGTTGTAAATCTTATCTTGGATTCGCGGCGAAGCGGTCTTCAACGCCAAGGTCAGTGTTTCATTACGAACTTCACGGAGGATGAGTTGCATCCCGCGATTGTCGATGGATTCCAGATCCTCAAAAGTGAACATTTTCTTACGGATCTCCTCAGCCATATCCGGATCCTGAGACTCAATCTTTTCCAGAATTTTAAAATCCCCGCCCTTATCGATTTGAGACAATATGTCCACAACCTTGTCGACACCGCCGACTTGCTGCTGCTCTTTATTCACCACACCACCGATCTCCCGCTGCAAGGCCTCTTCAATATGCGAGAGCACATCCGGAGAGACCTTGTCGATCTTGGCAATACGGTAGACAACATCAGCCCGCATCATCTCAGAAAAAAAAGATAAAATGGCTCCGGTCTGGTCCGCCTTCTGGGTCGAAAGGATCAGAGCTATGGTCTGCGGGTGTTCGTTTTCCAACAAACTGGCGATGGTGCGTGGATCCATCATGGCTATAGTCTCCAAAGGCCTGTCCTCCGAACCGAGCATAACCTCTTCCAGAAGGCCGTCCACACGTTCTGGATCCCCGGTTCCGTAAATCGCCTTTTGCATGAAATCCCCGCCGTCCACAAAAAAACCGGCGTATTCCTGCATGGACTCCTTATAGCGGTCCAGGACTTTGCGGGCCATGTCCGCCGGCACATGATCGATCTGCATCATGCTTCGGCTAATGAGCCGCACTTCGGTATCGGACAGTTCTTTGAATACTTCCGCGGTGGTTTTCTCACCCAGACAAAGCAGGAGAACTGCAGTCTTTTCTACCCCGGACAGGTTATCAAAATCGCGTTTACTCATGCGTTTTGTGGCCATACTACCGCCCAATAACCGCTGATACGCTTGTTGTAGTTCTCTCGCTCCAATCCATATTTCTCTCTACGAAAGCATGTATGGGAAAAATCTATCCAAAATCAAAAGAAAACGTTCTACTTCAGTTCTCTTTGAGCCAAGCCTTAACGATTTGTGCCGGTGTTACCTCCGAATGGTTAATCTCCTGCCGTAATTGTTCTGTGGGATCAGTGACCTTCTCTCTATATTCTCCTTCTAATTCATCCACAGTCTTATAATGCTCAGTGACTTCGCTGCGAAAGGTTTGCAAAACAGGCCGCACTAACAAAAAGTAGGCAAGAATAAATCCCAGAGCGATGAGTCCGTATTTGACGAATGGGAGATAGTCGTACAGAGAAAACCCTGCATTCGCACTCGTGCCACTGGACAGCCCCGCCTGTTCCTGAACAGGCATGGCCACCACTTCGATACTGTCGCCTCGGTCAGGCTGCAGCCCCAGGGCACTGGAAACTAAACGCTGCAAAGACTCCACACTATGTCCTTCGGCGGCCCCGCCATTTCCCTTGTTTTGAAGGAATTGCTGGCCCACCAAAACGGCCACAGAGAGATTTTTTACCCCCCCCATAGTTTTAGTAATTTCGTTCACTGTCCGGCTTATCTCATAATTCACTGTTTCCGTACTCTCACTGGAGCGCTGCCCCCCGGCATTCCCTTCCGTTTCTTCCCTCGCAGTGGTTCCAGAATTGCTTTCGGAGGTCTTCTCACTACGCGGCACGATACTGTCTGGGTCGTAAAGTTCCTCGGTGGTATGCTTGGAAACAAAATCAATAGCCGCGGTCACTCGAACAAGGGCCTTGTTGGGCCCGAAAACCCGATCAAGAAGCGCTTGAGCTCTTTGTTCGTACTGACCCTCGACTGCCTGCTTGTATTCGAGTTTTTCCGGCGAGATGGGGGAGCCACTATCCTCCTCTTCTCCTCCAGAGAGGACATTGCCCTGAGAATCCACCACGGTCACATTATTCGCCGCCATCCCCTCCACACTGCCGGATACCAAGCGGATAATCCCCTTGATCTGATTTGAATCTAGTCCCTGGCCTGGAGCGAACTCGACGACCACTGAGGCTTTGGCTTTTTCCTGCTGTTCCCGTAGAAATTGCCTTTCCGGCAACACTAAATGGACCCGGGCGCTTTGCACCGATGTTAAAGTTGCTACGCTACGGGCCAACTCTCCTTGCAAAGCACGCTGGTAATTCACCTGCTGTGTGAACTGAGTCACCCCAAAGCGCTGCTGGTCAAAGATTTCGAACCCCACCCCCTGGCCCTGGGGCAAGCCATCACCCGCCAAATCCAAACGGGTTTTATAAACTTGTCCGGCCGGGACATAGATTGAACTCCCCTGATCGCGCAGTTGGTAGGAAACATTGCTGTCCTGAAGCCAGTCCACAACAGATGATGCTTCCTGTTGCGTCATATCGGCATAAAGCAACTGGTAGTCAGCCACCCGCGCCTGGAGAATCAAAAAAGTAAAAACCGCCACACAGAGCAGCCCCACAACCAGCAAACTCAGTTTGCGTCTACGTGGCCAATCCTGGATGCGTTGAATCAGGGACGGCGAGGAAGAAGGGGCTGTCTGCGATTGCTGCGCTTCATTGGCCATGTGTCAATCATCCGACTCATTGGATTTGTGAAAAATATCTGGTTGTTATCGCCTCGGGCGCCCGATGCCCATTGCATCGATCCGAGAGCTCATAGAATTGTCGAGCCATTAATGCAAATACCACGCCATACCCCATCCATGGGCAAGAGAGACTCTGCCTAAACAGTACAAGGCGAGCAACCCAGCCCCATTCCCTGCTCGAGAGCTAAATTCAAGGCTTAGCCCCTACCAACTCAAAAAGGTTGGGCCAGCTTAAGCGACCAGCAAACATGAGCAAAAAGTGCTCCAATCGATAAAGACAAACGACGAGCCATTTTTCTGACACTTCTTCATTTCATCGCTCCATCGAAACCAGAAATGAGCTATCACTTCTGAAAAACAACAAATGTTTGTCTTTGGCTACCAACCCTTCTCCCTCTGCCCCCCCTACGAAATATTGGCCAACCCCTTCCCGACACGAAGACTCGTCGACGCAGATCCTCTCGCAAGATCAAATTGTTATCCTCACTTAAAAAAACAGCGCTAGCCGCACAGTGCAACATCATGGGGAGCAAAGCTTGGTAGTGTTCAGGCTTTGTCTCTGTCTAGAACAACGCCGTGAACAAGCTCAATTCCAACTCATTATTTATTCTCGACATGTACACGTTCGAAGTGCAGGTGATGGTTATGGAGCGGTGTGTGTAGGGGGGAGGGGGATAAGCAAGGCAGAGAACACCAAAAAAACACAGGCGGCGTGGCCATTCTGACCATACCTAACTGACCGTAAAAACACACCTATGTGCGCCGGCTTCCTTGCTAAGAGAACTTCTTGACCAACTGAATTCGACTTGTTAAGGCATCCAACATATAAAGAATACGGAAAAACGAATAGTGAACCTTACAGGATAAGCTAGGTTGCCGAAAAACTGGTGACCCGGCTTTTTTTTGCCTGCGCATACCTACAAAGTTAAACTTACGGCCTCTTCCCCAAGGTAACCGGATTTGGCGCAGGTCCTGACACTAAAACCATCGAAAAAAAATGCCTATCTTCAAAAAAATGCCCTAACCTGTTATGGTAGAGAACCGGAACACTTGAAGGAACCGAGAAACGAGCCAAAAAAAGGATGACAGGCAATTTATATTACAACCCAAACACCCTCTCATTTCCTTTATCGGCAAAGTGGCAATGCCCTTTAGCCGATATGGAACTGTAGCTTGTCAAACTAGGCAAGAAATCCCCTACCTTTGCCGCAATTAATGAACCGAATTCCTTACCTGAGCGCATCCTCCAGCTAGGAACAACTTCCCGCATCGAGCGGTGTCGTTGGATTTGGTATTACATGAAGGAATACAAGTTTTATGAATATACCCTCCTCCCAGCACACTCTAATCATTACCGACAACCACGCCGAAGGGGATCGGCTCAAAGAAGTATTGCGTCAGCTCTTACCCGGAACAATCACCATAATGCCTCTATCCACGCCGCACTACAGGGTGTTGCGCGAACAAAATCCAGACTTGCTGCTTGTCGCCCTCCAGCAGGAAAACCCCTCCGGCTTAAGACATCTGCATCGCTTCCACACGGAAAAAGAGAATAGCCTGTCTATTGCCATCGTGCCTGAAGGAGATCGTGAACTAACGATTGAAGCCATGCATTCCGGGGCTCAGGCCCATATAGCTTCGCCTCTGCATCCGGAAGAGGTCGAGCTCGTCGTTTCTCGAGTAATGCCCCGCACTCATCTCGTCAGCAAATCAGAAATACCGGCCCCAAAGCTCCGAGAAAGTGATGGTTTCCACGGCATAGTCGGCAACACCACCGTCATGCGTGAACTTTTTGACCTCATCGATCGCATCGGCGAGGAAGGGGAGAGCACGATCCTGCTGCAAGGGGAAAGTGGGGTCGGTAAAGAATTGGTCGCTCAGGCGCTGCACGCCTGCAGTCCACGCGCCGGGCACAATTTTGTCCCCGTCAATTGCGCGGCCATTCCGGACAGCCTTCTGGAAAGCGAACTCTTCGGCTATGAGAAAGGCGCTTTCACTGGCGCGACCCAGGCGAAGAAAGGACGCTTCCAACACGCAAACGGCGGGACTCTGTTTCTCGATGAAATCGGAGAAATGCGGCCGGAGTTGCAGGCCAAGCTTCTGCGGGTCCTGCAGGAAAAAGAATTCGAACCTGTCGGCGGCATGAAGCCGGTCCAGGCTGATGTGCGCGTCATTGCCGCCACGAATATCAACCTTGAACTGGCAGTCAACGAAGGCCGGTTCCGCACCGATCTCTACTACCGGCTCAATGTGGTACCCTTAGAAATACCGCCGCTCAGGGATCGGGTTGAAGACATACCGCTTCTGCTCGACAAATTCACCCGGCTGTTCAACAGGGGCAAGCAATCACAACCGAAGCGGTTTTCGGCCAATGCGCTCAAGGCGCTTCAGGAGTATCCATGGCCGGGTAATGTCCGGGAACTCAAAAATATCGTCCAGCGCTTGTGTGTCCTGCACCGCAAAGCAGTGGTCAGGGTCCAGGACCTCCCGCCCCAAATCGTCTCCGATCCGGAACTGCTTCATACCCCCGAGGAGGAGGAGGAAGAGGCCCTTTCCGCGGCTGTGCAAGATCTTCCGGACATGCCGGATATGGAAGAGGAAACCGATTTCAATACCCGGGTCAGCGAATTTGAAGACCGCCTTATCCTGCAAGCGCTGATCGCCACCAATGGGAACAAAAAACAAGCAGCGGAAAAATTGAATCTCAAACGCACGACCCTTCTTGAAAAAATCAAGAAGAAACAGCTTGATAAAGTCTTCAACTCCCTGCAGAAAAAGCAGGCCTGACTCTCGACGTCCCCGCTGCGGGCCTGCAGCCAGAGCACGTTGTCGCCCCTAGAGACGCTTCTTTACGCGGCCACTCGCCCTGAGCCAGTCGAACCACGTCAGGTTCATATGCGCATCACTCGGTGCTCCCCCCCACTCCTTCCAGCAGCTCAAATCCCGCATTCCGCGCGATACGTATCCTGTTTCGCCTGTTCCAGCAGCCTCTCCCCCTGACGCGTGTTCAACACAAGCCGTAAGTTCTCCAAGACTCTGCCGTCGTATATGGTTCCGGCATGCTGTTCTAAAACAGCCAAGGCTTGGCCGACCTGCATGGCCGGGCGGTAAGCTCTGGGACGGATCATGGCGCAAAAGGCATTGGCAACCGCCAGTATTCTGGCTGGCAAGGAAATCTCCTCTGCCATCTTCCCGGATGGGTAGCCGCTGCCGTCCAGATGCTCGTTCATTTGGGCGAGCAGGTCCAGAACCGGCATCTCGAAATCGATCCCACACAGGATGCGCTCAGCATGTTCGACATGCTGCTGCATGATCTCACGCTCCTCGTCGGTCAAGGTCCCGGTCTTGGTCAAAATAGACTCGTCGATGAACAACTTCCCGATCTGAGAAAGATTCGCCGCCATTTCCATTGCCGTCCGATCAGAAGAGGAAACCTCCATATAATCTCCCAGAGCGACGGCCAATGCACCCATCAATCGGGAGTGGCCCGCCAGATAGGGGTCACTCATCTCCACGGTCCGGACCAGGGCTTCAACGGTTTTGCGCACCAATCGCTCATGGCGCTCCTGAGCAGCCACCATGGCAGTGATATCCTTGGCGATGGAGACAATACCGACGATATTCCCCTGGCTGTCGCGGTGAGGCGCTTTGGAAAACTGGAGGGTATGTGCCTGGGATTGGAGATAGACCTGTTCGATGACGCTGACATCCTGCCCATGAGCGTAGACATTGTGGTCTGAACGTTCCAAACGTTTGCCGGTATCATACCCGAACAGGGCCACATCATCCTGACCGACCACCTGATCGGCATCACGCCCCAACGCCCCAGCCATGGCCGGATTGACGTATTCATACGTTCCCTGGGCGCTTTTCAGAGCAATAAAATCCGGAGCGGTTTCATAAATACTTTTCAAAAGCGACCGCTGACGCTCTAACTGGCTGTTGAGATCTCGAAACCAGGCTCGGATGCGTTCACTTTCGGCAAAGCTCAAACGCCACCAGACCGCGCCAAACGCCGTGCCCAAAAGCAGGGCCCCCAGAATAGTCATAAAAATGGCTGTCCGCCGATAGGAGTGCAGGTCGGCGCGGGCGACACGGTAATCCTGCTCCTGGATGATCCACCACCCCGGTTCCGGTACTTTGACACCCAAAGAATAGACCCGTTTGCCGTTTTCGATTTCCTGACGCACGGCAAAGGGAATCTCTTCACGATTTTCAGCCGCGGGCAAGGAGGGAATAGGGCGCAGCCTGTCGGGCAACCAGGGAACAATCTCCTGGTGGACACCGTTGTTTGTCTGGACAAGTCGCGTCTGATGCCCCTGATCCGTGTAGGGAATTCCAGCCAGAATTTCGGAAATCTTGTCCGTTACCGCACGATTGAGCAATAACGCCGCCACCGGCTTGCTTTCGGCAAACCGGTTGTGTTGTTGCGGCGGAAAAATGGGCAGGGCCATATCCAGAACAAGGCCGCTGGCTGTAAATCGCAGAGGAGCGAACACCCCCCGCTTTTTCTCCAGACACTGCGTCACCAGATCCTTTTGATTTCCAGTCAGGGGAGCTATGGAAGATTGCGTTGAGACATAGGCTTTGCCGCTGCGGTGGACCACGCGTCCGGCCAGAAAACCGGAATACTCCACGAATTCCTTAAGTAGCGTCTCCATCATCGGCAATTGGGCCGCCAATTGCTGCAGCCCATCGCTGCCACTTTGCAGTGGAGCCCCCCCGACCAGGCGGGAAATATCCTCTTCAATGGCATCGGCTTCGGCTGCGTACAATTGGAAGACTTCCGAACGGACCACTCGATCTCCCTGTCGCTCCAACCCGCTCAGCCACGTGGAGATGACCTCCACCCGTCCCTTGCCAAGAATCTCCAGGCGGGTTTCCAATTCCTGTTCCAAACTGGCTTCTTTCTCAGCGGTACTCCATTGGATGAAGACAATAGCGCCGAGGAGAACAAGCAACAGGAGAAAGATACCCAATTTAAGGGTCTTGGTCTTAATGGCCGTTTCTTTTCCCATAAAAGCCTCACCGCGGTCTCAAGGTAGAGAGGGAGGTGGGGGAATGCTGACGCGGAATGACATGTGCCCACCGGTAGTGTTCATTCACTGAATATTGAGGGTGGTAATGGCCATATTTGTCCTGAGACACAACGAGATCTGACAAATTGTCGAGGATCACGGCCTTGTCGGCAAGCTGGACGCGGAGCACCGCATGGGTGACATTCCGGATTGTATCCCGAACCACGACAATGCGGAGCCTTTCAACCGCAAAGCCCATCTCCCGTAGCGCATAATATTTGACGATACAGAAATCCTCGCAATCTCCGGATTGACGGAGGAATTCCAGCGGCGTCGCCCAATAATCAAACACCCCATAGGCTTCAGGATCCATCCGATAGGGCCAACGGTTCAGTCGGGCATTCACCTTTTGGAGTTGTTGTCGTTCAGACAGATCGTTCCCCTGTTCCAGGAGTGCCTGCCAGGTTGTGGCCGCATCAGGGCAGCCTTGAGCGCCCACAGTGCAATTTCCGAGCAGGGACACCTCTTGCGGAGCTTCACGGACGACCCGTTTCCATTGCGGCAAAGCGCTCAAGGAGCCACGAAAGGACAAGGCGCCCAGCACTCGCCCCGCCGTTTTTGGGGCCGCACCGGCTGTGTCGGCCAGACCCAAGACGCCCAGAAGAAGGAGGACCCACACAATATGCTGCGTCAAAAGTGAAACAATCCGTTGCGGTTGTTGCTGAGCACCCATGGAGAAGGCCCGTACGCCAAGCTCACCGCTCTCGCAAGGCGTTTTGTTTGGCCTTGAAGATCGGCTTGAGCAAATAGTCGAGAACGGACTTTTTCCCGGTTAAAACATCTACTGTGGCCGTCATACCCGGAATGATGGGCAAAGTGTTGCCCCTGTACGTCAACGCATTGGTTCTGGTCCGCAATTTGACCTTATAAAAACTCTCCCCTTCTTCATTGGACAGGGTGTCAGCGCTTATTTGCTCTACCACACCTTCAAGACCGCCGTAGATGGAAAAGTCATACGCCGAAACCTTGATCATCGCCTTTTGCCCTGGATGGATAAAGGCGATATCAGCCGGGCGGATCGATGCTTCGACCAATAAGGTGTCATCCACAGGAACGATTTCCATGATGGGTTCGCCGGGTTGGATCACGCCTCCGATCGTGTTCACGAGAAGTTGCTTAATAGTACCGCGCACGGGGGAACGGACATCTGTGCGTTGGACACGATCCTCGCCTGCAGTCAGCAGTTCCTGAAGGGAATTGAACTGCACCCGCTGCCGGTTCATCTCCTCCAGCGCCGCGGCCTCAAATTCGGCTCGACGCTGTTCAAGACGTTCGCGGACTTCGATTGCCGCATTATTGGCCCGGGGAATGGAAAGTTCCAATGTCTCCAGGTTGCCGCGCAGGCTGATAATCTCCCGTTCAAGCTGGAGGAATTCTACCCGGGGGTAAATCTGTTTTTTAACCAGCGGTTCTGCGATATCGCGCTGCTCCAGGGCCACGGCAAGATTCGCCTCCATTTGCTTTTTACGGCTTTTCATCTCGGCAACTTCTTGGAGCTTTTGCGTATATTGGGAGCGCAAAACGCGAACTTCCTGCTCTAACTGCCGTTTTCGCGCTTCATAGATGGCGCGCTGGTCCTCGACAATATCCGGGGCTTCCCGAAGCAACTCTTCTGAGAATTCAGGCTCTTTTCCCTGAACCTCTGCTTGCAGACGAGCGATTGCGGCGCGGTGTTGCAGGGATTGGTGGTAGGCGTCCTGCACTTGGCTGACGGCCGTCACATTGCTCAGTCGCACGAGGACATCGCCCTCATCGACAAGCTGATTTTCATCCACCAGGATATCTTCAATAATCCCCCCCTCAAGATTCTGGATAACCTGTGTTCGTCTCGACGAGACCACCTTCCCGACGCCGCGGGTGACTTCATCAAGGATGGCGAAATGGGCCCAGGCAATCAGGGCGCAAATACAAAGGATTATGGCCGCAGAAAGCACGTACGCCGAGCGGTATCCTTTTCTGTGGATCGCCGCATCACCGACATGGAGAAAATCGAGCTCGCTCGTTTTCGGTGCAACCGCTTTTCTTCGCTTTCTGGTCATCATATCCCCAAACAATATAGACAGATGGAACTATACTCCAAAGGCTCCTCTGCAGCGGGCCTGAGACAACCGTCGGTCGAACACAGGCATAATAGGTGGTGAGCAATTCCAAAAAGATGACAAATGCCTATTGGGCCCATTTCAATCCGCTTGCGTTCGGCCGGTTTTCGGAGGACGCATCAAAGCCCCTTGCTGCAAGGCGCGCAAAATTTCTTCCTTGGGGCCGTCAGCCGCGACACGCCCTTGATCCAGAACAACCAGCCGGTCAACCAGCGCCAGCATGCTCCGACGATGGGTGATAAGGATCAGCGTCTTATCGGGGAGAATCTGCTGCAGGCGGGCCTTGATTTGGGCTTCGGTCCTGTTGTCCATCGAACTTGTCGGCTCATCGAGCACCAAAAGATCCGGATCTAAAACCAACGCCCTGGCCAAGGCCACGGACTGCCGCTGTCCGCCGGACAAATACCTCCCCTCTTCCCCCACCGGAATGCCGAACCCGGCCGGATGCTTGTGCACAAAATCCAGCACCCCGGCCAGCGACGCGGCCCGCAAGACGCTATGATCGTCCAAAGCAGGCATGCCAAGCACAATATTGTCCCGAACACTTCCATACATCAGCCGGGGGTCCTGGGGCACGTAGCCGACACGGCGACGGAGTTCGGAGGGATCCAATTGCCTGATGTCAATCCCTCCCAGCCGTATAGATCCTTTCTGGGGCTCGTAGAACCCCATGAGTAATTTTGCCAATGTGCTTTTTCCCGACCCCATGGCCCCGATAATACCGACCCGTTCCCCGGCCTGGATATGAAACGAGACATCGTGAAGGGATTGGATCTGTGTCCCCGGGTATTCAAATTCGAGCGAATCAAAACCAACGCTGGGTTCGAGTTCGCCGGCGGCCAGAGTTTCCTTTTCTGCAGACCGTTCATTGGGCACGCGCATGAGCATGTCCAGACTCTTGAGCGCCATGCGTGACTGTTGCAGACGCGTCAACATGGCGGCAATCGCGCCCAGGGGAGCCATAGCCCGTCCGACCAGAATATTGCAGGCAATCAAACCGCCTAGAGTCAAATCCCCCTGGGCAATACGATAGACCCCCCAGACAATAATGCCGATACTCGCAAAATGGGCGGCAAACTGGGAAAAACTGATCGAAAAATTGGACAGGGATTTCGCCTTGGCCGACGAGACCGCGCTCATGCCCACCGCTTCTTCCCACCGCCCCTGAACCTGGCCCTCGGCCATATTGGCCTTGATGGTCTCCATGGAATTCACGGCTTCGACGATAAGAGCATTTTTTTGAGCATTTTCTTTATAGCTCTGGGCCACAACACGCTGAAAGGGCTGCTGTATGACGACGCCAACAAACAAAACAATCGGCACAGCCACTGCTGGAGCGATAGCCATCGGTCCGCCGATATACGCAATAACGACAATGAACAGGGCGATAAACGGCAGATCGATCAAAGCAAGAAGGGTTGTTGAACTGAAAAATTCCCGCAGGGACTCGTATTCTCGAATATTGTTCGCCAATGTCCCGGTCGATTCCGGGCGATGGTCCATACGCATGGCCAATAGCTGCTGCATGAGCTTGCTGGCAATAAGCACATCCGCATTCTTGCCCGCAGTATCGACAAAATAGCCACGCAAGATGCGCAGCAAAAAATCAAAGCCATAGGCGACCGCGACTCCGAAAGCGAGGACCCATAATGTGTCCAGGGCCGCATTGGGCACTACCCGGTCATAGACGTTCATTATAAAAATAGGGCTCGCCAAGGCCAGCAGGTTGACCATAATACTGGCGGGGACCACATGCTTGTAGATCGGCCAGAACCGCTTGATGGTTCCCCAAAACCAATCCTTGGTCTCCAACAGCTTGATATCACTAGCCCGTTTATCGGCCCGGTAAGCGAGCTGACAAAATATGGCATAGCCGGTGTACTGCTTTTCGAATTCTTCCAACGGCAGTGTCTGCGTCGCTTCCGGAACTTCAGGGAAAATCGCCTTGACCCTCCCGTCCTCAATGCCAGTCACAACAGCGGCATTGCCTTCCTGCAAAAGGGCAACGCACGGCAAGACCAGGGAAGAAATCTTGCCCAAATCCCGGCGGACAAGACGGGCGTGCATGCCGGCCTGCTCGGCAGCCCGGATACACTGCGAAACGGTCGGGTCCTGAGCCTTTTGGGGCAACCCTGCCTTGAGGACATCCTGGCGAATGGGACGCCCTAACTGGGAGGACGCAATGGACAACGCCTGAACAAGTGGAGATTCATAATCAACGGTTCCAGGAGAAACCACATGCTCTCGTTGCTTACGCGACGTCCCAGAAGACTGGGCGTGGATTGCGGCGGAAGGGGAAGCCTTTTGGGTCATACGATACTGCAAGCTCCTGTGATAAAGGATATGCCTTTCTAAAGAGCAAAAAAACGGCCTCCTGGCAACGGGAAAATACGCTTTTCATGGTAAAAATCTTTTATTTTTCCATACGTTGTCCGACAGATACGTTCGCATTCTCCCCTAAAAGCACATAACTCCCAGACAATACAGATCAAAAACATGACTATCGAAAATTTCTACCCTTTTGCTGAGCGCAACCTTATTAATCATCGTGGCCGGAATCCCTGCATTTGTCCAAGTATGTAAATTCATTCTCTTCAATTCTTTTAAAACAAAATCGGTGGTTTCTGCTTGACATTTTCCCCCTGCTTTGTAGTGATACCATCAGATACAGAAGCCACATTTCTTCACTGGAAATGAAAAGAGGCAAAAATAATGGGGAAAGGGGTTGCACTTAAAATTAATAATGATTATCAAAATAATCATGACACTGACTTACCGGCTGTCATCACGCAGCCGAGTTGTCTTGAAGCCACGTCTCGACCGTGACCGCCTGCTTTGCGGGTGAGACCGGCGGCAACTGAATAGCTCCGGGGGTGGGTTATGGCCGAAAACACAATGAACGTAGCGCAAATGGAAGGGCAGATCGAGGAAGGGGGGCGCGAGACATCGAACGCCGCGGCCGAGAATCTTCAGACCTCGCAACAAACGCAACAACCGATCCCCGTCCCTGAAGCGGGAGAAACCCGTGTTGTTCAGGTCGCCCCAGGTGATGTTATCCAACTCGGTGCTGATGTCACCGAAGCTGAACTCATTCAGCAGGGGGGAAGTGTCCTCCTCCGTTTTTCAGATGGAGGAGACCTGCTTTTGGAAGATTTTATCAATCAGACAGACGCGGGCGAACCACCCACGTTGATTCTTGCTGACGGCTCTGAGGTAACCGCCGACCAGATCATTGCTGCCATGACACCAGCACCTGATGCGGCTCCTGCTGCCGGAGAAGGGCCGACCAGCGGTGGAGCGGGCGAATATAGAGAAGATGTTGGCAATCTCATAGAAGGCGTAAACCGGTTGGACGGCCTCGGACCGGATGCCTTGGCAGCCGATGCCGCTTTGGTCCCAGAGGCAGAAGGAGAGGGGATTCTCCCCGAAGTGGAGGAAGACGCCCTTCCTCTGGCCGCTGATGACGCCTTTACTATTGAAGAGGACCCGGAATCTCCTTTGGAAGGCGATCTGAGCCTCAACGACGATCCTGGTGATGCCCCGGCGACATTTGCCATTTTGGACGGCCCCGAAAACGGCACGGCGACCGTCAATCCGGACGGGACCTTCTCCTACACTCCGAGCGACAACTATAACGGTCCGGATTCGTTCACCTATACTATTACTGACAGCGATGGTGATACGGATACAGCCACCGTGACCATCGAGGTTACACCGGTCAACGACGCTCCCCAGGCCCTGGACAACGAGTACAGCACCGACGAAGACTCCAGCGTGGGTGGCAATGTCATCACCGACACCGGATTTGATGATGAGCTCAATGTCACCGGCGTCGATTCCGATCCGGAAAACGACCCCCTCACCGTGACCGCGGTTAACGGCACCGCCATTGAGTCTGGCGACACCATCACGCTCGCCAGCGGCGCCCTGTTGACCATGAACAGCGACGGGACTTTCACCTACAACCCCAACGGGCAATTTGAGGGCCTTGGCGGCGAAGGCAGCGAGAATTCCGCCGGTTCAGACACCTTCACCTATACCATTACCGACGGCGACGCGACTTCGACCGCTGACGTGACCATCAATGTCAGCGGCCTCAACGACGCTCCCCAGGCCCTGGATAACCAGTACAGCACCAACGAAGACTCCAGCGTGGGTGGCAACGTCATCACCGACACCGGATTTGATGATGAGCTCAACACCACCGGGGTCGACTCCGATCCGGAAAACGATCCCCTCACTGTGACCGCGGTCAATGGCACCGCCATCAACTCCGGCGACACCATTACACTCGCCAGCGGCGCCCTGTTGACCATGAACAGTGACGGGACCTTCACCTACGATCCCAACGGGCAATTTGAGGGCCTTGGCGGCGAAGGCAGCGAGAATTCCTCCGGTTCAGACACCTTCACCTACACCATCACTGACGGCGACGCGACCTCGACCGCTGACGTGACCATCAATGTCAGCGGCGTCAACGACGCTCCCCAGGCCCTGGACAACGAGTACAACACCAACGAAGACTCCAGCGTAGGTGGCAATGTCATCACCGACTCCGGATTTGATGATGAGCTCAATGTCACCGGGGTCGACTCCGATCCGGAAAACGATCCCCTCACTGTGACCGCGGTCAACGGCACCGCCATTGAGTCTGGCGACACCATCACACTCGCCAGCGGCGCCCTGTTGACTATGAACAGTGACGGGACCTTCACCTACGATCCCAACGGGCAATTTGAGGGCCTTGGCGGCGAAGGCAGCGAGAATTCCTCCGGTTCAGACACCTTCACCTACACCATCACTGACGGCGACGCGACCTCGACCGCTGACGTGACCATCAATGTCAGCGGCGTCAACGACGGTCCCCAGGCCCTGGATAACCAGTACAGCACCGACGAAGACTCCAGCGTGGACGGCAATGTCATCACCGACATCGGAGTTGATGATGAGCTCAACACCACCGGGGTCGATTCTGATCCGGAAAACGACCCCCTCACTGTGACCGCGGTCAACGGCACCGCCATTGAGTCTGGCGACACCATTACACTCGCCAGCGGCGCCCTGTTGACCATGAACAGTGACGGGACCTTCACCTACAATCCCAACGGACAGTTCGAAGGCCTTGGCGGTGAAGGCAGCGAGAATTCCTCCGGTTCAGACACCTTCACCTACACCATCACTGACGGCGACGCGACCTCGACCGCTGACGTGACCATCAATGTCAGCGGCGTCAACGACGCTCCCCAGGCCCTGGACAACGAGTACAGCACCGACGAAGACTCCAGCGTAGGTG
This sequence comes from Desulfohalobium retbaense DSM 5692, assembly GCF_000024325.1. NCBI lineage: Bacteria > Pseudomonadati > Thermodesulfobacteriota > Desulfovibrionia > Desulfovibrionales > Desulfohalobiaceae > Desulfohalobium > Desulfohalobium retbaense. The sequence continues at coordinate 680,274 of NC_013223.1, read as the reverse complement.
GCAATGTCATCACCGACACCGGATTTGATGATGAGCTCAATGTCACCGGCGTCGATTCCGATCCGGAAAACGACCCCCTCACCGTGACCGCGGTCAACGGCACCGCCATTGAGTCTGGCGACACCATCACGCTCGCCAGCGGCGCCCTGTTGACCATGAACAGCGACGGGACCTTCACCTACGATCCCAACGGACAGTTCGAAGGCCTTGGCGGCGAAGGCAGCGAGAATTCCGCCGGTTCAGACACCTTCACCTATACCATTACCGACGGCAACGCGACCTCGACCGCTGACGTCACCATCAATGTCAGCGGCGTCAATGATCCGCCTATTGCAGTAGACGATGTACCTTGTCCTGAGTCGGAAGACTTCACCGCCAGCTTGTTTTTAAACGAAGGTCAAAACGGCTCCAGTGCTTCAAATTGGTCAATGACAAATCTGTCTATTATTGCCTACGAATTCAACGGAGATAACGAGTCGGACACTTTAGCATACACCCAACAAGGAGTTGGTGTCCTGAGTGATGGGGAAAACAACCCTCCTAATAGATTCAATGAACTGGATTATAACAGAGGTGAAGACAAATCGGAATCGCTACAAATAAAATTCGATGGCTTTGTCAACACCTCGACTGTTACATTAGGCATGTTTTTTGAAAATGAAGGCCCCAATAATGGTGAAGAAATAGGGCATTGGCAGGCATTATTGAACGGACATGTGATTGCTGAATCTGACTTTGACTCCACAAATGACTCATCTGGCACAAAATCCATTACTATAGACACCGGCGACAAGCTATACAACGAGCTTATTTTCACAGCTAAAGAATATAGTGAAGGAGGGGGAAATCTTGGTGTCAATTCAGACAGCTCTGATTACTACATTAAATCCATTTATTCCTCCGGCCCATGTGACTGTAATGGCCCCTTAGCCACAACCGAAGACGCTCCGACTTCATCTTTAACTACACACATTCTTTCCAACGACTCTGATCCTGAAAATAATACGCTTTTTATCACTAACATCGATACCAATCTAACGAACGGCAAGGTTTCCTTCGATGTCGACACCGAAGGAAATATAACCAATGTCGTCTATGATCCTGATAATTATTACAACTACTTAAATCCTGGCGAAACTGCAACTGACACATTTTCATACACTATCAGCGACGGATATGGGGGCACTGACACAGCGCAGGTTACAATCAAGATCATTGGTATCAACGACTACCCCTCAGCTGAAAACGATATGCAATCTCTCAACTATGGCCACCTCCTTGCTACAAACAATACAGGGGCTACGATACTCTCCTCAGTCAATCTAGACCCTGATGCAGAGACAACATATACAGCTATAAACGAGGACATAGGCATCAAACCCGATGAAATGGCCTATGATGGATCTGGATTACTTTGGGCTTTCGACAATTCCAGCAAAAACTTTTACACCATCAACCCGTCTAATGGCGATATAAAATTCCAATACGAAGGAGTCATACAATCTGATGTCGACGGCATATCTTTCCTTACTATAAATGGCTCCGAGTATATGTTTGTTCTTGCAGGAAAAGATCTGTACACTCTCAATCCTGACAATGGCAACACGATAATTCCAGAAAGCTACTCCATAGAAGGAGCTTCTAGTAATCTTGCAGACTTAGTTTCTCTCAACGGTAAATTATACACCTATGCTTCTAATAACAATCTTTTTGAAATATCGCTTAATCCAGACGGAAGTGTTGATTCAGTAAACACCTTTTCTTTACCGAGTACTATATCCAGAGTCGACGGAATGGTTGGCGGTGACGACGGTAGCCTATACCTTGTTTCCTCAAAAGGTCAGAGTGGTGGGACAGTGACCCCTCTAACCATAGATAATGATGGAAATATCACCATTGAAAGTCCTTTCGATATAGATGGGGCGCCACTTGGCAATCTCTGGGCCATGGCTGGGATGATAAATTTCAACACAGAAGTTAATGGAAACGTTTTAGACAACGACACCGATCCGGAAAACTCATTGTTGGAAGTCACTCTGGTAGACGGCCAAAGCGCGAACGTCGGTACCACTGTTGATGGTGACTTCGGCTCGTTGACCCTGAACAGCGACGGGACGTACACCTACACACTGGACACGGATATAACCGCAGCCGGCCAGGACAGCTTCACGTATACCATTTCTGACGGATACGGAGGACTTTCCAGTGCCACGCTGACCTTCAACGTCAACGGTTTTATCCCAACTGGTTCCGGCTCGGTAATCACCGGGGACGAAAACGACAACATCCTTACCGGCACAGTGAACAATGACATCCTGTTTGGAGATGAAGGAAACGACAGCCTCACCGGCGACGATGGCGCTGACACCTTTGTCTACAGTGCTGATGGCGGCGAGGGTCAGGACACGATCCTCGATTTCAATCCTGGAGAGGATATCATCCGCCTGACCGATGTCCTGGATAGCGATACGGACGGACTGCCGGATCTCAATGAACTGGCTGGATCAGCGCAAGAAGTAAGTGTTGCGGTCAATGGCAGTGATGTCACCCTGACCATCGCGGGAACAAATGGCAACATGGACAGCACCGTCACCCTGGACGGGATCAACTCGGGAGCCTACGACTCGTACGACGGCGGAACGCTCCAGGACCTCATCGACAACGACCTGATCAAGGTCCAATACGAATCCGGTTCTTTTGACAGCTAATACCTCGGGAGGGGACTCCCCCCTCCCGACTTGTTCTCAAATTCCATCTGTGGGGAGGCTCCTATGAACACAAAGGAAATATGGAAATGGATTGGTTTGGCATTGATCGGGTGTTTTCTTCTGCCCGCCGCGGCGCTTGCCCAAGATGGACAGATGCAGACCCCGCTGAACAAGAGCGTGGTCTCCACGCTCAAAAACAACCCGCGCCTCGATGTCCTCAAAAACAATCGTGAAGCGGTCAAGCACGATGTGCGCAAAGCCAAGGGCGGCTATCTCCCTGATCTCGACGCCCGGGTCGGCTTCGGTGTCGACCGTCACAGCGACACCGTGAGTCGGGCTACTGATTACTACAACGATTGGGACAAACGTGAGGAATACAGCCTGGTCCTGCGCCAACTCCTCTGGGACGGCTGGGAGACCTCAAGTTTTGTCGGTGTGAGCGAGTCCAAACTCGATTCTGTCCAGCACCGGGTTTTTGATAATGCTGAATCCCTGGCCCTCGACGCGGTCATCGCCTACCTCGATGTCTACCGCCAGCGAGAGTTGGTCCGTTTTGCTGAAGACAATATGGATGCGCACAAGCGTATCCTGCGCTCCCTGCGCGAGCGCCAGGAAATGGGAGCTGGCAGCCTTGCTGATGTCCGCCAGACTCAGAGCCGTCTGTCCCGCGCCCGTTCCTCCCTGGCGGATGCCCAGGGCGGACTCCGTGTTGCTCTGGCAAATTATCGCCGGGTTGTGGGAGAAGCCCCTCCTGAAGACATGATTCTCCCGGTCAAGCCGATAGGTGCCGTTCCAGAGACACAACAAACAGCTTTAAAACGGAGCCGAACCGGCAATCCCAAACTTTCGGCAGCGACCTCGGACATCGAGACCGCACGGCAGAATATGCGACTGAGCCAATCCAAACTCTATCCCAATGTCTACGCCGAGGCGAGCACCTCGTACGATCATTGGGTGGAAAGTTCTCGAGACTGGGAACACAACACCGCGCTTATGCTGCGGATGAACTGGAACCTGTATAATGGCGGTTCGGATGTGGCCGAACAGGATGCAGCCATGTACCGTATGCGCCAGGCGGCTGCCGACCGCTACGACCTCATGCTTGAAATCGAGGACGAAACCAGAGCGACCTGGAGCCGGTATCAGACCGCCCAAGACAAGATACAGAACTTCCGTCAAGCCAAGAAATACAACCAGCAAACCCTTGAAATGTACCTGGAACAATTCAATGTCGGCCAGCGGAGTCTGCTGGATGTGCTCGACGCTGAAAACGAATACTTCCAGACTTCCGGTCTGCTGGTCACTTCCCAGGCGAACGAGATCATCGCTGCTCACAGACTCCTGGCCCTGGAAGGTTCATTGCTCTCCGCTCTGTCCGTCGACCCCGCTTTATACACTGGACCACCGAATAAATAGCTTGACCCGCTGAAAAGAAACAAGGCGCCCCTGGAAGACGACAGTTCGTTTCCAGGGGCGCCTTTATATGGCAGAATGGTGCAATTGGAACCCACCCGGACAAGAGTCCCGTGACCTCAATCCGTGCCCGAGGCCAGTCATATGGCCGGTGGACACATCCAACGTCGCCACTCAACCGTCGCCAGAGCCGTACCCCCCACCTCCCGGGGTCACAATCCTGACCTTGTCGCCTGTGCTCAGCCGGGCCTGAAATTTTCCGGGCATGGTCTGCGTCCGGCCATCCGCGCGGAGAATGGTGTTCGCGCCGCAGGCTCCTGGACCGCCACCTTGGAGTCCGTACGGCGCATGCCGACGTCGCTCCGAAAGAACCGTTATTTCAGCTCCGGACAAAAGTTCGATTTCCCGAACAAGACCATCGCCCCCTGGATGCCTTCCCGGGCCTCCGGTTTCCGGGCAAATCGCATACTGCAGCACGCGGAAGGGATAGGTATACTCGAGGGCTTCGATGGGCGTATTCAAGGTATTGGTCATATGTGAATGGACCGCGCTTTCACCAGGAACGCGCTTTGAGGCCCCCATACCGCCGGCCAGGGTCTCATAATACGAAAAAGGACGTCCGTTGCGTTCATCCATGCCGCCAATGGCCACATTGTTCATCGTGCCCTGACTGGCAGCCGGGATTCGCTCAGGGAGTGCCCGCGCCAAAGCTCCCAACACGACATCCACGATTCGCTGGGAGGTTTCCACATTCCCCCCGGCCACCGCAGCCGGATAGGTGGCGTCAACAATGGAGCCGGGACGTGTCGTGACGGTCACTGGTCGCAGGCACCCGCCATTCGTGGGGATGTCCTGGTCGATCAGCGAGCGGACAACATAGAGTACTGCGGAAAGCGTGATGGAGCGCACGGCGTTGATACTCCCCCGGACCTGATCGGCGGTATTGGTAAAATCAAGTTGCAGTTCACCGCCCTGCACCATGGCCACCAGATCGATCAGAATATCCTCAGCCCCGGCCCCATCGTCATCCATGAAGTCCCCAAAACGGTACTCCCCGTCAGGAATCGCGGCCAGGGTCTTGCGGGTCACGGTTTCAGCATACTCCATCAGACCAGTAGCGTAGCGGGTGACCGTGTCCAGGTCGTACTTTGCAATGAGTTCACCGATACGTCGAACGCCGGTCATATTGGCCATGACCTGAGCAGCAAAATCTCCCTCGCGTTCCTGCGGAGTACGGACATTGCTCAAGATGAGCTGAAACAATTCCTCGTTGCGTTGCCCCTTCCGAATGAGCTTCAAGGGCGGGATGATCACCCCCTCTTGATACAAGGAAGTCGACAAGGGCATGGAGCCGGCGCTCATCCCACCGATATCGGCATGGTGGGCCCTGTTGGCGACGTAAAAAACCGGTTTATCGCTCGTTTGATGGAAAACAGGCGCCACGAGAGTCACATCGGGCAGATGCGTGCCCCCCTGAAAAGGATCGTTGAGAATGACCATATCCCCCGGTTCCATCGGGCAGGCTGCTATGGCCGACTGCACCGACAGGGGCATTGAGCCAAGATGGACCGGAATATGGGCCGCCTGGGCGATCATCTCTCCCTGGGCATCAAAGAGGGCGCAGGAGAGATCGCGGCGCTCCTTGATGTTCGGCGAATACGCGGTCCGGGTCAGCGTGACCCCCATTTCTTCGGCGATCGAGGTAAACCTGTTTTTAAAAACCTCAAGTAAAATCGGATTGATATCCATACAATCTCCAGCGTTTCGATCTGGATGCGAAAATGTTCAGGCCGGAAATATGGACCCTGAATCTCTATTCATGCCCACGTATCAAGACGTCACCAGTTCTCCAGCCCAGGTTCCACGCAGGCGCCTCACCCTGGTAGAAACTGTAGCAACCTGGCGTCAGGAGCTGTCAGGAGCGGATATGTAAAAGCAGATTGCCGAATGGATCGACTTCAGCGCAGGCAAAAGGCGGCACGACGATCGTCGACGTGTATTCAACGACAATGGCGGGGCCCTCAAAGCGATTGCCGGGCAGAAGCCGGTCGCGCTGGACGACCCATGTCTGCCGGGACTGCCCCTCAAAAACCACGTCAAGGGTATCCAGCCAGGCTTCTTCCGGGATGCGCTCGCTCAACTCTGTAGTGGCCGAAAAAACAGGTTTTTCTGGCACGCCCCTGGCCCGAAGACGCAGATTGACAATCTCGGTCGGTTTTCCCGGATGGCAATAGCCGTATTTTTGTTCGTGCATTTGCCCAAATCGCTCCAGAAACGCTTCATCAAAGGGAACGATAATCTCAAACGATTGACCTTGATAGCGCATGTCAACGAATCGCTCCAGATACAAGGAAGCCCCTGCAAAGCCCTCATCGGCCATTTCCGTCGCGGCCTGCTGCTCCAGAGGCGCAAAAGCGTTTTCCACGTCGGGACCGCTATGGGTCATCCCGGGGAGCATGACCGTTTGGGAATAGTCCTTGATGACATCTGCCATGGACATACCCACAGCAGACAGGATGCCTGGATTTTTAGGAATCAACACCCGGGGCATGGAAAGGAGTCGGGCCAGAAAGGCGCAATGCAATCCCCCGGCGCCCCCGAAGGAAAACAGGGTAAATTCCCGAGGGTCAAAGCCACGCTCAACGGAGATGACCCGGATGGCCCGTTCCATATTGGTATTGGCCACATCCAGAATTCCCTCCCCCAAAGCCAGGGCGGAGAGCCCCGCCTCTTCAGCCATGTCGGCAAAGGCCGCGTCCATCCTTGCCCCGTCCAGTTGCATTGCCCCGCCGAGAAAGCGGTCGGCTATCAAACGGCTCAGAAACAGGTTGGCATCGGTCACTGTGATCTGCGCCCCTTTGCCGTAACAGATGGGGCCGGGGTCTGCTCCGGCACTTTCCGGCCCCACTTTCAGGGAGCCCCCGGCATCAAGGGTAGCAATGGAGCCGCCCCCAGCCCCCACGGTATGGATATCCAGCATAGGGACCTTCAGGGGATAGCCTGACAAGGTAGTCTCCAGCGACAAGGGCAATTCGCCGTTAATGAGACTGACGTCGGAAGAGGTGCCTCCCATATCAAAGGTGATCAACTTTTCGAAACCGGCGGCCCGCCCCAGTTCCAATGCCCCAACAACCCCGCCGGCCGGCCCGGAGAGGATTGTGCGCACCGACTCTTGCATGGCTGTATCCACCGAGATGCTTCCGCCGTTGGACTGCATGACGCGCAATCCCTTTTCCCCGGTGAACTCCTTCAACACATCAAGATACCGGGACATCTTCGGCGAGACATAGGCGTTGACCACCGTGGTCGACAAACGCTCGACCTCGCGAAACTCAGCCAGGATCTGGTGCGAAGCTGAAACCGGGATTTCCAATTCCTCGAGCACGGATTGAACGGCCTGTTCGTGGCTCGGATTGAGGTAGGAGAATAAAAAACACACGGCCACGGATTCAATTCCAGAAGACTGCAATTCCTGCACAACCTTTCGTGCAGCCTCCAAATCCACGGGGTCACGTTCCTCCCCGTTGCTGTCGATTCGTCCCGGCACCCCATAGCAGGCACACCGATCTACAATAGGCGCGGGCTTGGTGTAGGACAGATCATACAGATCACCCCGGTTTTGACGCCCGATATGCAACAAATCTTCGAAGCCGGCATTGGTCACAATCGCTGTGGGGACACCTTTACGCTCCAAAACAGCGTTGGTGGCTACGGTCGAGCCGTGCACCACTTGCATTTCCCGCCCCTGGGCTATGTGTTTCAGCCCCTCAATAACGGCACGGGCTGGATTGTCCGGAGTCGACAATGTCTTGTAGACTCCCCACTCGCCGTCTTTCTTGTAGATGAAATCCGTGAATGTCCCTCCGGTATCCACACCGATAATGACCATGTCCTCTCTCCGTTGTACTCAATCCACATCCATCTGTAATGGATTGTATGTTCAGTTGTATTTCGAGCCTGGCAGACCTGATCAGCCACCAACCATTTTGGCTGGGAGATAAAAAACAAGTTCCGGAAACAGGGTTACCAGCACAGCCATAAAGATCATTATCAGAAAAAATGGGAACGTCGCCTTAAGAATTGTCGGCAAATCCTGCTGGGAAATATGCTGGATAATAAACAAACTGAAACCTACCGGTGGCGTAATCTGGGACAACTCGACCATAAAGACCAGGTAGATCCCGAACCACAGCGGTGTAAAACCGGCCTGGACCACGATGGGCAAAACAATCGGCAAGGTCATAACCACAATCGATATTCCGTCCAGTATCATTCCCAGAAAAAGATACATGATACCGATTACAAGGATCAGAACATACGGCGACAGATGGAGAGAGGCGATGTATTCGCTCAACGCCCTGGCGATTCCCACAAAGCCGACAATCTGGGACAAAAATGCGGCTCCGGCGATGATGAAACAGATCATGGCGCTGGTGCGCACTGCAGCCAGGCACGCTTCTTTGAAGCTTTCCCAGGTCAGATTCCGGAAATACAGGGCCAGAGCCAAAGCCCCGACCACGCCGATGGCGGCCGCCTCCGTCGGTGTGGTGATCCCCATATAGATCCCGCCGAGCACGAGCGCTATAAGCAGAAAAACGGGCAGGATCTCTCTCAGCAGGCCAAGGCGCTGTCCCCAACTGTACGATGCCTCTTGCTCTTCTGGAACATACTCAGGGTGCAGGAGGGATTGGCTGATGATGTAGAGTGAATACAGCAGGGCGAGAATAAGGCCTGGAATGATCCCGGCAATAAACAATTTGCCGATCGAGGTGTCCGACAACACACCGTAAATGATCATGATCAGGCTGGGAGGAATGAGAAAGCCCATTGTCCCGGCGCCGGCCAGGGACCCCAGAGCGAGACTCTTGTGATAACCGCGCTTCGTGAGTTCATCGAGGGTGATTTTGCCCACCGTGGCCGTGGTCGCTGCACTGGATCCGGAAACAGCGGCAAACAGAGAGCAGGCCACGACATTGATATGGTACAGCCGCCCTGGAATGCGTGTCAGCCACGGCACCAACCCGTTGAGCAGTTTGGTGGAGATCGCCGTGCGATACAGGATCTCACCCATGAAGACAAAAAGCGGCAATGCTGAGAGCGCCCAGGAATTCATTGAATTCCACATGGAGTTGGCCAACAGATCGCCGATCTTGTCCCAGATGGACAATGTCGGCGGCAAATTCAGATCGTACATCAAGAGCCCGGCGATCCCAGTCCCGATCAGGGAAAAGCCGATCCATGTGCTGGACAGCAATAGGACAAACATGACCCCGACCATGGCCAGGGCGAGCACAAGAGGATCACCGATCATGACCGTGCCCTCCTGACGAGAAAAGCGAACAATTGCAGGGCAAACAGTCCCAATCCGACCGGAATGACGGCCTGAGGCATCCACAACGGTGTTTCAGCCACGGTGTCGGCACGCATTCCCAGCGATCTGGTGTCGAGGACCATAAGAACCGTAAAATACAGGGCGAATAAACACAGACAGAGGCCGAGGCTGCCGACAACGAGATCCAGACGCTTTCGTCCAACTGGCCCCAGGCGTCCTCGCAAGAGTGTGATACGGATATGCCCTTCGTGATGCAGGGTGTGACCAAGCCCCAGGACGACCAGAGCCACCAGAAAATAGCCGCTGAATTCGCTGGTGATCATGGTCGAGGTGTTGAAAAGCGATCGCATTACGACTTCGATCATGATCAAGATTACGATCCCGATCATAAACAGGGCCGAAAAGAAGGCCCCTGCAGTGCAGAGGCCTTCCACGAAACGACTCAAGCGCTCCATGCTTACATCCCGATGGCCTGAAGGGCCTTTTTGGTATCTTCGTCCGCCTCGGCTTTGAATTCCTCAAAAATGTCCGCGGCAGCCGCGTCCAATTTTTCGGCCAGAGCCGCATCCACCTCAGTGATTCGCAGGCCGTTGTCCTCCAAGACCTTCAACGAGTCACGATTGCTCTTTTTCGAAGCTTCCCACTGGAAGGACTCGGTCTCTGCGGCCGCTTTTTCCAACGCCGACTGCTGTTCAGCGGACAAGGCGTTCCAATAGTCCATATTGATGGTCAGCATATTGAGCGGATACGCGAAATGCAGCGCGGTGAAATGGTCCAGGACTTCCCAGAACTTGCCGTCCTTGCCGGAGGTAGCCGAGGTCAAAACGGAATCGATCAGACCGGTATTCAGAGCCGACGGCACCTCGCCCCAGGGCATGGACACCGGGTTGCCGCCAAGCTTCTTCAAGAATTGCGCTCCATTCTTGTCGTAGGTCCTGGTCTTGAGTCCATCGATATCCGCAGCGGATTGAACCTTGGACTGGCTGAAAAGACCGCTGGGCGGCCACGGAGCGGCGTACAGGAATTTTTGGTTCCATTTTTGGCAGGCTTTTTTGTACGCAGGCAATGCAGCCTCATACAATTCCCGTGCCTCGGCATACGAACTGACGATCCGCGGGTATGTGCTCAAACCGAAAATTTCTTCACTGCCGGCAACCACGCCCATCAGGATATCCGACATGGGCACGGAGGCGTCCTTGACAGCTTTGAGCAGTTCGCTGCCTTCAAACCCCAGACTCCCGCCGGAGTGGACCGTGATCTGGATATCGCCGTCAGTATATTTGTGGACCAATTCGGCGAAATGCTCAGCACCTTGGGTGTGGAAATTCGACGCTGGATAAATAGCATTGCAATTCATTTTCATGGCGGCGCCATACGCTGGGGCGGCTAACGCGAGGCTGATTCCGAGAAAACAGATCAATTTCCGCAACATGCTCGACCTCCTGGTCTCAAGGTGGCTTGGGGTGAACAGTAATTGAGCCAACGGCGTCTATAGAGCACTGCCTGATTTGTGGTCAAACTGGTTCGCTCGGCCCTGGCTCACAGACTTTGCAAACACGTACAAATCGTGTTCCACATCAAAATAAATATTATATTCTAGATGCTTACCTAGAAAAACACCCTCTAAAACCTCCCGCGCAGAGATGACATTTTCACAAAAAAAGAAAAAAAGGCCTGCGGCCCGTCTACTGAAAAAGGCTCAAAATCCAGTTTGTTGGCGCCCCTCAGCCTCCAAAAGACTTCAATCACCAAGTAACTAGATTTACCGCAAATAAAAAGAAAATCTTGCGGGACGCACCCTGCTCCATCCCCCATTTTAGCCCCCAGGGATGGCCTGAATTTTCTGCACCACCCATTTTTTCACCACCTGAGGCAGAATTCCATTTTTGTCATCGTCTGGGATATCCAAACACGTTGGGACGTCCGCAAGCTCAAGGCCACAACGCCACAAAAACGCCCCGGCACAGATCCAAACAGTGCCGGGGCGTTTTTGTGGCCAAAGGCCAGCAAGCAGTAAAGCAGCCCTGAAGCCCTCAAATCCCTTGCGATACCCTGGAGCCAGAGCGCCGCTTCGGGCAAGCGCAACGGATTGTGTTCTCTAGAGGATATACCGCGTCAAATCACGATCTTCTTCGAGTCCTTCCAGATGCTGACGGACATATTCCGCATCCACGACCACTTCGATTCCAGCCTTGTCCGGGGCCTCAAAGGACAAGGTGTTCAAAATCTTTTCCATGATCGTATACAACCGGCGCGCCCCGATATTCTCGGTCTCTTCATTGACCCGCTGGGCAAATGCCGCCACTTCCTGCAAAGCGTCGTCCGTGAAGGACAGGGCAACCTGCTCCGTTCCTAGCAACGCCTCGTACTGGACGGTCAGGGCGTTTTGCGGTTCGGTCAGGATGCGATAAAATTCGGCTTTTTCCAAAGCCGCCAACTCCACGCGCAAAGGGAAACGCCCCTGAAGTTCGGGAATCAAATCAGAGGGTTTGGCATAGTGAAAAGCGCCGGCAGCAATAAACAGGATATGATCGGTGCGGACCATGCCGTGCTTGGTGTTCACCACACATCCCTCGACCACCGGAAGCAGATCCCGCTGGACGCCTTCCCGGGAAACATCGGTCTGGCCACCTTCGCGCTGACTGCAGACCTTGTCGATTTCATCAAGAAAAATAATCCCGTTTTGCTCGACACGTTCCCGTGCCTTCTCACTGACCTTGTCCATATCGATCAGCTTGTCGCTCTCCTCTTGGACCAGATGCTCGTAGGCGTCACGGACCTGCATTTTCCGGGTCTTGCTCTTTTTGGGCATGATCTTGCTGAACATGTCTTTGAACTGCGTCTCCATCTCCTCCATGCCGGGCATGGAGGCCATTTGCAGCTGCGGTCCCTGAGCCTGAACCTGGACTTCGACCAGACGGTCATCGAGCCGTCCCTGCCGAAAAAGGGTCCGGAATTTTTCCCGTGTGGACTGTTTGGCGCCCTCACCGCTCGCGGCTGCATCAGAAAAGGTCTGCCCCGATGGGGCCGTGTCCTCTTTCCCACCGCGGGGCAGGAGCAGATCCAGGAGTTTTTCCTCGGCCTGCTCTTCAGCCTTGCCGCGCACGCGATCCATTTCTTCCTGACGAACCAGGGTGATTCCGATTTCCATCAAATCCCGGATCATGGACTCGACATCACGTCCCACATAGCCCACTTCCGTGAACTTCGAGGCTTCCACTTTAAAAAAAGGCGCCCGAGCCAACTTGGCCAGCCGACGGGCGATCTCGGTCTTGCCTACCCCTGTGGGGCCGATCATGATGATATTTTTGGGGGCGATCTCTTCGGCCAGTTCCGGATCCAATTGCTGCCTGCGCCACCGGTTGCGAAGGGCAATAGCCACCATGCGCTTGGCCTCATCCTGACCAATCACGAATTTATCGAGTTCGGCAACAATTTCACGCGGGGTAAGGGGGCTATTGGCACTCCCTTCCGACTCAGTCGGCCCCAAAGCTATCGTATGAGATGTCTCGGTATAGTCCATGCCATATTCTCCATCGCCTCTTGGCGTTCAAGTCGTATTTTCCGTGCCGCTTGTCGGGGTCCTGAGAGCGGACCGTGGCGTGCACTGCGATCAAACAAGGGGGGCAATACACACAAAGTCTTCGCAGGCCGTTGGAATTCTCCCAATGACAGCAAAGCTGCAATACGTTCAAACTGGTCCCCACGAATCAGTACGCTGCGACCTTGAACTTTTTATCGCTGTCCCTTGGGATTTTTGAACGATCTGCCTTAGAAGGAATTGTTCAACAGTCAGGTAGGGGCACCTGTTTCAGCGCCCTGAGGCACTCAGGAACCAATCGTCTCCAATACCAGAGAATCGTTCGTATACACGCACAATTCCGCCGCGATATGCATCGCCTGCTCGGCGATATCCTTGGCCGGCAATTCCGAATGGCGCAGCAGCGCTCTCGCCGCAGCCAGGGCATATGACCCGCCGGACCCAATGCCCACAACGCCATCATCAGGCTCTATCACGTCACCGGTTCCGGTCAGGACAAAGATATTCTCCGCGTCGGCCACAACCAGCATGGCTTCCAGGCGACGAAGGTATTTGTCCGTTCGCCATTCCTTGGCCAATTCGACACTCGAGCGCAGAAGATTGCCTCGAAACTCTTCCAGTTTGGCTTCGAAACGCTCAAAGAGCGTGAAGGCATCGGCCGTCGAGCCGGCAAAACCAGCCACGATTTTCCCATGGTACATCCGCCGGACCTTTCTGGCCGTGTGTTTCAAGGCCACGGCCTGTCCCATGGTCACCTGGCCATCGCCGGCCATGGCCACGCCATCACCCCGTCTCACAGCCAGGATGGTTGTTCCTCGTAACCCTCTCTCCACGTTTTACTCCTCATGTTCAGCACCGATCAGGCGCTGGGCTTCATTATACCACACCGCGTAGGATGGGTTTGAATACAGGTACAAAGCGACACTGGAAACAGCATCGCGCTCTAAGGCGGCGACAATGACGGGAATGGCGATTGCCGCGGCACGCTTTTCCGGAAATCCGTACACGCCGCAGCTGATGGCGGGAAAGGCAATACTCTGGATCCCCTGGTCTTTGGCCACCTGGAGACAATTGGCATAGGCCCGTTCGAGCAGGGCCTCCTCATTGTGCCCGCCTCCACGCCAGATGGGGCCGACCGTATGAATCACCTGCGACGCCGGTAACGCAAAACCGGGCGTCACGACGGCATCTCCAACAGACAGCGCACCATGCTCTCGAACATATTCCTGGCCCGCCTGCAAAAGCTGCGGTCCAGCTGCCCGCTGGAGCGCACCGTCTACCCCGCCGCCGCCAGCCAAACGAGAATTAGCGGCATTCACCACTGCCCCAACTTCGGCGGCGGTGATATCACCCTGCCGAATCTCCAAACGGCCATGACTGAGAGCAAAACAAACAGCTGGCATGGGCCTTACTCCTTGCACATTCCACCCTCCGGCACACGAAAGACTGCGGAGGACCTGAGTAACCGTGAGCCGAAAGCGTGGCGTGGTGAAAGATGTGGTGAACCGATTCCAATAAAATATCTTTTCTAAATGGACATTTCCGCTGTGCTGTCAAGACCCGATGCCCTTTTTCGATGCTCAAACAGCGGGACCAGCCCCAATTCACTCAAGCGCAACCACCCCTGAAAACACTCTCTCGAAAGGCCCCTGACTCCAGACACGGTTCAAAAAAATGAAAAAACGTTAAACTCATCCTTGACACCCGAAACCGAGAAACGTATAAGCCATTTTCTCGGACGCGCCAGTAGCTCAGTTGGATAGAGCGCCGGACTACGAATCCGTAGGTCGGGAGTTCGAATCTTCCCTGGCGCACCAAAAAAAGCAAAGAGGTATGACCCCCGGTCATACCTCTTTTTTTTGCCCTTTTGCAAAACGCCTTCTTCAGTAAAGGTCGATTTCAAGAATCGAACCCGATACCGATCCCGATAGCGATTTGGATTCGGCACCCTCAGAGCGTTCCTGTATTTCCAGCGCCTCAAACACACCAACCAACGCTTACGTCGGCTGACGCTCCGCTTTCAGCCGACCTACGTGAATGAAAACGCTTTACGCTTCAGATAGTAAACACCAAGGAAGATTGGAAAATTGAAAAAATGTAGAGCGGAAAAATCGGACACGAAAAACAGCCCCTCCTCTCCAAATCGGGATCGAAATCGGTACCGGGACCGGAGTTGCTGATTCTTGCCACGTCTTTATCCGTCTTTCGTATTCCGGCAACCGTCTTCCCTCTTCCGGGCCCGCCAGGCGCCGGCCTGGCTCTAAAAAGATGGGGAACTGCAACGGACCACCATGTCCTGGACCAAGCACTCCTGAAAATCAGCAAAGTAACGAATAACGTACCTGCTGAAACGGGAAAAAACGTTGGGCCCTACTCGTTGGCCAAAACGTGATCCTCCAGGACATAACAGGTGAATTCGCCTTCGAAGACGGTACTCTGCGCCTGGAGCACCTCAACCTGTACTTCGTAACGGCGCCCGGTCACCGTTTGCACCTCAGCCCGGGCCAGCAGGCTCTGTCCGACCTGAACCGGTACAAGAAATCGGGAAGCGGCCTTGCCCAATACGACATTTGGATGATTGACGGCCAGCATGGCCGCATAATCCGCGAGCCCGAAAACAAATCCGCCATGCACCAAACCGGTAGCATCGGCAGCCATGGTCTCGCTGGCAATCAGCTCCACTTCGCTTCGTCCTTGTTCGACAACGAGGGGTGTGCCGCACAACGAACGGTCAATTTGGGAATGAGTGGCAATCTCCATGGTCATCCTCCGATATATTGCGGATCCTTGGAGTTCAGTGCATTACAGAAACCGATGTGCTCAGCGCCAGCCCCACCCGGGGCACACCTTGCCCAGGGCGCTGGCTTTCTATACCATTTCGCGGACGCGAGCTTCTCCACCTCTCACGCCCAAAGACAAACCAAAACCGCATGGTGAGCTGAAGCAGAGTCCCGGACCATCTTTCCGCCGCATTCTTTTTCTGTTATGGGGGCTGTATGTCAACCTCAAGATCCTCGCCATACATCCATCCAGGCCGATCCATGGGTCTGATCCTCTGCCTGGTTCTTGTCCTTGCCGCAGGAGGCTCATCCTCTTTTCGTGCGCAAGCTTCCGATGAGCCGATACGCCTCCAACGTATAGCCTATGACCGCAACGCCACCGCACAGACCGAACAACTCGGCTTTGTCTTTTCGCGTCACATCATTCCAACATTGCACAAACTCGCCGGCGACAAGCCGAGACTGTTTTTTGATATTGCACCGGTCACCTCGTATACTGGCCCCGAGGAGAAAAAACTGCAAGGGCCGTGGTTACGGTCTGTGCGCGTCTTTCTCCACGAACCTGAAAACCGTCTCCGTGTCGTCCTTGATGTCAATCCGGAGACCTCCTGCTCGGTAGAGCAGACGTTTGTTGAGGACAAGAACCTC
Source organism: Desulfohalobium retbaense DSM 5692 (assembly GCF_000024325.1). Taxonomy (NCBI): domain Bacteria; kingdom Pseudomonadati; phylum Thermodesulfobacteriota; class Desulfovibrionia; order Desulfovibrionales; family Desulfohalobiaceae; genus Desulfohalobium; species Desulfohalobium retbaense. The sequence goes on along the minus strand of NC_013223.1, from coordinate 663,852 downwards.
TTCCTGCTGACTATTTCCGGCGTGCAATAAAGCGACCTCAAAGGTCTGGGCAAGAAACACCGGTTCCTCACACAAATCTGTGCATAATTTGGGGTTCAGGTAGCCCGCCCATGCAATGGTACAGATTCCGGATGTAGTTCTTGGCCGACCTGAACCCGTATGCTCTGTGACTAATGACTTTAGCCTTATTGTTGAGGCCTTCCACCGAGCCATTGCTGATGGGCATGTCGAAATAACTGAGAATATTTTCTTCTTTGCGGCGCAGCATCCAAGCAAAATTTCGCATTGGCTTCAGCCTGGAATGCGTCGCCCACCAGAACCACTTGTCGAGGAAATCTTTGGCTGAAGTCCTGCACTCATACGACCAGAACTGGCGAAATGATTCCTTGAGTAAATACGCCCTGTTGATTTTGAGATTGAGTTTTTCCAGTGCACTCAACCGAGATGCCTGCTTGTCAGTCAGGTTCCACGGGTTCTTGAGCCAGATATATCGGGTGTCTTTAACCAGATCCTTGTGCTTTTGGCCCTTCTCCCGGATCTCGTCTCTACGGACCTGGTCAACGGCTTCATTGAGATGCCGGACAATGTGGAATTTGTCGAAGACCATCGTCGCTTTCGGGGCCTTGTCTTGAATGACCTGGGTATACGGCTCCCACATGTCGCAACAGACCCCTTCAAGCTTATCGATCTTGCTAGGGCCAAGCGAGGTGAAGAAGTTGGTAATTGTTGCCTTTGTCCGTTTTTCCCCGCTCCATACGAGTCTGGAGGTATTCAGGTCGTAGACATTGGTTAGGTATACTTGGCCCTTTTCTCGGGAGATTTCGTCAATCCCAATGTGCGTCAGATTCGAGAGATCTTGATGGGCCAGACCATACTCGACAATCTGGTCAACAGCAGCGGCCACGGTACCCCAGGAGCAACCAAAAAGCTGTGCTACATGTTTCCAGGGCAGTAACCGGGCCCACGAAGCCAGGAAGTGGGCAAAAGCCGTTGTGAACCGATGTTTGCCTGTGCTCCAGGGGAAATACTCCACCTTGACGCCACAATGTCCGCACCGAACTCTGCGGGGGCTGTACCGGAGCCATACAGGGATCCCCCAAAGAGGGACATGGCGAAAATAGCGACTTGTAAGGGTATCCCGATACTTGGCAGCGCTGCCGCAGCGGCTGCAAAAGAGCAGATGACGCCGGTCTGGGGCTATATCTACGGTGATCCCGCTCGTATCACCTTGAACCCGACCGACACGAAATCCTTGAATATCCAGCGTCAATTTGGTTAACTGGGACACGAGCATGAGTTCCTCCTGGGTGATAGGTTTGTGTGGTAACTACCTAACTACCCGAGAGGGCTCATGCTTTTCAAGTTTTTGGCCTCAAGTCAGGCACAGATTTGTGTGAGGAACCGAAACCAAGTGTGATGGAGACCATTCGCTGACAAGCATAAAGAGAGACTTATGGAACAGGAAATCGCCAAAGCCAAAATCCTTTTAGAATCCCTTCCGTATATCCGCGAATTTTACGGGCAGACCATCGTCATCAAATACGGCGGCCACGCCATGAAAGACGAGACCCTCAAACACGCCTTCGCCTTAAATGTAGTCCTGCTCAAATATATCGGTTTGAATCCGGTCATCGTCCACGGTGGCGGCCCTCAGATCGGACATATGCTGGAACAACTTCAGATCGACTCCCAATTTCGAGAAGGTCTGCGTATTACCGATCAAGCAACCATGGATGTGGTGGAAATGGTTCTCGTGGGCAAGGTCAACAAGGAAATCGTCAATCAGCTCAATCTCAGCGGGGGCAAAGCGGTCGGCCTTTCCGGCAAGGATGGCGGCCTGATCCAGGCCAGACAACTGGAAATGGTCATCTCCCGGAAAGACGCGCCCCCGGAGATCATCGATCTGGGCAAAGTCGGGGAAGTCGTGCACATCAACACCACGCTGATCGACTCCCTCCAACGCGACGGTTTCATTCCCATCATTGCCCCGGTGGGCGTCGATGCCCACGGCGAAACCTACAATATCAACGCGGACTCCGTGGCCGGGGCTATTGCCGCTGCCATCAACGCCAAGCGTCTGGTGTTGTTGACCGATGTCCAGGGCATCCTGGATCCTGCCGGCACACTTATTTCCTCGTTGACCAGAAGACAGGCCGCGGAAGCCATCGACAACCATGTCGTCCGTGGCGGGATGATCCCCAAGGTCAAGTGCTGCCTGGAGGCAGTCGAAGCCGGCATTGAAAAGGCCCACATCATCGACGGCCGGGTCGAAAACTCCCTTATTCTGGAGCTTTTCACCAAAGCCGGCAGTGGTTCCGAGATTGTGGCCTGACAAAGCGCAAAAAGCGTGCGCGGGAAATCGCTCCAGGCCACCCCGTGGCAGCGTGTTGCTCCCGACGCACAAACTCGCAAGGAGGAGCTCCATGGCAACCCAAAAAATTCTCATGCTTGTCGGTGACTATGTCGAAGACTACGAGGTCATGGTCCCGTTTCAGATCCTGAACATGATCGGACACACCGTCCACGCCGTATGTCCGGACAAGAAAGCGGGAGAAACCGTGGCCACCGCCGTCCACGACTTTGACGGGGCGCAAACCTACAGCGAAAAGCCCGGGCACAATTTCACCCTGACCGCCTCCTTTGATTCCGTGCAGGAAAGCGACTACGACGCTTTGGTCATCCCCGGCGGCCGGGCCCCGGAATACATCCGCCTCAATCCCCGGGTATTGGAAATCGTTCGCCATTTTGCTGCCAACGACAAGCCCATCGCCTCCATCTGTCACGGACAGCAGGTCCTGGCCGCCGCCGATGTGCTCAGGAACAAATCCTGCACCGCCTATCCCGCCGTGCGTCCTGACGTAGAGCAAGCCGGGGGCACGTGGGTCGAGGTCAATGCCACGGCCAGCAACGCCGTGGTCGACGGCAATCTGGTCACAGCCCCGGCCTGGCCGGCGCACCCGGAATGGATGCGCCGCTTCCTTGAGGTTCTGGGCAGCACCATTGCCCCTTGAAGCTTCGCCTTGACAAGGCAAAGCAGGCCAACCTAAAAGACCATCTTCCTGGCCCCAGTAGCTCAGGAGGATAGAGCGCGGGATTCCTAATCCCGGAGCCGGGGGTTCGAATCCTCCCTGGGGCACCACAAAAATCAAGGGGTTGCCGCGCACGCCGTGGCAACCCCTTTTTGTTTTGCTCACCTATTCCTCACCAGACCGCAAATACAACCAATCCCGAGCCTGGGAACGAAGCAAAAAGACGCGTTGTGGTGCCGCTTGGACCGGGCGTGTGGCGCACGCCCATTTTCAGGCGGAAAACAAGGGTCCGGAATCAGATCAGCCCGTAGCCTTTGAGTTTGCGATACAAATAGCTCCGCTCCAGGCCGACCTGCTCGGCGGTCTGGGCCACGTTGCCCCCGCATTGTTCGAGCTTCTGGGTCAAAAAATCCTTTTCAAAACGGGCCCGGGCATTCTTGAAATCATCGTCCCAGCCGACACCTCGTTCATGTCCACCGGCCATTGGCGCTTCCACATCGCCGGGAAGGTGCTCCGGACCAACCTCGTCTCCGGCGTACATAATCAGCATGCGTTCCACAAAATTCTTGAGTTCCCGGACATTGCCCGGCCAGCTATAGGACTGTAACCGTCGCAGGGCCTCCGGGGTGAACGAGAGCGGTTTGAAGCCGTGCTCCCGGCTCAAAAGCGCTACAAACTCCTGCAACAGATCCGGGACATCCTGCATACGCAGTCGCAAAGGCGGAACTTCCAGGGGAAAAACTTTGAGCCGGTAGTACAGATCCTCGCGGAACCGGCCAGCCTGGATCTCCTGAGGCAAATCCTTGTTTGTCGCGGCAATGACCCGGACATCGACATTGAGGGTCTTTCGCCCTCCGACCCGTTCAAAGGATTGCTCTTGGAGGATTCTGAGGACTTTGGCCTGGGTCTTCAGGCTCATGTCGCCTATCTCGTCCAGGAACAGCGTTCCCTTGTGGGCCAACTCAAACTTGCCCCGCTGAGCCTGTTCCGCGCCCGTGAACGCCCCTTTTTCATGTCCAAAGAGTTCGCTTTCTATGAGTTCTTCGGGGATGGCCGCACAGTTCACGGCGATCATCGGGCGCTTGGCCCGCCGGCTTTTAACATGCAGCGAGCGGGCCACGATTTCTTTGCCGGTTCCGTTCTCGCCGCTGATGAGCACCCAGGCATCGGTGGGCGCCACCCGATCGATCTGGGCGCGCAAGGAGGCGATGGCCCCACTGCTACCGCTGATCTCTTGGACGACATCGGTTTTTACCCGTGAACGCAGATCCCGATTTTCCCGTTTGAGTTTGCTGAATTCCAGGGCCTTGTTGGCTGTGATGACCACTTTTTCCAAAGAAAGCGGTTTTTCGATGAAGTCGTGGGCCCCGTTTTTGATCGCGCTGACCGCAGTCTCAATCGTGCCGTGCCCGGAAATCATGATCACGGGAATATCTGGCCACTCCTGGCGCAAACGTTCCAGTACAGCCAACCCATCCATGCCCGGCAGCCAGATATCCAAAAAAACAAGATCGATTTCCTTCCCGGCCATCGCTGTCAGCCCGGCTTCGCCGCTGTCGGCCTCCATGACGGTGTGCCCTTCATCTTCAAGAATTCCGGACAAAGAGACGCGGATATCGAGTTCGTCATCAACGACCAGGATACGTGCTTGCATGCTGTACTCCTCACAAATAGCAAATTCGGCGGTTTCGCAGCCCCATTCTTGGATCAGACAAGCGGCAGTTCAACCACGAAGACGCTGCCGTGTGGGGAATTGGGTTTGATGCGAACATAGCCGTGATGGTCGTTGACCAAGGATTTGACGATCGTCAGCCCCAGGCCGGTGCCCCCTTTCTTGCGGGAAAAATAGGGTTCAAACAGACGCGAACGTTCTTCTGGCGAAAGTCCCGGCCCATTGTCCGCGATCTGCAAACGGACCCATCCGCTGCTGACATCGCAATCGACACTGATGTCCACTGTTGAGCCGTTGCCGCCTTGAAGGGCCTCAGCCGCGTTGGTCAGCAGGTTCATCAAAACACGCTTGATCGCCTCGCGATCGAAACGGAAAGGAGGGGTCTCGTCCTGCTCCTCCACTGTCCACTGGATGGTATTGTGACTTTGGCGAAAAAGCGCCACCACCTCCTGGACGAGCGGGGTGATCTCGTCTCGCTTCGGGTGCACTTCCGGCAACTTGGCGAAGGCCGAGAACTCGGAGACCATCTGTTGCAGATGCTCGACCTGCCGGATTATCAATTCCGTGGATTGGGTGAAGACCCCGTCTTGAACCTGGTCACCGAATTTCCGCTGCAGGCGCTGGGCCGAGAGCTTGATCGGGGTCAGGGGGTTCTTGATTTCATGCGCGATACGCCGGGCCACTTCGCGCCAGGCGGCCATGCGCTGCATCTTGTCCAGCTCGGTCACATCTTCGAACACCGCCACCAATCCGGCCCGTTCCCCTTCACCTGTTTGCAGGACCACAGCATTGACCAACAGCTTGCGCACCTGGCCACC